>JALHMO010000151.1 GCA_022844015.1 Reyranella sp. | reverse complement strand
GCGCGGCGTCGGCGCAGCAGCCGCCCATCGTGATCGGCGTGTCGACCGGCCAGACCGGCGCGGTCGCCGTGGCGGCCGAATGGGAGCTGTGGGGCGTCAACCTCGCCATCGAGGAGATCAATGCCGCCGGCGGCCTGCTCGGCCGCAAGGTCGAGGTCCTGGTGATGGACAACAAGTGCAATCCATCCGAGGCGGTCAACGTCGCCAACAAGCTGGTCGAGGCCAAGGTGGTGGCAATCGAGGGGGCGCATTGCAGCTCGGCCCATCTGGCCAGCATGAAGATCATCGCCGACGCCAAGATCCCGATGGTCACCGGCATCGCTTCCAACCCGCAGATCACCGAGCTCGCCGGACCGGGCCGCAACGAGTACTCGTTCCGCATCAGCCCGTCGGACGCCGCCATGATGGAGGCGCTCGGCACCTATCTCGGCGGGAAGAAGCTGTTCAAGAACGTGGCGATTATCGGCGAGGATACCGATTTCGGCCGCGGCGGCGCCGACGCCTTCAAGAAGGTGGCCGAGAAGGCTGGCGTCACCATCGTGTCGACCGACTTCCATCCGCAGAACACGCCGGACTTCACCAGCATCCTGACGCGCATCCAGCAGCGCCGGCCCGACGCCATTGCGACCTTCCAGGTCGGCGGCGATTCGATCAACTTCCTGCGCCAGGCCATGCAGCTCGGCGTGCGCATCCCCTATACCGGCCGCATCGAGCTGGGCGGGCGCAACCAGCCGATCATCGAGGCCGGCGGCATGGAGAAGTCGATCAGCGCCTGGACCTACAACGCCACGATCGACGCGCCGTCCAACAAGGCGTTCGTCGAGAAGATCAAGGCCAAGCACAAGTCGGAGCCCTACCTGCAGACTTGGGGCGGCTACGATTCGATCCGCGTCATCGCCCAGGCAATCAAGGATGCCAACAGCACCGAGGGCCCGAAGATCAAGGACGCCATCAAGAACATGAAGTTCACCAACGTCATGGGCAAGGTGGTGACCTTCGACGACCACAACTCGGCCGGCCGCTTCGTCGTGCTGCAGACGGTGAACAACAAGAAGGTAGGCGTCGCGGATATCGTCGAGGTGAAGTGACCTCTCTTGTCTTCCCCGCGCCAGGCGTCTGTCGAATTCACACATCATGTTCCTCCCTGCGCGAAGCGCGGGGAGGTGCCCCCGCAGGGGGCGGAGGGGTCAAGAGAAACAAGCGCTATTGCTAGAACACTCGTCATATTGACGCCACCAATCGTCAATCCACGAGGCCTTGAACCGCAAGAACATGGATGGACGCTTTCGACTGCGGCTCCTGACCCCTCCGCCCAATGGCGCTGTAAACAGCGCAAAGGGGGGGCACCTCCCCGCGCTTCGCGCAGGGAGGGCAACATGATGAATTCAACAAAGGTCAGACGTGGGGAGGCGTCCGCGTAAACGCGGACGGAGGGGTCATGAACCTCATGGCCGGGAGCGCGCTACTCCGTGGCGCTCTTCTTGCCGATCACACACTTCATGAGCGCCACAGGATTGGCGCTCATGAGGCCCGCCGCACCCGCATCAGCTCCCAGAGGCCGATCAGGCCCTTCGGCCACAGCAGCAGGATGACGGCGAGCACGGCGCCCAGCACGATCTTGTCGCCATCGCCGCCGATCGAGAAGAATGTCTGCTGGACGATGATCAGGGCGGTGCCGATCAGCGGCCCGAGCAGCAGGCGGCGGCCGACGATCACGATGGCGGTCAGCATCAGCACCAGGAAATAGCTCTCGAACATGTCCGGCCCGACATAGGCGCGCTGGTAGGCGTAGAGCCAGCCGGCGAGGGCGGAGATCGGCGCGGAGGCGACGAACACCAGGAAGCGCACCGAGCGGGCGTCGACGCCGAGCGCCTGGGCGAGATCGGGGTTCATCTGCACCATCAGGGCGCTGGTGCCGAGGCGCGACTGGCGGAAGCGCTGGATGAACAGCAGGGTCAGCATCAGCAGGCCCCACGCCACCGGCCACAGCTCGGCATTCGTCGAGCCGGTGATGCCCCGGCCGAGCACGGTGAGCTGGAGGGGCGGGACGCCGACGATGCCGTCCGAGCCGCCGAGGAACGACCAGTTGAAGGCCACCTCCATGGCGACCACGGCGGCGGCATAGGTCACCAGCGAGAACACGAACTCGCGCGTGCGCAGGGTCACCCAGCCGAGCACGCAGGCGAGCACGAGCGCGATCGCGACCGACGCGCCGGCCGTCATCCAGCCGTTCCAGCCGGGACCGACCGACAGCATCGCCGCGGCGTAGCCGCCGGCCGCCCAGAAGATGGTGTGGCCGAGACTCACCTCGCCGAGATAGGACAGGATCAGGTCGGCCCCGTAGGCCATCACGGCCAGGATGGCGATAGTCGTGCAGGCGGCATAGACGACCGGCGTGCCGCCTGCGGCGGCCGGCACGAAATAGGCGAGCGCCGCCAGCAGCAGGGCGAGCGGGGTGGCGAGGCGCGTCATCGGCGCGCCGCCAGGCCGCCCGGCCGCGTCACCAGCACGATCAGCAGCAAGAGGAAGGCCGCCGCCGTCGTGTAGGCCGGCGAGACGAGCGCACCGAACAGGGCGGTGAACATGCCGAGCCCGAAACCCGCGAGCAGGCTGCCGCCGACGCTGCCGATGCCGCCCAGCACGACCACGACGAAGGTCAGGATCACCTCGTCGAAGCCCATGCTGGTCAGGATCGGGCTGCGCGGCGCCACCAGCCCGGCACCGAGTGCCACGGCAGCGCATTCGAAGACGAAGACGCCGATATAGACGCGCGCCGCATTGATGCCGAACAGCTGGGCGAGCTTGGGATCCTCGGCGACCGAGCGCACCAGCGCGCCGAGACGGGTGCGATTCATCACCAGCCACAGGAACCCGAACAGCAGCAGGGTGCCGGCGAGCGTCACGACGTCCTGCAGGGTGAACCAGATGTCGCCGTAGCGGATGCTCTCGGCCTGCAACGGGCTGATCAGGCGCTGCGGATCGCCGCCGAAAACGCGGGCGGCGCCGCCCTGGAAGACGTAGCCGAAGCCCAGCGTGACGATCATCAGGCTGGTCAGGTTCTGTTTCATGACAAGGGGCAGCATGACGCCCTGCAGCACGACCCCGAGCAGCCCCAGCGCCAGCACCGCGATCGGCACCGCGACGTAGTAGTCGACCCCGAACTGCTGCATCGCCGCCCAGGCGAGGAAGGCGGCGAGCATGTAGAGCTGCCCATGCGCGAAGTTCACCAGCCGCGCCGCGCCCAGCAGCACGGTCCAGCCGATGGCGATCAGGGCGTATCCCGAGCCCAGCACCAGGCCGTTGATGATCTGTTGCGCCAGGTTCATGTCTTGAGGGTCCCGAGGTAGGCCTCGAGGATGCGCGGATCGTCTTTCATGGTCGCTGCCGGGCCGCGGGCGACGAGCTTGCCGCGCTCGAGCAGGTAGAGCTCGTCGACCAGCTCGAGGGTCGCACGCACGTTCTGCTCGACCAGGAATACCGACAGGCCGCGATCGACCAGGCGGCGCATGGTGGCGAGCAGCTCGTAGACCAGCCGCGGCGCCAGGCCGGCCGATGGCTCGTCGAGCAGCAGGACGCTCGGGGCGGCACGCAGGGCGCGGCTCACCGCGACCATCTGGCGCTCGCCGCCCGACAGCATCCCGCCCTTGTGCGTCCGGCGATCGGCCAGGCGCGGGAACAGCTCGAAGATCTCATCCATCGAGAACGGGTGGCGGCCGCGCGGATTGCGCGGCGGCCGGATCAGGGCGAGGTTCTCGCTCACGGTCAGGTCGGCGAAGATGCCCTTGCCCTCCGGCACCAGCACCAGGCCGCGCCGCGCGCGCCGATGCGGCGACAGCCAGTCCATCGACCGGCCGCCAAGACGCACCTTGCCGCGGACCGTGGCCGGGCCGCGCGACCAGCCAGCCAGGGCGTTGATCAGAGTGCTCTTGCCGGCGCCGTTGGCACCGACCATGCCGATCATCCCTCCGGCCGGCACCGTGACGTCGACGCCGTCGACCGCGACGTTGCCGCCATAGCGGACCGAGATGCCTGTTGCCTGGAGGGCAGCGACCTTCGCGACATCCGTCATGCCGCGCGCCCGAGATAGGCTTCGCGGACCAGCTCGTCGCCCTGGATGTCGGCGGGTCTGCCCTCGGCCAGCTTGCGTCCCTGGTCGATCACCACGATGCGGTCGGCGACCGCCATGATGAGGTCCATGTGATGCTCGATCACCACCACGGCGACCTTGCGATCGCGAAGGTCGACCAGCAGGTCGGCCAGCCGCTGCATGTCGGCGCCGCCGGTGCCTGCGGCCGGCTCGTCGATCAGCAGGACGCGCGCGCCCGAGCCGTAGGCCAGCACCACCGAGAGCAGCCGCTGCGTGCCGTAGGCGATGTCGCCCGGCCGCTTGTGATGGTCTTGCCTGGCGATGCCGAACGTCGTCAGCAACTCGGTCGCGGCCTTCTCGGCGCGCTGCCGCTTCGCCATCTCGCGCCACGGCGTCAGGATCGACCGGCCGAGCGACGTCGAATGGTCGAGCAGCATCGCCGCCATGGCGTTCTCGAGCAGGGTCAGGTCGCCGAAGAAGGCGTTGTGCTGGAACGTCCGGCGCACGCCGATGCGGGCCAGCTCGAAGGTCGTGAGGTCGGTGATCCGGTCGTCGCCCAGCCACACCTCGCCCGTCCGCTCGACGGCATGGGTCACTGCCGCGAAGCACGAGCTCTTGCCGGCGCCATTCGGCCCGATGATCCCGAGAATCTCGCCCGCATCGACCTGCCAGGACATCTCGCTCAAGGCGGTGAGGGCACCGTAGCGAACGGTCAGCTCCTCGACGGTCAGAAGCGGGTTGAGAATTCTTGCCAAGCTACTTCATGACCTCGATCTTCGCGGTCTTGCCGTCGACGACCTTGAAGATCGTGTGCTTGTGCCGCGCCTGGCCGTTGGCCTCGAAGGCGACGTCGCCCAGCACCGTGCCGGGCACGCTCTTGCCGCGGATCGCCTGCGCCACGGTCTTGCGATCGAGGCTCTTGGCGGCATTGGCCGCGCTCGCCCAGACTTCCAGCGCGGCGGCGCCCAGCGCCGCGCCCTTGTCGGGCGCTTCGCTGTGCGCCCTTCGGAAGGCTTCGACGAACTCGATATTCTCCTTGATCTTGTCGAACGGCGGCAGGTCGGAGAAGTAGATGTCGGCCGAGACGATGCCGGTAGTCGCCTCGCCCGCGATCTTGAACACGGTCGGCAGGATGGTGCCGACGGCGCCGACAAAAACGCCGTCGATACCGGCCTGGCGGTATTGCTGGATCAGGGCCGGCATGCCCGAGGATTCTGCGGCGTTGATGGCGACCACGGCGTCGGGTTTGGCTTGCTTGACGTTGGCTAGGCTAACCCGGAAGTCGGTCTGCTTGAAGGGGAACTGTTCGACGACGACCTTTTCCCAAGGCTTGCCGAGCCTGCCGAGCTCGGCCTCGATCACGGCCTGCGCGCCATTGCCGTAGGCGTCGTTCTGGGTGAGGAAGCCGATTCGCCGCGCGTTCAGCTTGCCCAGCAGGATCTCGGCGATTACCGCGCCGTCCTGGCCATTCGAGCTGTTGAGGCGGATGGCGTAGGGATTGGCCTGGCCGGCGAGGATGGGATCGGCCTTCGATACCGCCGTGATGTCGAGAACGTCGGCCCGCGCCAGGACCGGTTGCATGGCGAGGGTCACCGGGCTGTTCCAGCCCTCGATCACGACGGCGACCTTCTCCGCCACCATCTCGTTGGCGCGGGTGACGCCCACCGCCGGGGTGCTTTCGTCGTCCTTGCTGACGACGACCAGCCTGCGGCCGAGCACGCCACCCTTGGCATTGATCATCTCGGCGGCGATCTTGACGGCATTGGCCACCGCCTGGCCGTTCGGGCCGGCGGGACCCGATTGCGGGAAGATCGTGCCGACCTTGATCGGCTCGCCTTGCGCGATGGCCGGAGCGGCGAGCGTGGCCGCCGCGGCGCTGGCGACAAACGTGAACTGGCGTCGCCCGAGACGTGTCCGGCGCATCTGCTTCCTCGCCTTGAATGAGTGTTTATTCAAGTCGACCTTGAATGACTGGTCGCGGACAAGTCAACGCGCGCGGCATCGACGGTTCGACGGACGAAAACGCGGCCGGAACTGGGGCCGGCCCTCTCATTGCTGGGAGCGCGCCATTCCAGTGGCGCTCTTCCCGATGATCCGACATCCCATCAGCGCCACTGGAGTGGCGCGCTCCCAGCGAAGACGATGACGAAAAACGGGCCGGCATTGCGGCCGGCCCGTCCCGTCTCGAAGATGTCGCAGGCTACTTGTCGAGCCAGAACGTATCCAGGCGGACGACGTCGTAGATGCCGAAATAGTCGTTCGGGCGGTGACCCTTGACGTAATTGTACCAGCCGTCGTTGATCTTCTCCCACGACATCGGCAGCAGCGGAGGATCCTCCTCCATGATCGCCTCGGCCTGACGGATCAGGGCCAGGCGCTTGGCCGGGTCGACCTCGGCGTCGATCTGAGGCCGAAGCGCGTTGAACTTGGCGTTGTCCCACTGCGAGTAGTTCTGTGGGCCACCCTTGCCGTACCAGGCGTTGAAGTAGTCGGACGGGTCCAGCAGGGTCGACACGATGGCACCGATGGCGAGATCGAACTTGCCGGTGTTCACGTCGTCGAACCACACCGATTCGACGGCGGTGCGGATGTTGGTCTGCACGTTGAGCGTCTGCTGCAGCATGGCCTGGATGGCCTGCGACCACAGCTTGAAGCTCGCCACCTCGCGCACCAGATAGTCGAGCCCCTGGATGCCCTTCTCGTAGCCCGCCGCCTTCATCAGCGCCTTCGCTTCCTTGATCGAGGCGGTGGGATCGGCCTGGTAGCCCAGTCGCTTGCTGAGCTCGGGCAACGGCGTGGCGAAGCTCGAGAACGGATAGATGAAGCCGCCGACCATCATCGGCGCGATGTCCTTCACGACATCGACCAGCACCGGCTTGTCGAGCACGAGATGGAAGGCGCGGCGCACCCGCGGATCGTCCAACGGCTTCTTCTTGTTGTTCATCCAGGTCGCCTGGATGACGCTCTGGTAGAAGTCGGTGCCCGACATGCCCTGGGTCGCCTTGACGCGGCGCTGCGAGCCCGGATCGAGCAGGCGGGCGTAATCGACGCGGCCCGACAGCAGGCTGGAGCCGAGCTCGGGCGAGAACGGCAGGGCATGGTAGAACTCGACGCCGTCGAGATAGGGCAGGCCGCCCGCCTTGTTCCAGTAGTTCGGGTGCTTCTCCATCACCCAGACCTCGTTCTCGACGCGGCGCTTGCTCTTGAACGGGCCGGTGCCGGGGATGTCGACGACGCGGCGCAGGTTGTAGTTGTTGTCCTCGAGCGTCTTCTTGCGCACGATGCCGTTCCAGCCGCTGGCGATGGCGCCCATGATGAAATCGGCCGGCCGCGGTGCCGACAGCTTGAACTGGACGACGTAATTGTCCGGCGCCGTGATCTCGCTCACCGCCGCGAACAGGGTGCTGCGCGGGATGGAGATGCCCTGCGGCGGCTTGGCGATGCGGTCGAAGGTGGCCTTGACGTCGGCCGAGGTGAGCTCGGCGCCGTCATGGAACTGGACGCCCTTGCGCAGGTGGAAGGTGTAGGTCTTGCCGTCCTTGGCGATTTCCCAGCTGTGCGCGAGATCGGGAATGATTGTCTTGCCGCTGTCGCGCGGGTCGCGCCGCACCAGGTTGTCGAACATGCAACCCTGGCTGCCCAGGCTGTTGATCGTGCCCGACTGGTGGAAGTCGAAATGTGGCGGCCGCATGGTGATGCCGTACTTCAGCACGCCACCCGACTTCGGGTTGGGCTCGGGCGCGGCCAGCTGGAACTTCGACCCGTCGAACTCCAACGGCACGCCCTGGGCGCGCGCCGGCATCCACGGATAGGCCATCGCGCCGACGCCGAGCGCGGCGGCTCCCTTGACGAACCCACGACGATTCACGCGTGAGCGCTTGGACTCCTCGTCTCGCATTGTGTTTCCTCCCAATAGGTCTTTTCCAGACCGAGCACTCTGTGCTCTGATGGTTCTTGTCCTTCTCCCCGATGGACCAAAACTAGCACGACAATTCTCAGGGAGTCTTGCCTTGAATTTATCCCAGCCGGGACCTCGCGTCGTCGGAGAGCCTGCCGTCGTGCCGGCTCGGCCAGTGCTGCAGATCGAGGACCTGCAGACGCATTTCTTCACCGCCATCGGCACCGTGCGCGCGGTCGACGGCGTTTCCTACTCGGTGAAGAGCGGCGAGACCCTGGGCGTGGTGGGCGAGTCGGGTTGCGGCAAAAGTGTGACGGCGCTGTCGATCCTGCGTCTGGTCGCCAACCCGCCGGGACGCATCGTCGGCGGCACGATCCGCTTCGAAGGCAGGAATCTCCTGGAGCTCGGCGCCCCAGAGATGGAGGCGATCCGCGGTAACGCCATCTCGATGATCTTCCAGGAGCCGATGACCTCGCTCAACCCCCTGTATACGGTAGGCAAGCAGATCGCCGAGGCGATCGCCTTGCACCAGGGGCTCTCCAAGCGGGATGCCCTCGACAAGGCGATCGAGATGCTGCGCCGGGTCCAGATGCCCGAGCCCGAGAAACGGGCGCATGCCTATCCGCACCAGCTTTCCGGCGGCATGCGCCAGCGCGTCATGATCGCCATGGCGCTCTCCTGCAACCCGAAAGTGCTGATCGCCGACGAGCCGACCACGGCGCTCGACGTCACCATCCAGGCCCAGATCCTCGACCTGATGCGCGAGCTGCAGGAGACCTTCGGGACGGCGATCATCCTGATCACCCATGATATGGGCGTGGTGGCCGAGAACGCCGACCGGGTGGTGGTGATGTATGCCGGCCGCAAGGTGGAGGAAGCGCCGGCAGCCGACCTGTTCGATCGGCCCGGTCATCCCTATACCAAGGGCCTGCTGGGTTCGATTCCGCATCTCGACACCGCCGCGCACAGCGACACGAGGCGAGCGCGGCTCACCGAGATCAAGGGCATGGTGCCGTCGCTGTTCAACCTGCCGGCGGGATGCAGCTTCGCGCCCCGCTGCGGCTTCGCGACCGATCAATGCCTGAAGGCGAGGCCCGAGCTCGAGCAGCGCGGCCGAGGTCACTGGATCGCCTGCTGGCATGCCGATCGCGTGATGGCAGGTGCGGCATGAGGAACGGCTCAACCGACCAGGGGAACGGCCCCTCCACGCGGAACCACTCCGGCAACCCGAAGAACGGCGCGCAGAACCTGCTCGAGGTCAGTGACCTCAAGAAGCACTTCCCGATTCACAAGGGATTCTTCTCGCGGTCTTCCGGCCAGGTGTATGCGGTCGATGGCGTGTCCTTCACCATCAAGCGCGGCGAGACGCTGGGCCTGGTGGGCGAGAGCGGCTGCGGCAAGTCGACGGTCGGCCGCACCCTGCTGCGGCTCCTCGAGCCGACCAGCGGCAGCATTCGCGTCGACGGCGCCGACATTACCCATCTCGCCCGCGAGGATCTGCTGCCCTACCGGCGGCGCATGCAGATGATCTACCAGGATCCCTACGCGTCGCTCAATCCGCGCATGTCGGCCGGCGAGATCGTGGGCGAAGCGCTCACCATCCATCAGGTCGGCACGGCGCGGGAACGCGTCGATCGGATCGCCGCCCTGTTCGCCCGGGTCGGCCTGCGCCCCGAGGCGATGAAGTCCTATCCGCACGAGTTCTCGGGCGGCCAGCGCCAGCGCATCGGCATCGCGCGGGCGCTGGCGCTCAATCCCGACCTGATCGTCGGCGACGAGCCTGTGTCGGCGCTCGACGTGTCGATCCAGGCGCAGATCATCAACCTGCTGATGGACCTCCAGGACGAGCTCGGGCTGTCCTACCTGTTCGTCGCCCACGATCTCGCCGTGGTCGAGCACATCAGCCATCGCGTGGCTGTGATGTATCTCGGCCGCATCGTCGAGATGACGGACAAGACCAGCCTGTTCGACATGCCGCTGCATCCCTACACGGAGGCGCTGCTGTCGGCGGTGCCCATTCCCAAAGCGAGTTCCCGCCGCCGCAAGCGGGTCATCCTGACGGGCGACGTGCCGAGCCCGATCAACCCGCCGCCGGGCTGCCATTTCCATGCGCGCTGTCCCTACGCCATGCCGCGCTGCCGCACCGACGTGCCGGCCCTGCGCGAGATCAAGCCCGGCCACTTCGCCTCGTGCCATCTGCACGACGGCGGCGTCAGGTTCCCGCTGGCATCGGCGGCGTAAGGATCGAGGAGAAAGATTAAGGTCCCTCGCTGCGCTCGGGATGACGACAGGACTGTCGTTCCGAGCGCAGCGAGGGACCTTTCTTCTTGCGCCTACACCGAGCCGCGCAGCCTCGGGTCGAGCATATCGCGGATGCCGTCGCCCAGGAGATTGAAGGCGAGCACGGTCAGCGTGATTGCAAGGCCGGGGAACAGCACCAGCCACCACGGCGGCACCAGGCCGGCGTTGAGCGAATCGGCCAGCATGTTGCCCCATGTCGGGTTCGGCGGCGGGATGCCGACGCCCAGGAACCCGAGCGAGGCCTCGATGATGATGGCGACGCCGAGGTGGGTGGTGGCCAGGATCAGATACGGCGCGACGCATTGCGGCAGGATGTGACGAAACATCAGGCGCTGATGCGAGGCGCCCAGCCCGCGTGCCGCCTCGACATACTGCATTTCCTTGAGCGACAGCACCACCGAGCGGATGACGCGGCCGCCGAAGGGTATTCGGGTGACGGCGATGGCGACGATCACTGTCCCCAGGCCGCCGCCCAGCGCCATGGCGATGGCCATCGCCAATATCAGGTCGGGAAACGACTGCAGGAACTCGATGATGCGTTGGCTGATCATGTCGAAGCGGCCGCCGAAATAACCGCAGGCAAGACCCCACAAGGCACCGACCGTGGTGCCGAACAGCACCGCGCCGATGGCCACGGTGAGCGAGGCGCGGCTGCCGTAGATCACCCGGCTCAAGGTGTCGCGGCCGATCTGGTCGGTGCCGAACCAGTGCGCCTCGCTGGGCGGCTTCTGCATGGCGCGGAAGTCGGACTTGAGCGGCGGGTAGGGCGCGATCACCGGCGCGGTGATGGCCATGGCGAGAATGGCGGCGGCGACGCAGCCCCAGAAGGCGGAGAACGGCGCCCGCCGGAAGAAACGGCCGATGCCCCGGAACAGTGCCCGGACGCGCGAGGCGGCGGTCGGCGCTGCGGAGTCGGCGGGCAGGATGACAGTCATTGGTAACGGATCCTCGGATCGAGCAGGGCTATCGTCACGTCGACCACGATGTTCAGAAACACGAATACCACGGCATAGAGGAACACCAAATTCTGCATCACGAACACGTCGCGCTCGCTCACGGCGATGAACATGGAATAGCCAAGGCCGGGTGTGCCGAAGGCCCGTTCGACCGGGATCGAGCCGGCCAGCACCAGCCCGAGCAGCACGCCCGACAGGGTGATCACCGGCAGCAGCGCATTGGGCAGAGCGTGGAGCGCGATAACCAGTCGATTGTTGAGGCCTTTGGCCCGCGCCGTGCGCACGTAGTCCTCGCGGATCACCTCCAGGAGGCTCGAGCGGCCCATGCGGGCGATGTAGGCGGCCTGGCCCAACCCGAGCACGACGGCCGGGCCTATGACCAGCTGCAGGTTGGCGATCGGGTCGGAGAACAGCGAGGCACCCGCCATCGGGGCGCGATAGCCGAACCAGAACAGCAGGCCGAGCACGATCAGCATGCCGACCCAGAAGCCCGGCACCGCCAGGAACAGGATGCTGACGAAGCGAACCGCCGAATCGGCGATCGTGTTGGGCTTCAGTGCGCTCACCAGGGCGACCGGGATGCCGACGATCCACGACAGCAGGACCGACAGCAGGGCAATCTCCGCCGTCAGCGGGCCGCGCCGCAGAATCATCTCGGCCACGCTCTCGGAACGGAAGAACGAGCGGCCGAAATTCCCGCTGATGATATCCTTCACCCAGGCGAAGTACTGCACCCACAGCGGGTCGCTGAGCCCCAGTTCCTTCATGTAGTTGGCGCGCTGCTCGTCGGTGAGCTTGGTCATGCCCTCCGGCCCGAAGATCGCGACCAGCGGGTCGCCAGGCAGGATACGCATGACCACGAACACCATGATCGATACGCCGATCACGGTCAGCGCGCCGAAGACGAGCCGCCGGGCGATATAACTGTACATACCGTCGCCTCCCGGGCGCTTCGTTATTGGCGGCCATCATAGGGGCGGAACGGGCGCGGAAGCGACTCTTGCGTCGAATCTTTTTTCGTGGCTCGGCGTTGCAAGATGTGCCGCCATGGCGTCGCCGGCACCAGCGTGGCCGACCTCAGGCTCGCCGCCGGCTGTAGCCGCAGCCTGCCAGTCGAGCGCTTCGGCAGCAAGTTCTGGCTGGTGAAGGCCGTCTCCTGCCCTCTCCCCCCGCTACGCGGGCGGAGAGGAACATGAGGCTTCGCATCTTCTCCGCCCGCGTCAGCGGGAGAAAAGATGAGTCGACCTTTCCTTTCATCGATGGATTGTCCAGAACCTCTCGGTTGAGCGGAGGATCATCCATGCAGGCAATCCAGGCGACGTCGCTTTCCTCGATCGACGAGTACCGTGTCGTCGATCTGCCGATGCCGGTTCCCGGTGTCGGCGAGGTGCGCGTGCGGATTGCTGCCTGCGGCGTCGGCTACGTCGATGCGCTGGTCTCGCTCGGCCGCTACCAGGTCAAGCCCCCGCTGCCGCACGTGCCGGGTGGCGAGGTTGCCGGCTGGATCGATGCGGTCGGTTCCGACGTCACGGCCGTCGCGGTCGGCGATCGCGTGCTGGCCCAGGTGCGCGGCGGCTTCTGCGATTACGCCATCGCCGCTGCCACGTCCGTCCGGCGCATTCCCGATCGCATGCGGTTCGACCAGGCCGCCGGGTTTCGCATCAACTACGTGACCGCGCTGCACGGGCTGCGCGATCGGGCCCGCCTGCAGGCGGGCGAGACCCTGCTGGTGATCGGTGCCGCCGGCGGCACCGGCAGCGCCGCGGTCCAGGTCGGCAAGCTGCTCGGCGCCAGGGTCGTCGGCGTGGCGTCGACCGATGCGAAGCGCGCCCTCGCTCGGGACTACGGGGCCGACATCACGCTCGATCGCGACGTCGACGGCTGGCGTGATCGTCTGCGCGCGGCGGTACCCGGCGGCCTCGATGTCGTGTTCGATCCGGCCTGTGGCACCTTGATGCAGCCGGCCTTCCGCTCGCTGCGATGGGGCGGCCGCCATCTGGTGGTCGGCTTCGTGTCGGGCGAGATTCCGGCCTTGCCGGTCAACCTGCCGCTCCTCAAGGGAGCGGCCCTGGTAGGTGTCGACTACCGCCAGTTCGCCGACGTGTTCGAGCGGGAACAGGCCGGTCGCGAGCTCGAGGAGCTGCTCGGCTGGGTCGCCGACGGCCGGCTCGACCCGCCAGCCGGGCGCGTCTTTTCTTTCTCCGAGTACCGCGAGGCCCTGACGTTCGCCCTGTCGGGCGAAGGGGTGGCCAAGACCGTGTTCGAGGTCGCTGCGGCTTAGGCCGAACGATCGGGCGTCGACAATGCGGCCGTGGTGCCGGTACCCTTGCTGGGTTAGGTCCCTCGCTTACGGTGCTTGCTCGGCAAGCGCCGTAAGCGAGGGACATTTCTCTCCAATCGTAAGCCGCCGCTCACGAGGTGCGTTAATGCCCGACCACACGATCTACCAGGCGCCGCGCCGCGCCGGCCGCGCCGGCGAGACCGTCGTCACCAGCACCTGCGGGCACAATTGCGGCGGCCGCTGCGTGGTGAATGCGCATGTCGTCGACGACCGGATCGTCAAGATCTCGACCGACCCCGCGCGCTGGCAGCCCGAGATGCCGCCTTTGCACGCCTGCGCCCGCGGCGTCGGGCAGATCGAGCGGCTGTATCATCCGGAACGCCTGCAGTATCCGATGCGGCGGGTCGGCCCGCGCGGTTCGGGCCAGTTCGAGCGCATCTCGTGGGACGAGGCGCTGGATCACGTGGCCAGGGAGATGCTGCGCATCCGCCGCCAGCACGGCAACGCCTCGATCGTCGATGCGTCGCGATCGGGCAACACGTCGATGCTGCACGGATCGACCGTGTCCAAGCGCTTCTTCTACAAGTTCGGCGGCTGCATCGACCTGTGGTCGAACATGTCGGCCGAGGCCGAGGTCTTCGCCGTCCGCATGACCTTCGGTGCCAAGGCCGACTACAAGACCGCCGGCCGCGAGCCGACCGACTACGTCAATTCCAGGCTCATCCTGATGTGGGGCTGGAGCCCGGCCGACGGCACGTTCGGCACCGGCACGCTGCAGTATCTCAAGGAAGCCAAGAGCCGCGGCGTGCGCATCGTCTGCGTCGACCCGCGGCGCACCCGCACCAGCACGGCGTTGGCCGACGAGCACATCTTCATCAAGCCGTCGACCGACGCCGCCGCGCTGATCGCCATGGCCTACGTGATCGTGAGCGAGGGCCTGCACGACCAGGCCTACTGCGACCGGCATGTGCTGGGCTTCGACGACGAGCACCTGCCGCCCGACGCGCCCGCCGGCGCGTCCTACAAGTCATATCTGCTGGGCCAGAGCGACGGCGTTCCGAAAACGCCGGAATGGGCGGCCGAGCGCACAGGCATGTCGGCCGAGACGATCCGCCGCCTGGCGATCGAGTTCGCCACGACCAGGCCCGCGGCGCTGCAGTGCGGCTACGCACCCGGCCGCACGGCCTTCGGCGAGCAGTTCCATCGCGCTGCCTACGCGCTGGCCGCGATCACCGGCAATATCGGCATCGTCGGCGGCAACACCGGGGTCAGCAACGGAGTGACCGGCCGCAGCGGCATCGTCGGCCTGCCCGCCGGCAGCAACCCGATCGACGCCCGGGTGGCGACACCGCTGCTCGCCGACCTGCTGGCGCGCGGCAAGGCGGGCGGCTACCCGGCCGACGTCAAGATGATCTATTCGGCGGGCGGCGATCTGTTCAACCAGTGCCCCAACGCCAACAAGATGGCCGCCGCCCTCGACGGCGTCGAGCTGATCGTCGGGCAGGATCATTTCCTGACCCCGACGGTGCGCCACGCCGACATCGTGCTGCCGGCCACCACCTTCTGGGAGCGCAACGACGTGCACACGCCGTGGGCCGGTGCCGGGCACTACGCCATCTTCATGAAGCAGGCGATCCAGCCGATGTACGAGTGCCGCAACGACCTCGACATCTTCGCCGACCTGGCCGCGCGCGTCGGCATCGACGACTACAACGCCAAGTCGGAGATGCAATGGCTGCGTGAATTCACCAGCAAGGCCGTCGACGATTTCGACACCTTCGCTGGCAAGGGCGTGGCCCGCTTTGCAGCCCCGCAGGATGCGGTGGCGTTTGCCGCCCAGATCCGCGATCCCGAGAGCCATCGCTTCACCACGCCGTCCGGGAAGATCGAGGTCTACTCGATGGCGCTGGCCGCCAAGCCCGACTACTACGGGCTCGGAATTATTCCGGCCGTCCCGACCTGGATCGAGCCGGTGACGCCGGAAGCGCGGTTTCCCCTGATGCTGTGCAGCCCGAAGTCGCGGGCGCGCACCCATTCGATCCATGGCAACCAGCCGCAGCTCGCACGCGTCGACCCCGACGACGTCTGGATGAACCCGGGCGATGCCGCGGCCCGCGGCATCGCCAACGGCGACACGGTGCGCGTGTTCAACGACCGCGGCGCGACCGTGCTGCCGGTCAAGGTCACGCGTCGCATCATGCCCGGCATCGTCTCGATCAAGGAGGGCGCCTGGTTCACGCCCGACAGCACAGGTACCGACACCAAGGGCTGCGCCAACGTCCTCTCCCAGGACCGCGCCGCCCCGTGCGGCGCCACGACGTACAACACCAATCTGGTCGAGGTCGAGCGAGCGTAAGCCAGTCTCCTCCCCAGCGCATCGCTGGGGAGGTGTCGCGTCATACGCGACGGAGGGGTCATGAGCCATGGGAGAGGATCGAGCCTGAAGCTCATGACCCCTCCGTCGCCGTAAGACGGCGACACCTCCCCAAGCTACGCTTGGGGAGGAGGATCAAATATGCAGCGCCTCGCCGAGCGCGCGCAGGCTGGCTTCGCGGAGGGCGTAGATCTTTCTCCTCCCCGGCGCATCGCTGGGGAGGTGTCGCGTCATACGCGACGGAGGGGTCATGAGCCATGGGAGAGGGTCGAGCCTGAAGCTCATGACCCCTCCGTTGCCGTAAGACGGCGACACCTCCCCAAGCTACGCTTGGGGAGGAGGATCAGATGTGCAATGCCTCGCCCAGTGCGCGCAGGCTGGCTTCGTGGAACGCCTCGCCCAGCGTGGGATGGGCGTGGATGGTGCCGCCGATATCCTCCAGCCGCGCGCCCATCTCGAGGGCGAGACCGAACGACGCGGCGAGCTCGGAGACTCCCGGGCCGACCGCGGCGATGCCGAGCACGAGGTGATTGTCGGCTCTTGCCGTGACCCGCACGAAGCCGTCCTCGGCCGCCAAGGTCAGCGCGCGGCCGTTGGCCTGGAAGGGGAACTGCGCGGTCAGGATCTCGCGCCCGGCGCGACGCGCCTCGTCGGGCGACAGGCCGACTGTGACGATCTCGGGATCGGTGAAACAGACGGCGGGGATGACCGCGCCATCGAACACGCGCCGGTGGCCGGCGATCTGCTCGGCGACGACGACGCCTTGCGCCATCGCGCGATGGGCGAGCATCGGCTCGCCGGTGAGATCGCCGATCGCCCAGACATTGCGCATCGAGGTGGCACAGCGCTCGTCGATCTGCACGGCGCCGCGATCCAGGGTGAGGTCGAGCCGCTCGAGGCCGAAGCCCGCGAGCCTGGCCCGCCGTCCGGTGGCGACCAATACGCGGTCCATCGGTATGGAGCGACGGCCGGCGCCTTCCTGGTCGACGACAAGGGCATTGCCGTCGTCCGACAGGCCCGCGGCCTTGGCCTGCGTCAGCACCTCGACGCCGAGAGCGCGCAGCCGGCGGGCGACGGGGCGGACCAGCTCGGCATCGTAGGCCGGCAGGATGCGGTCCAGCGCCTCGACCACGGTCACCGTCGATCCGAGCTTGGCGAAGGCGATGCCGAGCTCGAGGCCGATGTAGCCCGCGCCGACAACGGCCAGCCGCTCGGGGATGGCGTCGAGCGACAGCGCCTCGGTCGAGGAAATCACCTTGCCGCCGAACGGCAGGGCCGGCAGCGCCGCGGCGACCGATCCGGTCGCCAGCACGACATGCTCGGCGCGGATGACCTGCGGCCCCGTATCCGTCTCGACGCGGCAGCTCTTGCCGTCGGTCATCTCGGCGCGGCCGTGCACGATCTTGACGTGATGGCGCTTCAGCAGCGCGCCGACGCCGCCGGTCAGGCGACCGACGATGCCGTCCTTCCACTCGACGGTGTGGGCGAACTCGATGGTCGGCCGCTCGACCTTGAGGCCGAACGGCGCCTTGGTCGCCTGCTCGACGGCGTGGTGATAGGCCTCGGCGGCATGGATGATCGCCTTGGAGGGAATGCAGCCGACATTGAGGCAGGTGCCGCCCAGGCCACCCTCGCTGCCACCCTGCTCGACCAGCACGACGTCGAGGCCGAGCTGGCCGGCCCGGATGGCGGCGACGTAGCCGCCCGGCCCGCCGCCCACGATCAGCACCTTGGCAGTGATATCGGCCATCTTACGCCTCGATGAACAGGGTGGCCGGCTCCTCGAGCAGCGCTTTGAGCCGCTGCACGAAGCGCGCCGCGTTGTAGCCGTCGATCACGCGGTGATCGAACGACGACGACAGGTTCATCATGGTGCGCGGCACGAACTGGCCGCCCTGCCAGACCGGCCGCACCACCTGCTTGTTGATGCCGATGATCGCCACTTCCGGCCGGTTGACCACCGGAGTAGTCACAATGCCGCCCAGTGGGCCCAGGCTGGTGATGGTGATCGTCGAGCCGGTGAGCTCGGCGCGCGTCGCCCGTCCCTCGCGCGCCGCCTCGGCGAGGCGCGTCACCTCGCGGGCGAGGTCCCACAGGCCGCGTGCCTCGCAATGGCGCACTACCGGGACCATCAGGCCGTTGTCGGTCTGCGTCGCGATGCCGATATGGACGCCGCCGTGCCGCTCGATCGTCTCGGCCTCGTCGTCGTAGAGCGCGTTCATCTCGGGGAAGTCGGCGACGCCCTTGACCACCGCCTGCATCAGGAACGGCATCAGCGTGAGGCGCGGCCGGTCCTGCTTCTTCTCCGCGTTCAAGGCGGCACGCAGCTCCTCGAGCGCAGTGACGTCGACTTCCTCGACATAGGAGAAGTGGGCGACGCGGCGCTTGGAGTCGGCCATCTTCTGGGCGATGCGCCGGCGCAGGCCGATTACCTTCACGGTTTCGAGGTGCTGGTTCGCAACCCGGCCGGCAGGTGCCGCGGCGCTCGCCGGGCCACTCTTGAGGAAGGCGTCGAGATCGTCGTGCAGGATGCGGCCGGCCGGCCCGCTGCCGCGGA
>JALHMO010000150.1 GCA_022844015.1 Reyranella sp. | reverse complement strand
GTGGAGATGTCTGCGGGCGCGCCGGCGCGCCCGCCGCGGCGTCGCGCGGCCAGTCCATGAAGGCGAAGATCCAGAGCAGGACCAGCGGCACGATCGAGCCGATGCCGGTCAGGGTGAGCAGCATGGCGACGAGCCCCAGCCAGCCCGGCAGGCCGGCCTTCTCGACGATGCGCCAGGCCATCCAGCCGCCGAACGCGGCCGCGACCACCGCGAACAGGCTGGTCAGCCCGAAGAAGCCCGTGAGGGCTGCGAATTCACCGCCCATGGTCAGCGTCCCGGCCGGGCTTCGCCATTGGGCCAGGTGCTGAACGCCAGGATGGCCATGACGATGAACGAGCCGACGACCGGCACGAGGTGCAGCAGCGAGAGAGCGCCCGAGAATCCCGCGCGCACGCAGATGCGCCAGGTCGGGATGATGAGCACGAGGGCAATCAGGAAGTGTCCGATCGCCAGGGCCAGGAGGACGAGGGCACCGAGGCCCAGGATCCAGCTCATGGGGTCGTTCATAGGCCGAGGGTTCGCATGGGTCAGGCGAGGCCGACGAGCTCGATCTCGACGAGGACGTCGCGCG
Source organism: Reyranella sp. (assembly GCA_022844015.1). GTDB lineage: Bacteria > Pseudomonadota > Alphaproteobacteria > Reyranellales > Reyranellaceae > Reyranella. Next base: position 17,942 of record JALHMO010000150.1, on the reverse strand, counting down.
GCAGGCGCGCGACCTCGACCGTCGAGCGGGCCGGCGGATTGGCACCGAAGTACTCGGGCCGGCCGTAGACCTCGTTCATGGCGGCGAAGCTGTCCATGCTCTTCAGGAAGACCGTGGTCTTGACCGCGCGGTCGAGATCGCTGCCGGCCGCCTTCAGCACCGCCCGCAGATTCTTCAGGATCTGGTGAGTCTGCTCGGCGATGCCGCCTTCGACCAGATTGCCGGTCGCATCGAGCGGGATCTGGCCGGCACAGTACACCATGCCGTTGGCCACGATGGCCTGGGAATAGGGGCCGAGCGCCTTGGGCGCGCCGTCAGACTGAATGGCCCGCTTGCTGCTGCCCTGTGTACTGGTACCTGTCACCGACCAACTCTCCCTTGCAAGGACGCCGGACGCTATCATACACCGCCTTGCTTGACAGGTGACCCGCCAACCATTATCCGCGCCTCCTCGGACCTTGAACCGGTTGTCAGGGGCTGTAGCTCAGCTGGGAGAGCGCCTCGTTCGCAATGAGGAGGTCAGGGGTTCGATCCCCCTCAGCTCCACCAACCGGCGGCCCGAATTGCATCCTCTGGCCGACAGGCTGCCGTCGCGGCACAATTGCAGACGATGCGTCACGTCGACAAGCCATCGCCATCCAACCTCGGCCTCGACGCCCGGGAAGGCAGCCTCCTGCGGTCCCTGGCCACGCCGGAGCAGGTCCAGCAGTTCGTCACCAGCCTTCCTGCCAATCATGAAGAGGGCGGTGCGACCCTTTATTCGGTGCGGCGCGTGCTGCGCCACGGCAAGGGGCACTGCATCGAAGCCGCGTTCGTCGCCGCCTGCGCCCTGTGGCTGCAGGGCCGCCCGCCGCTGGTCGTCGACATGACCGCCCAGGGCGATGCCGATCACGTGATCGTGGTGTTCCGCCGCGACGGCTGCTGGGGCGCCATCTCCAAGACCAACCATGCCTGGCTGCGCTGGCGCGACCCGGTCTATCGGTCGCTGCGCGAGCTGATCATGTCGTACTTCCACGAGTATGCCCGCAAGGAGCACAAATCTCTGCGCGCCTACTCGCGGGCGATCGACATGCGGCGCTTTCCCGGCGCCCAGTGGATCACCAACGAGGACGATTGCTGGGAGGTCGGGGCGGCGATCGACGATGCCCGGCACTATCCCGTCATCACGGCGGCGCAGGCCCGCCGGCTCAGGCCGCGCGAGGCGTTCGAGGTGAAGATCGACGGAATTGTCGAGTACCCGCCGACCAAAGCCAGGCAGGCGACCTGAAACCCGGGAGGACGTTCATGAAGATCCTGATCGCGCTGGCGCTGCTCGCCTTCATGGGGCCGGGCAAGGCGTTCGCGCAAATTCCCGCCGAATGGCAGGCCGCCGCCCAGGCCGTGATCGGCGATCTCGAGCGCGACACGCCGCTGGCGGCGAAGCCATGGAGCAACGAGACCACCCAGGGCTGGCACCTGGCGCGGGCCTGGCGCAAGCACAACAACGGCAATATCGAGATCATCCTGGCCGAGTACCTGACCTTCGTCGCGGTCTGCCGCAGCGGCTGCGCCGGCAGCACGATCGCCGGCCAGGGCTACATCGCCATGGCCGAGCAGGCCAAGGCGCTGCGCGCCCAGCAGGGCGGACCCTATGCCCTGGTTTCCAACTCGAACGCGTGGCTGGCCGGCATCGCCGACCCGACGGGCGCGGCCGCCAAGAACGCCGTGATGTGGGGCAAGGATCTCGACATGGCGGCGGCCGACTACGCCACCAGCAACATCTATGCGCTGTATTGGCTGCTGGCCCGCCTCAAGGGCACGCCGGTCGAGCAGGCCGACACCTTCGCCAAGTACGCCCTCTTCGTGCAGCTGAAGGGCTGGATCGGCACGCGCTGCCTCGACATCGCGAAGGTGGCCACCGTCATCGGCGCGCCGCCCAAGATCGAGACGTGCAAGTAGCTCGGAGTCTGCGGGTGTCTCGCCCGCTCACGATTTGTGAGCGGGCGGGACGCCCGCGGTCCAAAAGACTCCGAGCTGAAAGCACGCCCAGCAATCCACCTCATGCTGAGGAGGGCGCGTAGCGCCCGTCTCGAAGCATGGGCAACAGGCACTGCGCCTGATCCCCATCCTTCGAGACGCCGCGCTGCGCGCGGCTCCTCAGGATGAGGCCGTCGTTTGCTTCGCCCGCAGGCGAACTGCCGCGCCCTACTCGGCCGCGACGGCCTGCTGCACGAACTTCCTGGCGTCGAAATCCTCGGCGACCTTGAGGTCGTTGCCGATCAGCTGCTCGACGTCGATCTTGGCGTATTCCATGACGCCCATGTCGACCAGCGCCTTCTGCACCTTGGGGCCGAACAGGCCGATCTCCTTGAGGATCGGCACGATGCGGGTGAACAGCCGCGTGCGGAAGTTCTGCATGGCGCCCGAGTTGTAGGCGAACTCCATCAGCTTATCGACCGGCAGGCCCGAGCGCATCCAGACCTCGGCCTGGTTGAAGCGGTCGCGCATGAAGTAGAGCGCCTCGACGGTGAACTCCTCGCGCTCGGCGCGCTCGTGATCGGAGAGCTGCGGATAGTACTCGCGAAGCGCCATGCGGCCGAACGTGACGTGGCGCGCCTCGTCCTGCATCACGTAGGCGTTGACCGCGCCGGCCAGGTTGTTCTTGGCGGTGTCGCGGATTCGCTGGAAGGCGGCGAGCGCCAGCCCCTCGATCAGCACCTGCATGCCGAGATAGGTCATGTCCCAGCGCCGGTCGGTCAGCGTCTGCTCGAGCAGGTTCTTCAGCGACTCGGTGATCGGATAGGCCTGCTTGAACTTCTCGTGGATCAGCCGCTTGTAGGTCTCGACGTGGCGCGCCTCGTCCATCACCTGGGTGGCGGCATAGAACTTGGCGTTCATGTCGGGCACCGTGCCGACGATCTTGGCAGTCGCGATCAGCGCGCCCTGCTCGCCGTGCATGAACTGGCAGATCGAATGGCACTGCAGGTTGAAGCGCAGCCAGTCCCGCTCCTTCTCGGTCATCTTGTCCCAGAACGGCGAGCCGTAGATCGGGATCGATTCGTCGGCCATGCCCATCGGGTTGCCCTCGAACAGGTCCTGGCTCCAGTCGAGGCGGGTGCTGGTGTCCCACTGCTGCTGCTTGCCCTTCTCGTAGAGGTTCAGCAGGTCGGCCGAGCCGTCGTCATATTCCCAGTTGAACATGATCTCGGTGGCGCCATCGAACTTCCAGTTCGTGATGTCGACCGGGAGCTGATAGATCTTTTGCGTCGTCATTGCCCTTGCCTCCTGGCGCTGAACGCTGTCCCATTCCCCTCGCCCGGGACGGCAAAGTTGACGCCCCGGTCATTTTTCTTGGCGGAACCTATCACACTCTGCTGGAAGAGTCTCGCACGGAAATTGCAGCTATCCTGAAGATGGATTTATCGATGGCATACAATCAGTTACGCATCGCCAAGGTCATCCAGGAGACGCCCGACGCGCGCTCCTTCGTGCTCGAGGTGCCGCCCGACCTGGCCGACAGATACCGCTACAAGGCCGGCCAGTTCCTGACCTTTCGCGTTCCACATGGCGACGGCGCTTTCAACCGCTGCTATTCGCTGTCGAGCGCGCCCGAGATCGACGGCCTGCCCAAGGTAACGGTCAAGCGGGTCACCGGTGGCAAGGGCTCGAACTGGTTCCACGACGCGCTGAAGGAAGGCGGCATGCTCGAGGTGCTGCCGCCGGCCGGCCGCTTCGTGCTGACCGACAGCGCAGCGCCCCTGCTGCTGTTCGGCGGCGGCAGCGGCATCACGCCCATGATGTCGCTCATCAAGTCGGCGCTGAAGAACACCCAGCGCCGGATCCGGCTGTTCTATGCCAATCGCGACAAGCCCTCGATCATCTTCGATGCCGAGTTCGAGGCGCTGCAGGCGACGTATCCCGGTCGCCTCGAGGTCATCCATCATCTCGACGCCGCGCAAGGGCTCACCAAGGCCGAGGAGATCGCGGCGACCCTGAAGGGCTTCGAGGCGGCGGAAGCCTATCTCTGCGGGCCCGGCCCGTTCATGACCCTGGTCGAGAGCACCCTGCTCGGCGCCGGCATGCCGCGCGAGCGCGTGCGCATCGAGCGCTTCGAGGCCTCGGGCAACGATGCCGTGCCGATCGAGCCGACGGAAGAAGGCGACGTGATCCCGAGCGAGATCACCATCCATTTCGAGGGCAAGGTGCACAAGGTGCCCTACCGCAAGGGGCAGAGCATCCTGGAGGCGGCGCGCGGCGCCGGGCTCAACCCGCTGTCGTCGTGCGAGGAGGGATTCTGCGCCTCGTGCGCGGCCAAGCGCATCAAGGGCAAGATCGTGCTGGCGAAGAACGACATCTACACGCCCGACGATCTCGCCAACAATTGGATCCTGACCTGCCAGGGCCATTGCTTCGGCGCCGAGGTGGAGATCACCTACGACGTGGTATGATCATCGCCCGCAACCCGTCGCTCCAGGCCACGCTCCTCACGCTCGTCGCCGGCATCGCCGACGCCGTGGGCTACATGACCATGGGCGGCGTGTTCGCCGCCAACATGACCGGCAACACGGTGCTGGCCGGCGTCGCCGCGGCGCACGGGCGCTGGCTCGACGCCTTCCACCACCTGTCGCCGCTGGTGACGTTCTTCCTCGGCGCCATGCTGGCGCGGCTGATCCTGCGGCTGTGGCGCCAGCCCGCGATCGCCATCGGGCTCGAGGCGGCCCTGCTCGCCGGATTGGACTTCCTGCCGCTCGGGATCGAATCGAAGGTTCTCATCGTCGCCCTGGCGATGGGCCTGCAGGCCTCGGCAATCACCCAGTTCGCCGGCGCGGCGATCAGCACGGTCGTGGTGACCAGCACCCTCGCCCGCACCGCCGACGCCGCCCTCGATGCCCTGGTGCCGGGAGCCGCCACGGCACCGCCGAGCAAGACGACGCCACGCCTGCTTCTCCTGACCTGGCTCGGCTACCTGGTCGGCGCGCTCGCCGGCGCCCTGCTGCTGCAGGTCACGCCCTACCCGCTGCTGGTGCCGGCGGCGCTGCTCGTGCTGGTGATGGTGCTGTAGAATTCCTAGTGAGAAACTGGCGGCAAGCCGCCAGTTTCTTGGCTCGGTGGGTCGGCCCTCGGGCTGGTGGGAACTCCTATGAAAATGCGCTGGGAGCGCGCCACTGGTGGCGGAGTAAACTCCGCCAAAGTGGCGCTCATGGGATGTGTAATCGCAAGAAGAGCGCCACTGGAGTGGCGCGCTCCCAGCCATGAGCTTCCCTCTCGCAGCACCACCATTTTCTCAGCATCGTGGTGCGCGCCGGCGTGCTGGGGGTCTCCCCACGAGGTGGGGAGGTGTCGCCGTCTAAAGGCTTTTGGCCGCTCCGCGGCCAAAATGCCCAGGCGACGGAGGGGCCATGAGCAGCGTGGCTGTGGGCTCATGACCCCTCCGTCCGCGATGACCCTTCGGCTTCGCTCAGGGCAGGCGCGGACACCTCCCCAGCTTCGCTTAGCTTCGCTGGGGAGGAGTTATGGTCACTCCGCCGCGATGGCCTTCTCGACGAACATCTTGCGGTCGAACTCCTCGGCGACGCGGCCATCGTTGGCGAGCTGCTCGGCGACGTCGATCTTGGCGTACTCCATCACGCCCATGTCGGCGAAGGCCTTGCGCACGCGCTCGCCCCACAGTCCGATATCCTTGACCGTCGGCACGACGCGGCTGAACAGGCGGCCGCGGAACGAGTTCATCTGCTTGGAATTGTAGTGGATGGCGTCGAGCACGTCGGCGGGCAGGCCGAGCCGCTCCCACACCTCCGACTGGTTGAAGCGGTCGCGCATGAAGTAGAGCGCCTCGACCACGAACTCCTCGCGCTCGTCGCGCTCGGCGTCGCTGAGCCCGGGATAGTACTCGCGCAACGCCAGGCGGCCGAACGAGACGTGGCGCGCCTCGTCCTGCATCACGTAGGCGTTGACCGCGCCGGCCAGGGTGTTGCCCGCCTTGTCGCGCAGCGACTGGAAGGCCGCGAGCGCCAGCCCCTCGATCAGCACCTGCATGCCGAGATAGGTCATGTCCCAGCGCCGGTCGGTCAGGGTCTGCTCGAGCAGCGCCTTGAGCGCCTTGTTGATCGGATAGGCGAGCTCGAACTTCTCGTGCAGCAGGCGCTTGTAGGCCTCGACGTGACGCGCCTCGTCCATCACCTGGGTGGCGGCATAGAACTTGGCGTTCATGTCGGGCACCGTGCCGACGATCTTGGCGGTGGCGATCAGCGCGCCCTGCTCGCCGTGCATGAACTGGGAGATCGAGTTGGCCTGCAGATGGCGCCGCAGCCACGACCTTTCCTTGGCGTCCATCTTGCGCCAGTAGTCGGTCCCGTAGATCGAGATCGCCTCGTCCTTGAGCTGCATCGGGTTGTCCGGGTCGAGCTCGAGCGACCAGTCGAGCCGCGTGCTGGCGTCCCATTGCTGCTGCTTGCCTTTCTCGTAGAGCTCGAGCAGGGCGTCGGAGCCGTCGTCGTACTCCCAGTTGAACTGCAGCTCGGCAGCGCCGTCGAACTTCCATTCGGTGATGTCGACCGGCAGCGCGTAAAGGCGTTGGGTGCTCACGTTGAGCCCTCCCGGAGGGTTGTCGCAGGGTTGGAGCCAAAAGATGACGCTTCGGTCATCTTCTGGCAAGCGCCGCTCCGTCGCTCATGGCCGGGAGCGCGCCACTCCGTGGCGCTCATGCTCTTCCTTCGATCCGCAATCGGCGTGTCCGATACCGCCAAGAGCGCCACGGAGTGGCGCGCTCCCGGCCATGAGCTAAGGCTGCAGCCGGTAGCCGCCGCGGTCGGTGATCAGGATGGCGGCCGCCGTCGGGTCCTTCTCGACCTTCTGGCGCAGGCGGTAGATGTGGGTCTCGAGGGTGTGCGTGGTGACGCCGGCGTTGTAGCCCCAGACCTCGTTCAGCAGCACGTCGCGCGCCACCGGGCGGTCGCCGGCGCGGAACAGGTACTTCAGGATCGACGTCTCCTTGTCGGTCAACCGCACCTTCTTCTTGCCGCCCTTCTCCAGCAGCATCTTGGCCGCCGGATGGAACTCGTAGGGGCCGATCGTCATCACGGCGTCCTCGCTGCGCTCGTGCTGGCGCAGATGGGCGCGCAGGCGGGCCAGCAGAACATTGATGCGAAACGGTTTGGTGACGTAGTCGTTGGCGCCCGATTCCAGCCCCAGGATGGTGTCGGCGTCCGTGTCGGCCGCGGTCAGCATGATCACCGGCGCCCGTACGCCCTGGCGCCGCATCAGCTTGCAGAGCTCGCGGCCGTCCATGTCGGGCAGGCCGACATCGAGCAGGATGGCGTCGTAGTGGGCGAGCTTGGCCTTCTCCAGGCCCTCGGCCGCCGTGCTGACCTGGATGGTGGTGAAGCCGTCGTAGAGGTCGAGCTGCTCGGCGAGAACGGTGCGCAATGTCTGGTCGTCGTCGACGAGCAGGATCTTCTTGCCGCGATTATTTTGGGTCATGCTGCTTCCTGCGGGCACCTCGAGACACTTTATCTGGTACGCGGCAGCGGCAAAAGCGGTTCTCTTCGACCGCGGGCTGCGGCATGCTAAATATGGACAAAGCATGAGCCCGGTACAGATCCAATCCCGCACCGCCACCGCGCTGGCGGCCGTCGAGCGCGCCCTGGCCGAGCTGCGTCGGGGCGGCATCGTCGTGCTGCGCGACGAGGACGGCGCCGGTGGCCTGGTGATCGCAGCCGAGTCGTGCGGTCCGCGCGCCCTGCAGCGCCTGCAGGGCCTAGCCCAGGACGCGCCCACCCTGGTCACGACCCGCCGCCGCGTCGAGGCGATCGGCATGGAGATCCCGCCGCACATCGCCGGAGGCCTGGGCGAGACCAACAAGCCGATCACCCTCGATCTGCCGGAGGGCGTCCCCGTCGACATCATCCTGCGGCCGCACGAGTACGACCCGGCGAACGTCGCCGGCACGCCGGTGCGCCATGCCGCGCTGCGCCACCTGTCGCGGCCGGTGGTCAACCGCGCCGAGCGCATCGCCCAGACCGCCATCGAGCTCGCCAAGCTCGCCCGCCTGCTGCCTGCCGTGGTGCTGGGGCCGCTCAGCCGCGACCCCGGCAACAAGCGGCGCGACTGGGCGCGCGAGCAGGACCTGGTCTATGTCGATGCCGCCGACGTGCTGGCCTACGAACAGACTGCCGCGCGCAACCTGCAGCAGGTCGCCCAGGCGCACGTCCCGCTGGAGGGCGCCGAGAATGCCCGCATCCTGGCGTGGCGGCCGAGCGACGGCGGCAAGGAGCATCTGGCCATCGTGGTGGGCGAGATCGACCCGACCGAGCCGGTCCTGATCCGCCTGCACTCGGAATGCTTCACCGGCGACCTCCTGGGATCGCTGCGCTGCGATTGCGGCGTCCAGCTGCGCGGCGCCATTGCCGAGATCGCCAGGCGCGGCTCGGGCGTCCTGCTCTATCTCGCGCAGGAGGGCCGCGGCATCGGCCTGGTGAACAAGCTGCGCGCCTACGAGCTGCAGGACGAGGGCTTCGACACGATCGACGCCAACGAGCAGCTGGGCTTCGACGCCGACGAGCGCATCTATGCTCCCGCCGCCACCATGCTCTCGCGCATGGGCATCAAGCGTGTGCGGCTGATGACCAACAATCCCGAGAAGATCGCCCAGCTCGAGCGCCACGGCATCGAGGTGGCCGAGCGCGTCGCGCATTCGTTCCCGGCCAACGGCCACAACGAGAACTACCTGCGGACCAAGGCCGAGCGGGCGGGGCATCTGCTGTAGGCAGCTCCGGAGCGCCCGAGATCGAGCAAACGAGTCTTCCTTGTCATCCTGAGCGCAGCGAAGGATCTCGTCGCCGGAGGTTCCGAAGTATTCTGGTGGCCCGCGGCGATGAGATCCGTCGCTGCGCTCAGGATGACTGAAATGGGCACTTCAACCACAACCCCGGAGCCCCCATGCGCATCGGCGTTCCAAAGGAAATCAAGGATCACGAGGATCGCGTCGGCCTGGTGCCGTCGTCGGTCGCCGAGCTGGTGCGGCATGGCCACGAGGTGCAGATCGAGCTCGGCGCCGGCCAGGGCTCGGGCCTCGAGGACGAGCAGTATGTCGCCGCCGGCGCCACCATCGTCGCCGACGTCGCGACGCTGTTCGCGACCAGCGAGCTGATCATCAAGGTCAAGGAGCCGCTCGTCCCGGAACGCAAGCGGCTACGCCGCGGCCAGGTGCTGTTCACCTATCTCCATCTGGCGCCTGACCGCGAGCAGACGGTCGACCTCCTGAAGAGCGGCGTGACGGCGATCGCCTACGAGACCGTCACCTCGCCGAGCGGCGGCCTGCCCCTCCTGACGCCGATGTCGGAGATCGCCGGGCGGCTCGCCCCGCAGGTCGGCGCGCACTATCTCGAGCGCGCCCAGGGCGGACGCGGCGTGCTGCTGGGCGGCGTGCCCGGCGTGCCGCCCGCCGAGGTGGTCGTGCTGGGCGGCGGGGTTTCGGGAACGCACGCCGCCACCATCGCGCTCGGCATGGGTGCCACGGTGACGGTGGTCGATCGCTCGGCCGAGGTGCTGCGCCGCGTCGCGGCGCAGATGCCGACGGCCCGCACCATCTTCTCGACCCACGATGCGGTAAGCCAGATCCTGCGGCGGGCCGATCTCGTGATCGGCGCCGTGCTGGTGCCGGGCGCGGCGGCGCCCAAGATCGTGACGCGCGACATGGTGAAGGCGATGAAGACGGGCAGCGTGATCGTCGACATCGCCATCGACCAAGGCGGCTGCTGCGAGACCTCGCGGCCGACCTCGCACTCGCATCCCGTGTATGTCGAGGAGGGCGTGATCCACTACTGCGTCACCAACATGCCCGGCTCGGTGTCGCGCACCTCGACCTTCGCCTTGAACAACGCGACCCTGCCGTTCGCCCTGTCACTCGCCGACAAGGGCTGGAGGAAGGCGATCGCAGACGATGTACATCTGCGCAACGGTCTCAACGTCCACGACGGCAAGCTGACCTGCCGGCCCGTTGCCGACGCGCTCGATCTGCCCTTCACCGCCGTCGAGGCGCTGCCGGGCTGAAGCGCCTCTCGCCGAAGGCCGCCGTAGCCGGAACCTTCCCTTCCGCCGATTCCACGCAAACGTAATGTGCTTTGGAGTCAGAATCCGCTAATCTTCCGGGCGCAACCCTGAAAACAGGGTGCATTCCAGGAGGAAGCATCATGCCCAGGATTCGGCGTCGTGCGCTGCTCGCGAGCAGCGCCGCTTTCGCGTTCGCTCCCGCCATCGCTCGCGCCCAGAAGAAGTACGATCCCGGCGTCTCCGACAAGGAGATCAAGCTCGGCCACACCAATCCCTACAGCGGCCCGCTGTCGGCCTATGGCGTGATCGGCAAGGGCATCGCCGCCTACTGGAACATGGTCAACGACCAGGGCGGCATCAACGGACGCAAGGTCACCTTCATCACCTACGACGACGGCTTCCAGCCGCCCAAGACCGTCGAGATGGTGCGCAAGCTGGTCGAGGACGATCAGGTGTTCTCGACCTACCAGCTGCTCGGCACGGCGACCAACACGGTGGTGCAGAAGTACCTCAACCAGAGAAAGGTGCCGCAGCTCTTCGTCGCCACCGGCGCGTCGAAGTGGGGCAACCCCAAGGACTTCCCGTGGACCATGGGCTGGCAGCCCGACTACGTCTCCGAAGCGACGATCTACGCCAGGCACATCCTGGCGAACCACAAGGGCGCGAAGATCGGCGTGCTCTACCAGAACGACGATGCCGGCAAGGACTACCTGCACGGCTTCCAGAAGGGCCTCGGCAAGGACAACGAGAAGCAGATCGTCGCGGCGATGAGCTACGAGGCCACCGACCCGACCGTCGACAGCCAGGTGATCCAGATCAAGAGCTCCGGCGCCGAGGTGTTCTTCAACGCCTGCGCCCCCAAGGCGGCGGCCCAGGCGATCCGCAAGATCGCCGACCTGGGCTGGAAGCCGGCGCACTATCTCGCCAACGTCTCCGCCTCGGTCGCCTCGACCCTGAAGCCGGCCGGGCTCGAGAACAGCAAGGGCATCCTGACGGCCTACTACCTCAAGGACCCGACCGACCCGCAATGGGAGAAGGCACCCGACTTCATCGAATGGAAGGCCTTCATGACCAGGTACATGCCGGGCGCCAACCTCGCGGATTCCTCCCACGTCTACGCCTACTCGGTCTCCGCCACGATGCGCCACGTGCTGACGCAATGCGGCAACGAGCTGACGCGCGCCAACCTGATGCAGCAGGCCGCCAGCATGAAGGGGCTGGTGGTGCCGCTGCTGTTGCCCGGCGTCAAGATCAACACCGGCCCGAGCGACTTCTATCCCATCCAGTCGCTGTGCCTGGCGCGCTTCGACGGCGAGACCTGGAAGCTGTTCGGCGACGTGATCTCAGGCGACAGCGCCTAGTCGAGCGCCCTGCACTCAACTCCAGGGGTTGTGAACGGGAATGCGGGCGTGCTCGTACTCGCGTGCATCCCGTGTCACGACCGTGAGCCCGTGATGCGAAGCGGGTGCTGCAATGAACAGGTCGGGCTGCGAACAGGTATGGCCCGACTTGCGCCCCGCCTCGACCAGCATGCGCCATTTGAAGACGATATCCTCGCTCACGTCGAGAATCCGTTGCTCGAACATCGGCCGGACCTTGTGCCCGCCGATGTTGTCCGCTGCACAAGTGGGGCGTCCCTGGCCGTGGCACGGAATTCGCTCGGATACGATCGGCGGCACGGCGTGATACGCTCGGCGCGCCACTGCCGCGCACCGGGATCTGATCGACGTCGACCTGACACAGGACAGGACCATGCAGACCGACATCCAGACTGCGAATCCGCCGCCGCTGCCCGCTCCCCGCCTGGGCCGCTGGGCCAATGCCAACGAGCTGCCGGTGATCGACTTCGCTCCGGTAAGCGGCCGGAACGATGAGGCGATCGAGCGCGTCGCCCGCGAGGTGCACGACGCCTGCCGCGACATCGGCTTCCTCACCATCGTCAACCATCCGGTGCCGCACGAGAAGATCCGCGCGATCTTCGAGGCGTCCCGGCGCTTCTTCGCCCTGCCGCTGGCGGCGAAGATGCACGCCTACATGGGCAACTCGACCCTGTTCCGCGGCTACCTGCCGATGGACGAGCCCGGCCGGCAGCCCGACTTCCGCGGCAAGGCGATCGAGGGCTTCCAGCCGCACCTCGACCCGGCGCGGATGAAGGCGCGCAAGCCGCATCTCAACGAGGCCTTCCAGGCCTCGCTCGAGCTGCCGCCGGACGACCCCGATGTGCTGGCCGGCAAGCCCCTGCACGGGCAGAATTTGTGGCCGGAGCGCCTGCCGGGCTTTCGCGAGACGGTGCTCGACTACCACGCGACGATGACCGGCTTCGCCGCCTTGCTGGCGTCCGTGTTCGCGCGCGGGCTGAAGCTGCCGCCGGACTATTTCGCCCAGTTCTACCGGAAGCCGCTGATCCAGGTGCGTCTGCTGCACTACCTGCCGCAGGAAACGCAGGCGGCACTGGAGGGCGGCGACAGCCGCGCCCACCAGGATGGCGGCGGCTTCACCATGCTGCAGCAGGACGACGTCGGCGGGCTCGAGATCAAGAGCAAGTCGGGTGAATGGCTGATCGTGCCGCCGGTCGAGAACAGCTTCGTGGTCAACATCGGCGACAGCATGCGCATGTGGACCAACAACCGCTTCGCCTCGACGCTGCACCGCGTCGTCAACCACTATGGCCGCGAGCGCTACTCGGTGGGTGTGTTCGCCAACCCGGATTACGACACCGTGATCCGCCCGCTGCCGACCTGCGTCGACGCCGACCATCCGCCGACCTTCGACCGGATGCTGTCGGGCGAGGCCATGCTGTTCCTCTACAGCCGCATCTGGCCGTCCAAGGGCGCGCCAGACAAGGGTTCGGGGCATTGATCGTCCTTCATCTCATGTTCCTCTCTCCCGCTAGCTGGCAGGGCACTCGCACATGGTGAAAAAATCCGTCATCCCGAGCGGAGCCGCCCGATCAGGCGCTGCTTGCAGCGCCATTGGCGGCGTAGTCGAGGGACCTTTCTTGCTGGTGTTGCGACAAGAAAGGTCCCTCCACTCCGCCTCGCTACGCTCGGCTCCAGTCGGGATGACGGCACTTATGTCGTATGCGAATGCCCTGCCCTGGCGGGGAGAGGAGCATGAAGATGTGATGCGCCTGCTGCGTGCTACCGCGCCGACAGCGCGTCCATCACCAGGCGGTGCGAGTTCTCGAGGTGCTCGCGGGCGACGCGCTCGGCGGCGGCGCCGTCGCCGCGGGCCAGGGTGTCGATCAGCGCGCGGTGGTCGGGGCCCATCGACTTCACCCGGTCGAACACGAAGGTCAGCAGATGCATGGTGCGCTGGCTCTCCTCGAGCAGCGAGGCCACGATGCGGGTCAGGCGATCGTTGCCGGCGGCGCGCGTGATCTCGACGTGGAAGTCGTTGTTGGCCTCGATCCAGCGCCGTTCGCTGCGGCGGTCGCCGAGCTCGAGGCCGCGCCTCACCCGGCCGTGCAGTTCCTCCAGGAGCGCGATGTCGGCGCGACCGGCCGCCAGCCGCGCCGCCGCCGGCTCGAGGATGAGCCGAAGCCCGAACACCTCGTCGACCGATTCGAGGGTCACGGGCGCCACCGTATGGCCCTGCCGCGGACGGGCGATCACCAGGCCTTCGCGCGACAATGCGGCCAGTGCCCAGCGCACCGGCGCCTTGCCGACGCCATAGGCCTCGGCCAGCTGGCTTTCGCTGCACGACTCGCCCGGCACGTAGGTGCAGCCGACGATGTCGCGGCGAATGCGGCCGTAGACTTCCTCACCGAGCGAACGCGGCGGCGCCGTGGGCTTGCGCCGCCGGGACAGGGCTGGCGCAGTCATTCGCAGCCCGGGGCTCGCACGATCCAGTGACATGCCGGATGATTGGCGGCGCGCCAATGTCTTTGCAAGAGCGGAACAGGCTCGGTACCCACCATTGACTCGTGACATGTCACGATGCTTTCGTGTCGACGATCGCGGCGCCGGCCTTGCGGATGGTCGTTCTCCAATTCCCTCGAACTTTGGAAATCGTTTCCACCCATGAGCCCGATGACCGCAACTATGAAAAATCCTGGCGTGCCCGGCATGCGAGGATGGGACATGCTGGGAGATGCCCAGCACGCCGACGCGCGCCACGATGCTGGGAAGATCGGGGCGGTACCCGCCCCGATCTTCATAGGGGACGAGAGGGGATTTCCATGAAACTGCCTGTGCCGACGCTCGATCACGTCGTGATCAACGCGCGCGACGATATGGATCGCGCTGCCGACATCTACCAGCGGCTGGGCTTCACCCTGACGCCGCGCGGCTACCATTCGCTGGGCTCGATCAACCACCTGGCGATGTTCGGCACCGACTATCTCGAGCTGATCGCCGTGCCGAAGGGCGCCACGTCGGGGCGGCTCGACCTCCTCGACTTCCCGTTCGGGCTGAACGGGCTGGTGTTCGGCTCGGAGGACTCCGCCATCACCTACGAGTCGCTCACCAAGGCCGGCGTGCCGATCCAGCCGCCGGTCGAGTTCACCCGGCCGGTCGATATCGGCGCCGAGAAGCGCGACGCGCGCTTTCGCACCGTACGCATGAAGGCCGGAGTCGTGCCCTACGGCCGCGTCTACTACTGTCATCACTTCACCCGCGACCTGGTGTGGCGCGACGAATGGCGCCATCACGCCAACGGCACGGTCGCGGTGGCGCGCGCCCTGATCGTCGAGCCGGATCCGGCAGCCGGCGCCAGGCTCTACGTCGACATGTTCGGCGCCGACTCGGTGCGCAACATCAAGGGCGGCAAGTCGCTCGTCGTCGGCAACTCGCGCTTCGACATCGTGACCGAGGCCGAGCTGCGAGACCAGTTCGGCGATGCCGTGCCGGCCCCCGAGGGACGTCCGGCCTACATGGCCGGCCTCACCTTCCGGACGGCGTCGCTCGACAAGGCGGCGCACGCCTTGCATGCCGGCAAGATCGGCGACGTGCGCCCCGGGGCCGGCCGGCTGGTCGTGCCGGCGAAGCAGGCGCTGAACGCGGTGCTGGAGTTCGTCGAGTAGGCGTCGCCTGTGGCGAGACGGTTTGTCGGGAGCGACGGGAAGCCATGGAGTACTACGACTGCTTTGCAGTGAGCTATGCCGCGGCGCGTGCCAAGTTCCGGGCGGCGTCGGCCGCCTGCGGCGGCGACGTCCTCTCCTTCGTCCATCCCGACAGGACGGCGCCGGACGGGGCGCCGCTCGCCGTCGACGTGGCGCGCTTCGGTGATCGTCGTGCGCAGCGCCAAGCGTTGTTCATCAGCGGCACGCATGGCCAGGAAGGCTTCAGCGGCTCGGCGGTCCAGGTCGGCTGGATGAAGTCGGGCGGGCCGGCGCGGCTGCCAGCCGACCTCGGTGTCGTGCTGGTGCACGGGCTCAATCCCTACGGCTTTGCCCACTTCACGCGCACGACCGAGAACAACGTCGATCTCAACCGCAATTTCGTCGACCGCTCGGCGGCCCCCCTGCCCGCGAACCCGCACTATGAATCGCTGCACGACGCGCTCCTGATCGGCGACTGGACCACCGGCGAGAACGCCCGCGTCGATGCCGTCCTCGCCGCCTTCACCGGGCAGCACGGTCGGGATGCCCTGTTCGACACCCTGGCGCGCGGCCAGTACGTCCATCCCGATGGGCTGATGTATGGCGGGCACGAACGGGAATGGTCGAACCGAACGCTCGAGGCGATCGTCCGGGAGACGCTGGGCGATGCCGGGAAGGTCGCCTTCATCGACTGGCACACCGGGATCGGCGACTACGGCAAGCCGTTCTTCCTCTGCTTCAACGATGCCGGCAGCGCCTTGTTCGAGCGCGCCTGCGACTGGTGGGGCAAGGACAATGTCGCAGGCGTCCGGCCGCACGGCATGGAGCGGCCGAGCTATACCGGCCTGGTATTCCACGGCGTGCAGCGCTTCCTGGGCAATCGCGAGATGTGCGGCGCGGTGATCGAGTTCGGCACGCGCGGCGTCAACATGCGCCGCGTGCTCAGGCTGGACCAGTGGCTACGCCGCCAGAACGGCCTCGATCCGGACGTGCGCGCCGCCCTGCAGGCCGACATGATGGACGCCTTCTGCCCCTTCGACGGCCAATGGCGCGCCGACACGCTGGCCAGCGGCCTGGACCTGACCGACCGAGCGATCGCGGGACTTGCCACATGGTGACCATCAAGTACGACAATCAGGGCGATGCGATCTCGCGTGACGTGCCTCCCGACGCTCTCGCGCTGATCGACGACGGCGGCAACGGCACGGTGCGGCGCTACACCTATGGCGACATCCAGCGGCTCAGCGGCGCGATCGCCCGCGGCCTCCTGAAGCGCGGGCTCTCCCGCGGCGACCGGGTCGCCATCCTGTCGGCCAATCGCGCCGAGTTCCTGCTGACCTTCCTCGGCACCATGCAGGCCGGCATGGTCTCCGTGCCGGTGAACTACAAGCTGCCGGCCGAGACGGTGGGCTACATCGTCGGCGATTGCGACGCCAGGCTGGTGATCGGCGACGACACGCGCCTTCCTCTGGCGCCCGACAGCGTGCCCAAGATCTCGTTCGATCGCGACTTTCCCGCCCTGCTCGACGAAGGTCCGTTCACCCCGATCGCCATGAGGCCAGAGGAACCGGCGATGTTCCTCTATACGTCCGGCTCGACCGGCCGGCCCAAGGGCGTGGTGCTGTCGCACTACTCGCATCTGTGGGCGATCAGCCAGCGGGTGCGCCGGCCGGTGCCGATCGGCCAGCGCTCGCTGGTCGCCGCACCGCTCTATCACATGAACGGGCTGGCCATGAGCCAGACCACGTTCAGCCAGGGCGACACCGTTGTCCTGCTGCCGCAATTCACCACCCGGGGATATGTCGAAGCCGCCGCGCGCCATCGCGTCGCCTTCCTGACCTCGGTGCCGACCATGATCGCCATGATCCTGCGCGAGCCGGACTTGCTGGCGAGCAACGACCTGTCGGCCGTCGAGGCGGTGCGCATGGGCTCGGCGCCAATCACCCAGTCGCTGATCGACCAGGTGCGCAAGGCCTTCCCCAAGGCGCAGATCAGCAATGGCTATGGCACGACCGAGGCCGGCCCTGTGGTGTTCGGCCCGCATCCCGAGGGCATCCCCCAACCCGAGCTGTCGACCGGCTATCCGCATCCCGACGTCGCGCTGCGGCTGGTGCGCGACGGCAAGGAGGTCACCGGGACCGACGCCGAGGGCGGCGTGCTGGAGATGAAGTGCGGCGCGTTGATGACGCACTATCACAATCTGCCCGAGGCCACCGCCAAGGCCATGACGGCGGACGGCTACTACCGCACCGGTGACGTGTTCCGGCGCGACCAGAACGGCTTCTTCTTCTTCGTCGGCCGGGCCGACGACATGTTCGTGTGCGGCGGCGAGAACATCTATCCCGGCGAGGTCGAGAAGATGCTCGAACGCCATCCCGCCATCCACCAGGCAGCGGTGCTGCCGGTGCCCGACCAGCTCAAGGGCCACAAGCCGATCGCCTTCGTGGTCAGGGCGCCCGGCGCCGAGCTCGACGAGCAGGCGGTCAAGAGCTATGCGCTGGCCCACGCGCCGGCCTATCAGCATCCGCGCCGCGTGCTGTTCGTCACCGAGATGCCGCTCGCCGGCACCAACAAGATCGACAAGCGCGTGCTGGCGCGACAGATACCAACCGAAGGGGAGATCCAGGGATGAGAGCCGCAGTCGTCCGCGAGCATGGCGGGCCGGACCGCCTGAACTTCGAGCCGAACTTCCCCGATCCCAGGCCCGGCGAGGGCGACGTGATCGTGGCGGTGAAGGCGGCGTCGCTGAACTACCACGATGTCTTCACGCGCCGCGGCATGCCCGGCATCAAGGTGCCGATGCCGGCGATCATGGGCCTCGACGTGGCCGGCGAGATCGCCGAGGTCGGCCCCGGCGTGACCGGCTGGAAGA
>JALHMO010000149.1 GCA_022844015.1 Reyranella sp. | reverse complement strand
CGACCTCCACGGGCCCGATCCGGCGGCTCGCCAAGGCGGCGGCACGCACGACGTCGACCGGCCGTTTGCGCGCCATCATCTTGCCGACGAACAGGATCCTCGGCCTTCGCTGCCCTGCCCTTTCCAGCGACGGCCTCTCTCGCCGCTCCGCCGCGCTCGCGGCGCCGAACAGCTCGTTGTCGACGCAGTGTGGCGAGAAGAACAGGCGGTCCGCCGGCACGCCATAGTGCGACAGGTACTCGCGGTTCCTCCGACCGACATAGAGAAACCCGTCGAAGCGACGCAGCACCTGCGCGAAGACCAGCCGCTTCGCCAACCTTACCCAGGCTCGTTGATGCCCGCCGAGCTGGGAGTCGCCGCGGACCAGCACCTTCACCCCCGCCTTCCGGCCGGCCATCGCGCCCTGCCAGTAGCTGCGCAGCGCCCATCCCGGAACGACCAGCGCGTCGAGGCGGCCATGCGCGATCTCCCGGCTTATGGCCGGCGTGTTGCAGCCGTTGAAGCGATCGGTCGAGGGATGACGAGCCACGTTCTGCAAGAACTTGCTCTCATAGCCGGCCAGGAGATCGATATCCCATTCGAAGGCCACCCCGAAGCCGGCCTCGGCCTGACCGGCCGCCGACTGCCGGTGGGCGAAGTACACCTGCAGGTCGCAGCGCCTGGCCAGCGCACGAAAGATCGGCGCGTAGTACTGGATCGGATGGCTCAGCAGAAAGCCGATGCGGGGAACCGCCATGTCAAGCGGCCATGTCAAGCGGCCTTGGCGGCCCTGCTGCGCGCGTAGGCCCGATCCAGCGCCTCCACCATCGACCGCGTCGATTCGCGGGCGGTGTAGGATCCGAAGGCGCTCCAGTCGACGGCGTTCGGATCGTAGGCCCCGTCCTCGAGCAGCGATCGAAGCCCTTCGGCCGTCGCCTCGACCGTCGGCAGGTGCGTCTCGGTGACCGTCAGGACCGTCCCGGCACGCGCGCGGCGCACCATGTCCACCGCAGTGCTCGCCTCGTGGAGCATCGCGAATATCGGCCGGCGCGACAGGATGCCCTGAAAGACCTTCGAGGGGGTGTAGTGCGGCTCGGTCGAGCCCAGCACCAGGATGGCGTCGCTGTTGATCAGGTGATTGAGCGAGTCGACATAGCCGATGCGATGCGGATGCTCGTTGATCATCTGGGCGACACCGAGCCGCTCGGCCCGCGGCAGCACCTGGTGGCCCTTGGGATCGTCGGGTGCCGTCCCGGTGCCGACGAAGTGCGCGCAGATGCGTGCGGCGAGACGCGGCGCCTTGTCCCGCAGCACGCCGAGGCTCGACAGGAACGTGTCGAGCACCGTGAGGCCGCGCGGCAGCAGGGCGCCGGCATAGATCAGGTTGATCCGCCCGTCGCCCTGCTTGAACAGGAAGGGCGGCCGGTGGAGCCCACGCACGATCTCGAACTCCTCCGGCGAACCGCCCATCGGCATGGCTGCCACCACGGCCGTCTTGGCGACCTCCGGGTTGCGCTCGAGCATGCCCTGCACGTAGCCCAGCGACATGCCGGTCACCAGCGAGATGCCTTTGACCGCCCACGGCTCGAGCACATTCCCGAGATGATGGGCGCCCCATGCCCGGCTGAAGACCTTCTCGACGCCGGGCCACCGATGCACCCAGGGATCGATGTAGTCGATGCCGAATGGAATGCCGTAGCGGCGATGGATGAGCCGCCCGACGCACGCCAGGAAGTTGGACGGGATGGTAACGATGACGAAGTCGATCTGGCCCGAGCGAGCGAGCTCGGAGAGCGCGCGATAGGTACCCATGAAGGCCCGCACGCCGATATCGCCCACCAGCCGGATCGGCTTGTTGGAATAGGTCGATGCATGGATTACGCGCAGGCCCTTCGGCACCAGCAGGGCGAGGTCGGGGTCCGGACGTTCCTCGTACATCGCCGGATCGCCGGTGACGATGATCGGCTCCCAGCCGAGCTCGGGCAGGTATTGCGACCACAGGCGCGCGCGCTGGCCGCCGACCAGATTGCTGGGGGGAAAGTGCCCCGTCACCAAGGCGATGCGCTTCATCCTGCTGTCTCCAAGCGGGCGCGGACCCGCTCATAGAGATCGAGATACTGCGCCACCACGGCGCGAGGCGAGAAGCATTCCTCGGCGCGACGGCGACAGGCTGCCCGATCGAGCGCGGCGACGCGTTCGACCGCCGCGCATCCTTCCTCGATCGATTGCACCAGGAATCCCTCGATGCCGGGCCGCACGATCTCCGGCAATGCGCCGCGCGGGCAGGAGATGACCGGCGTCCCGCACGCCAGCGATTCGGCGAAGACGATGCCGAACGGCTCGTCCCATTGGATCGGCACCACCATTGCGAGCGCCTGGCCCAGCAGCGCGTTCTTCTGCAAGTCGTCGACCGATCCGACATACTCGATGCCGTCACGGCCGATGCAGGGGGCGATCCGGTCGGTCCAGTATGCCCCCTCCTCACCGCTGGTGGCGTGATTTCCGGCGATGATCAGACGCCGCCCGGTACGTCGCGCGATCTCGATCGCCCAATCCGCCCCCTTGATCGTCTCGACGCGGCTCAGGAACACCAGCGGTGCATCGGCCGGCACGCTGGCCTCGAAATGGAGGGACTCCGTGTCGGTGAAGTTGGGGATGCCGAACCATTCGCCGCCGGCCGGCCGGCCGCGGCGGGCGATATACTCGCTGCAGCCGGTGAACGTCACCACCCCCGGCTTGGCCAGTCGCAGCGCCATGCGAATCGTCCGCATGGTCGGATAGCGCTGGTAGGACATGATGATCGGGGTTCGTCCGCGCAGGAGCGGCGTGAGGTAGGCGAGGCGCGCGAAGCTGTGGATGACGTGCGGCCGGAAGCTCCTCACGGACTTCGCCAGGGTCCACGTGTTCATCACCGTGTCGGGCGTCGATTGGGAGAGCAGCCCGGGCCAGGGGAAAAACCTGCTTGCCGGACATTCCGAGCCGGGTCGGGCGATCAGGGCGATCTCGTGCCCTGCGGCTTGAAGGTGCCGCACCAGCGCATCGACGATGCGCTCGATGCCTCCATAGGTTTTCGGCGGCACCTCGATCTCGGGATCGACCGTGAACAGGAGCCGCATCAGCCTGCGCCCATGTCGGCAGGTCGCCGGAAGCCCGTCAATGTCGCCATGATCCGTCCGTCCGGGCAGCCTCGAACGCCTTGCCGACGGCCGCGAGCAGCAACCGCTGCTCGACTTCCCAATTGTAGCGCTCCCTGCCAAGCCGCCAGGAGGTCGCCCTCGCTTCCTCGAGCACACCTTCGGTCCCACACAATCGGTCCAGAGCCGACGCCATGGCCGCGGGTTCGCCCAACGAGACGACGCAAGCCGCCCGGCCGAGCTCGACAGCCAGGGCGCGCTGTGCCGGCGTGTCGCTCAGCATCGTCGGGATGCCCGCCAGCAGGTAGGTGAAGATCTTGTTCGTGAGGCAGTACTGCCGGCTCTCGCTGATATCGGTCTCCAGGGAAAGGCCGAGGTCGTAGTCGCCCGCGAGCCGTACCATTTCCCCCGGAGAAGCCAACGGCAGCAGCCTCACCCGCCCGGCCATGCCGAGCTCGCCAGCCAGCCTCATCAGCGTATCGCCGTGTCCCCATCGATTGCTCCCGCGCAGGTCCAACGTGACGTGACACCGGGCGAGTGCCATCGCCTGGATGAAGGCTTGCAGGCCGCGATCGAGGCCGATCGTTTGCGAGAACCAGTACGCCTTGAGCCCGGCGCGCGAGCTCTCGCGCAGCGTCGGCCGGAGCGGTGCCATGGCGAGCGGAAAGACGTTCAGGATCGTCGTGGGAGCTATGCCATAGCGCCTCGCATAGGCCCGCCCGATCAAGGGCGACGCCGCCGTGCTGTAATGGCACCCCGGCAAGGTCGCCTGCTCGACGGCAGCCACCATTCTCATGCGAAAGTCGTCGCCGGCCCCGCCGGTGCCCTCCCCCGAATGAAAGTCCTCGGCGTCGAAGCCAAGCAACGCGCCGTGCCGGCGCGCGGCATCGGCCGCGGCTGGCAGGGCCGCAACATAGTGGGCGATGTAGAGGTCGGCCTCGATCGCGCGGGCGGCACGCGTCATGGCGCCGATCGGCGCGCCGCCCGCCGCGCGGCATGCGAGGCCCAGCGGGACGCTTGCGCCCATGGATCGCGCGATCCAGGCGCTCGCGGCGGAGCGCAGATTGAGCCCGCGCTGACGAGCGATACGAACGACCCGCCAAGGCGCGCTCGCCACGAGCTCGTCGTCGAATGCCTGGACCGCGTCGGAGAAGTCACAAACGACGGTCGTCACGTCGTAGCCCACCGAATGGAGTGCGCCGGCCTCCTTCAGGAGTCGCGGATTCGACGCCAGATTGCCGGGGCTCACGATGCATACCCTCCGCGACCCGGCCACCGATCAACCCCGCAGCGCCTCGCCGCCGGCCGACTCGGGCACGGGCTCGAACAGCAGCGGGGCGCTCAACCGCATCGCCTGCGTGCCCTGACCCAGGCTCTGGCTGAAGTCGAAGGGAATGCCGCCGGGGCTGCAGAGCTCGACGGTGAATCGAACCGCGTTATCGACGCGATGATCGCCATGGTACTTGTTGTAGTTGGTCATCAGGTCGAAGCAGTACTGGCCCGAGGCCAGGAAATATGGCG
Source organism: Reyranella sp. (assembly GCA_022844015.1). Taxonomy (GTDB): domain Bacteria; phylum Pseudomonadota; class Alphaproteobacteria; order Reyranellales; family Reyranellaceae; genus Reyranella. The sequence continues at coordinate 13,882 of JALHMO010000149.1, read as the reverse complement.
CCAGGGCGAGCGTGCAGACGTACCGCCCGCCCACGCTCGGCAACGAGATCGCGCTGAAGATGCTCGAGGAGTAGTAGGCGATCGGCAGGTTGTGCTCGTCCCGTAGCACGACGTCCAGCGACATGCCTGGCATGCCGGTGGTCTCGATCACGACCCGGAGCCGGAGCGGCGTGCCCGGCTCGTAGCGGTCGGATGGATGACCGTCCGCATTCAGGATCGATGCCTCGAGCAAGGTTGCGTTGGTGCCCCGCCCCCAGTCGCGCTCGACGCTCATGCGGCTCAGGGACTCGGCATAGTGGGCCACGGCATCCTGGATCGGCCCGTCGAACGACAGGGCGCCGCCGCGGAACACCAGCGCACGGCGCGTGAGCGCGCTGACCGCCGCCATGTTGTGGCTGACGAACAGCACCGTGCGCCCGGCGTTGGCGACCTTGGACATGCGGTTGAGGCAGCGCGCCTGGAACTCGGCGTCGCCGACGGCCAGCACCTCGTCGACGAACAGGACCTCGGTCTCGAGGTGGGCAGCGACGGCGAAGGCCAGTCGCGCGTACATGCCGACCGAATAGCGCTTGACCGGCGTATCGAGGAACTTCTCGATGCCCGAGAAATCGATGATCTCGTCCATGCGCGCGCGCACCTCGCGCTGGCTCATGCCGAGTATCGCGCCGTTCAGGAAAATGTTCTCCCGCCCGGTGAGCTCGGGGTGGAACCCTGTGCCCACCTCGAGCAGGCTGGCCACTCGTCCGGTGATCTCGACCCGGCCCTCCGTCGGCTCGACGATGCGCGACAGAATCTTCAGCAGCGTCGTCTTGCCGGCGCCGTTGTGGCCGATCACGCCGATGACCTCGCCCTGCCGGATGGTGAAGTTCACGTCGCGGAGCGCCCAGAATTCCTCGATGACATCGCCTTCGATGACGCTCTGCCCGCGCAGCAGGTCGATACCCTTGCGCCATACGTTGCGGGCACCGCGCATGACGACCTCGCCGAAGATCCCCTCGCGGTGAACGCGATGGCCGATCAGGTATCGCTTGCCGAGCCCCTCGGCGCGGATGACGGTATCCGGCATTGTCAGATGAGATCGGCGAAGCTGCGCTCGGTGCGGCGGAAGCTGCGCGTTCCCCACCACAACAGGACGCCGAGGACGGCCATGCTGAGCGCGAAGCCCGGCAGGTAGATCGGGCTGTCCCCGCCCAGGATGCACCACCGGAAACCATCGATGATGCCGACCAGGGGATTGAGGTTGTAGAGCAGCTTCCACTCCTCCGGCACCAGGGTGGCCGAGAAGCCGACCGGGGAAACATACAGCCCGACCTGGATGACGAACGGCACGACGAAGCGAAAGTCGCGAAACTTGACGATCATGGCCGCCAGCCACATCGCCGGGCCGAGGGCCGCCAGCAGCGTGAGCACGACGAACACCGGCAGCAGCAGGATTTGCCAGCCGGGAATCACCGCATACCACAGCATCAGCGCGGCGAGGATCACCAGGCTGACGAGAAAGTCGATCAACGCCACCACCATGGTCGCCAGAGGGATCACCATGCGGGGAAAGTAGACCTTGCTGACCAGCTGGCCGTTGCCGACGACGCTGGCGGCGGCATCCCCGAGGACGGAAGAGAACAGCGTCCACGGCAGAAGGCCGGCGAATACCATGACGGCATAGGGCGCCCCGGCCTCGCTCGGCAGCTTGGCGATGCGGCCGAATACCACGGTGAACACCACCATGGTGAGGAACGGCCGCAGGAAAGCCCAGGCGATGCCGATCACCGTCTGCTTGTAGCGCACGGCGACATCGCGCCAAGCCAGGATGAAGAACAGCTCGCGGTAGCGCCACAGGTCCAGCCAATACTGGCGGTCGGTGCCACCTGCCTCGAGGACGAGGCGCCGGGCCGATTCGGCTTGAGAAGTGCTCATGCTGCACCCCTCATACGACGCGGCTGCGCCAGAAGGCGAGCGAGGAGTCGAGCGGCGGCAGCGGCAAAGTGCGGTCGGCGGTATGGCTCGATGGCCGCAGGGTCGACCCTGCCCTGCCCGACCAGGTGCAGAACCGCCGCGACGAGGGCGTCCCGGTCGTCGGGATCGACGACGACACCCACGCGGCCATCGGGAATGGCATCGCCGGAGCCGCCTCCTGCTCCCCCGATGACACGCAGGCCACAGGCCGCCGCCTCGAGGTAGACGATGCCGAAACCCTCGTCCGAGCTCGGCATCACGAAGAGATCGGCCAGGCGATAGAGATCGGGCAACTCGTCGTCCGGCACGTACCCGAGGAAGCGCACGGCCCGCCGGTCGCCGGCCAGCTCGGCGGCACGCTGCTCCAGGCGCGCACGATCGTCGCCATCGCCTGCCACGACATGCACCAGATCGGGAAACTGCCGCCTAAGGGTCGGCAAGGCGGCAAATACCTGCTCGTGCCCCTTGTAGCGTTCGGCCGAGGAGAGACGGCCGACCGTGAGCAGCACTGGCCCGGGCCCGAGTTGCAGACGATTGCGCATCGCCTCGGATGGCGGTCCCGGCGTGAAGCGATCGTCGACCGTATTGGGGAGGACGCGCACTCGGCAGGGTGCGAGGTCGACCCAGTCGAGCAGCAGGCGCCGCGTCGCCCGGCTCACGGTGCTCACCATGTCGGCCGCCTCGATCGCCCGACGCACCATCTCGCTGCGGTCCGTCCAGACCTCGGTGCCATGTGCCTGGAGCCAATAGCGTGCGCCCGTCAGTCGCGCCACCAGACGGGCAAACGGCGCCATGAACACATGCCCGCAGAACACCACGTCGACCGGCCGGCAGCGCCAGGCAACGCGAAGGGATACCAGGCAGAACCTCAGTCGATCGAGAACGGCCGGGAACTGGCTGATGCCGGCGGGCAAGGTGAGCCCTTGGGCATTGCCGTGCCGCGGCAGCACGAAGATTTCCACACCGTTGCCCGCCAAGGCCTCGAACAGGTCGCGATTGTAACGGGCGATGCCACCCCGCATGCCATAGGCATCGGTGACCAAGGCCAGGATGCGGACTGTCATTGCAATCTCATCCCGGCGCAGGAGCAGCCCAACCGTGTTGCCAGACGCGCAGGGCCCAGGTCCGCGATGCCGCGGAAAAGTCGACACCATGTCCGGCCGATGCGCCGGCGGCGTCGCTCAACCAGCGTCCGACCGGCGTCGCGAACCCGGTTTTCGGCCTGCTCCGGATGGCCGCGGGCAACGGGGGAACCGGCACCTCGGCCACCGCCTGCTTTGCGTCGAGGCGCGCCAGCACGTCGCCCGGCGGCAGGCTGGCGAGAAAGAACGGATCGACGTACGGCACGCGAATTTCCACGCCGTGCGCCATGCCGGCCCAATCGGCGTCGCGCAGCAACTGATTGCGCATGTAGAGCGTGGTCTCGAGGGTCGCGACCTTGTCGAAGGCGCCGAGCGTCCTGCCGGCCTGCAGCGCGCGGGCAATGCCACTCAAGGGTGCCAGCCGCCGGAGGCCTTCGCGCAGCGCGGTCGGCTCGAGGAGCTCGTCGAGCTCCCAGGGCATGTAGACGCTGCGCCGCAGCATGTAGGCGCCAGCCCAGCTGCCACCATATTCGAGAATTCCCGCCATCTTGGGATGAAGCCCCAGACCCTTGGTGATGTCGGTCGACAGGGCATGGCGGGCCAGCACGCCGAGACCGGGAAACCAGGAGAACGGCCGGATCCAGTGGACGCTGCGCGGTAGGTCGGCGAACGATGGATAACCGCCGAAGCACTCGTCGGCCCCCAGACCACTCAGGGCGACCTTGATGCCGGCTTCGCGCGCCGCTTTCGCCACGAACCATGTATTGATCCCGTCGATCGTCGGCAGGTCCATGGCGTCGAAGATGGCCTGCAGGTCGTGCTCGAACTCCGTCCGGTCGATCGTCCGCACGACATGGCGTGCGCCATAGCGCTCGGCCATCTCGGCCGCCAACGGCACCTCGTCGTTCGGCAAGCCCTTGAACTCGCCGAATCCCAACGTCACGGCGGTCACGTCGCGCGCGCCGAGCCCGGCCATCGTCCCCAGCAATGCCCCGGAATCCAGGCCGGCGGAAAGAAAGACCGCGACCGGCACGTCGGCGACCAGATGATGGCGCACCGAATCGCGCACCGCCTCGGCGAGCTGCCGGCTGGGCTCGGCCGCTGCCCCGACACTCTTCGAGGCACGATCCCCCAGCGCCGTGGCGACGTCGTAGTAGCGCCGCGGCGCACCGGGACCGCTCGGGTCGACGATGAGCGTCGTGCCAGCCGGCAGTGCCTGAATGCCGCGCCACACAGTGAAGGGCTCCGGCACGCTGCCGAACAGGTGAAAGCCCACGATGCCGGCCGGATCGGGCTGGCACTCGAGCTTGCCGCCGGCGAGCAGCGCCTTGGCCTGCGAGGCGAAGCGCATCGTCCAGCCGTCGTCGGCCCAGTACAGCGGCTTTATGCCGAGAGGATCGCGCGCCAGCAGCAGGACGCGCTTCGCGGCATCCCACAGGCCGAACGCGAACATGCCGCGCAGCCTGCCGACCATATCGGCGCCGTACTCGGCATAGAGCTGCAGCATGACCTCGGTATCGGAGCCGCTGCGAAAGGAGTGACCTTTGGCCTGCAGCTCGGCGCGCAGCTCACGATAGTTGTAGATCTCGCCGTTGAAGGTGATGGTGTGGCGTCCGCAGGCGCTGTGCATCGGCTGGGCACCGGCGTCGCTGAGATCGATGATGGCGAGGCGACGATGGGCAAAACCCACGCGACCATCGTCACTCAGCCACAGGCCGCTGCCGTCCGGCCCGCGCGCCGCCATGCGGTCGTTCATGCGTGCGAGCTCGGCACGATCGACCGGCGCGGCAGGCCCGAGGTAGGCGTGGATGCCGGCTATTCCGCACATGATTGCCTGAGGGACTGCACGTACATGGATGGTCAGCGGGCGCCGGTACCGTGGAAGACGACCGCGAATGTGCGCAGCACGATCACGAGATCGAGCCACAGCGAGCAATGCTTCAGGTAGTAGAGATCGTACTCGAGCTTCGACCGCATCTCGTCGGCCTCGTGGGCGTACCCCTGATTGATCTGCGCCCAGCCGGTCACGCCCGGCCGCACGATGCCGCGCAGGGCGAAATGCTCGATATCGCGCACGTATCGCTCCTCGAGCGTCGCCGCTTCGGGTCGCGGGCCAACCCAGCTCATGTCGCCCATGAAGACGTTGATCAGCTGCGGCAGCTCGTCGAGCCGGCTGCGCCGCAGGAAGCCGCCGACCCTGGTGATACGCTTGTCAGCTGCCGTGGTGAAGCTCGGCCCGCCGGCACCATGATACATGGTGCGGAACTTGATCATCCGGAACGGCCTGCTGCGCCGGCCAATGCGTGTCTGCACGAAGAAGACCGGGCCGGAGCTGTCGAGTCGCACCGCGGCCGCCACGACCGCCATCACCGGCAGCAACACTGGCAGGCACAGCACCGTCAGGAAAAGCTCGACGACCCGACGGATGACCAGGTACTGCCGCGACGGCAACAGGGCTCCGAACTCATTGGGCGTCAGCCCGCCGAGCGGCGTCCGTCCGGTCAGGGACTCCAGGATGTAGCGCCGATCGAGCACCGGCACGCCTGCGAGGGCCGCGTCGGCAAGCGCCGCCAGCTGCCCCTTCTCCAGCTCGCCTCCCAGGTCGGCGACGATGGCATCAATCCCGAGGCGCTGCTGGCGAACGAGGTCGAAATCGAGCCACCGGCAGGTCGCCAGCTGCGGCATGGCAGCGATCGAGCTCCTCGGAATGACGGCATAGGCACGCACCAGGTAGCGTGCCCGAAGCTGGGACACACCCACCATCCACAACAGGGTCAGAAGGCCCGACCCGAAGAACTGGACGCGCGAGTAGTCCAGCCTCAGCAACAGCAGCACGGCAGCAAACGACGCATAGGTCAGGACGGCGACCGGCGCCACGTAGCCGAAGTTGCCTTTCAGGGCGGCGCGCGGAAAGGCATCGAGCCGGCGCGCGCAATACCACACGACGGAGTAGGCAAGCGCCGTCGTGATGATGGTGAGCTCGGCGCCCTGCACACCGCGCGAGAACGGCTGGCCGACCGCATAGATCGGGATCGGCAGCACGACGCAGAACAGGAAGCCGACGACGGCGTCGACCCAAGTCTCGATGAAGCGTTGTGGCGCTGAACGCATGGACATAGTCGCAGGGACCCGCCCCGCGCCATCGCTCCGGGAGTCGGCGGGCCACGCGCCGGTCAAGCCGCTGCCGGTCAACTGCCCGTCCCCACGCCTGTCGGCTGGCGCGGTCATCGGTCGCAAGCGTCCGTCATGCCTCTCCCCAAGGCAATGTCCAAGCTCTCGTATGCCTCCCAATGGCATACATTTGCACCCGAAGTGATTATAATTGACGGCATCCCGTCAGGTAAATTGCCTTTGCCTTCCCTTGTGAGCGGCAAATGCCCGCGACCACCCTATGGCCAGCAGGGCGCTGACGGCGAACTCGATGGCCGGCATCTGAAGGCTGAAATCGATCAACGAATGGAGGATCGGGACGACCGGCATGGCGAAAGCGGCGACGGAGAGATAGCGCAGCCCGCGCTGTGCCCGGAGGGCGCCGCGCAGGCAGACGGCCAAGGGCAGAAGCACAAGCGCAAAGACCACGATGCCGCCCGGAACACCGAGCTCGACGAGCATCTCGAGCGGGGTCGAATGCGCGAGGTCGTTGGCCAGGGTGAGCGCCGGCGGCTGAAGCACCGTGTAGATGTCGGCGAAGCTGCCGAGACCCCAGCCCAGCCAGGGTGATTCGCGAAGGGCGTGCAGCGCAGCCAGCCAGATGTCCAGGCGGTTGCCTCCATCGTGAGTCTTCATCGATTTGGAGATCAGCGCGCCGCTGGCGAACAGGCCGACGACGATGGCCAGCACCAGCGCCGCCACGACGACCCGCACGACCTCCGGCCGCGAGCGCCAGCGGCCGCGCATCAGCAGACCGACGGCGAGGCCGACGCCCACCACCGTGGATGCGAAGCCGGCCCGCGAGGCCGATATCAGGATGCCGCTCAACAGGAACAGGCTGATCGCGAGCAGGGTGAGGCGAAACCCCGTTATCGAGGCGATCACGCTCTCGACCTCGTCATAGCCGTGCGGCACCAGGCGCGGCTGCGGGCGCGGCGCGAAGATCAGGGCGATTGCCGCGACGATGCCCATGCCGAGATAGGCGGCGAACGAGTTGCTGTTCACGAACGTGCCGGACATCACGCAGGCGTCGGTCAGCGAGGAGTAGCCGCCATCCTTCTTGAGGTAGCTGCCGACGTAGCAGGAATTGGTCGTGATCTGCATCGTGATGCCGTACGTCATCACCAGGGTGGCGCTGGCGACGAAGAACAATAGGAACAGCCTAGCCCGAAAGGTGCGCCGCGCCAGTGCCCGGACCATCACGAAAATAGCGCCGCACGCCAGGACCTTGAGCAAGCTGTTGCGTTCGACGTCCACGGCCAGTGACGGCATCGGCGTGGTCGCTGACCCGAGCAGGCCCGCCGCCCTTTCGTAGAACCACGCTGCCGCGGTCGTCGGCATCCAGCTGCTCATCTGCATGAGCGCGATCGCGACGAGCAGCACGAACAGCGCGAGGAGAATCGACAGGGGCTTGCGCTCGGCGTCGGCAACCTCGAAGCCGGACCGTGTTCCCAGGCCGGCCGCCATGGCGAGGCCCAGCAACCCTACGACGACCACGATCGGGCCCCAGGCCCAGTCGCGGTTGGCTCCCATCGGCATTGACGAGAAGGCGACCACGCCGAAGAGCGTCGTCATGACCAGCCAGTCGGCTACTCGCCGTGCTGCCGCTCGAACCGACAGACGCGGCCTGTCGGCCTCCTCGATGTCGCCCCTCATCTCTTCTTTGCGCCCACTATCAGCCTCGAGAGCTCGTCCCAGGCATCTTCGCCCAGGGCGTGGCGCAGGAAGAGCTCGTCGATCGGCGAGCGGATGGCATCGGCAAACCAGCGACGATCGCTGCTCAATCGCCAAGTATCGGCGATATGGGCGGCCATCCGCTCGCGTTCCTCTGGCGTGAAGAATCGCCAATTGTCGAAGATAAGCTGCAGCCGTGGCGGCCACAGGGTATTCAGCATGGGCGCCGTGCCGACCGACATCAGGAGCGCGGCCACGACCTTCGGCGAAGCCCCGTACAGCGCCTGGCGAACCGACGCAAGCTGTGCCCAGGCAATGCCGCGCGCCGGATCGTTGGCCAGCCCGAACTCGAGATCGGCCTCGGCCTGCTTCAGCCAGGCAAGACGTTGCTCGTTGCTTACCGGCAGGCTGGTCGCCAGCGCCGCGCCGACCAGCAGCTCGGCACGCCTGAGCCGCCGCCCGGCCACCGGATCGGCGTCGACCGATCGATCCAGTGCCTGCAGCGCCGCCAGCACGGCGGGTAACCTGAGGGGTTGCCGCGTGCGCAGGTCGAACAGCACCGCGTCGGCCTTTTGCGCTTCCAGCGCGGCCGACGCCACGGGCCATGCCAGATACACCAGCACGGCGCAGCCGACGCCCAGGACAGCCCGCAGCACCCACCCCATCGGGATTGTCGTGAGGGGCCAGGCGCTCACGTCGTTCCATCCTCGCGTCCGAACTGCGCGAGCCCCGACTTGCCCTTGGGCGTAATGCCGTAGACGCCACGCTCGATCCGCTCGAACCACCCGTAGAAATCCTGCTGGAGGATCTTCGCCGCGTTCGGCACGTCGGCGGCGGCGCGCATCGCCTTGGGTGCCATCGGCCCATTGCGCGCCAGGAGCCCGGCGCAGCGCAGCGCCTCCTGGCGATACGCAGTCATCATGGGAACACGAGATGTCGAGCCGCCGACATTCGGATCGCCGACCCGCCGTGCATGCTCGCCCAGCAACCGTCCCTTCTTCTGCTTGCTCTGGCGGGGCTGGTAGGGTGCGGGATCGAGCACGACCTCGGCCCGGCCAGTCTCCACCACCAGCAAGCCGAGCCCGAGCCGCCGGCACAGCTTCCTGACTCCGTTCATCGGCTTGGGCCACTTGCCGACGGCGAGATAGACCCGGTCCGACAAGGCCAGCCGGTCCACTCCTTGGAGAACGAGCGAAAGGCCGAAGCTGCGCTTCAGCTCGACGACCACCGGCGACTCGTCGCCGCGCACACCGACCACGTCGCAGCCGCGCACCTCGCCCTTGACGACATAGCCCTGTCCTTCGAGAAGTGCCTTCACCGGCGCATAGAGGTCGCTCTCCAACGTCATGTCTGGACAGTGTAGCACGCCTCGAGATCGGCCGGCGCCGGATACGGGGAGCCAATGCAGCGCGTACTGCCGTCGACGAACCAAGGGAATGGCGTCGATCGCCTGGGGTTCGGCTGCGTCGCCCTGGCTGGCCTGGGCAGCGTCCGCCAGGCGCGGGACCTGCTGGAGGGCGTGCTCGACCTTGGCATCCGGCACTTCGACACGGCACCGGTCTACGGACGCGGCTACTCGGAGCGCGTGCTGGGTGACTTCCTGCGCGGTAGACGACAGCAGGTGAGCATCGCGACGAAGTTCGGGCTTGCGCCCGGGCAGGCACCCCGCTTACCGGTAGGGCTCGCCCTGCGTCTCAATGCCCTGCGCCGCCGCCTGCGCGCCAAATCTGGAGGTTCGGGCACTATGCCGACCGGCGACCCACCCGCAGCCGACGCAGAGCCAACCCCCCGTCGCATTGGACGGGCGGAGGTCGAGGCGTCGTTCGACGCCAGCCGGCGTGCGCTCGGCATCGACACCATCGATCTCTACCTGCTGCACGAAGCATTGCCGTCCTCTCTCGAGCCGGCGGCCGTCGAGTTCCTGCTGAAGCTGCGGGAAGCTGGCAAGGTCGGCCGACTCGGCGTGGCAGCGCGTGGCAGCCGCTACCTCGAGCTCGCTCCGGCCGAGCTCACAGACTGGGACGTGCTGCAGTACGAGTACGGGCCGGCATGGCCCCGGCACGCCGAGGTGCCCGTACGGTTTCCATCGAAGATCCACATCTTCCACAGTTGCCTGCGCGGCGTGGCGCGCGATGGCGAGGGGCCGAGGCGCGTCCTGGCGGGCTGCGTTTCCGCCAATCCAAGCGGCCGGGTCCTGTTCTCATCGACTAATCTCGTCCATATCCGCGACAACGTCGGGGCACTTCGGGCATAACCCGGCGGAGATGCCGTTCATCGACGCCAATACGCAATCGCCCGACGGCGACCGGGCGGCTTTCGACATCACCATCGTCGGTGCGGGAGCGGCAGGCATCCTGCTCGCTGTTCTGCTGTCGCGGCTAGGTCGTCGCGTCCTGGTCATCGAGAGCGGCCACTTCGAGGTCGACGACGAGCGGCAGAGCCTCAACGACATCGAGCAGACCGCCAAGGCGATGTCTAACGCGGTGTGGAACCGCAAGCGCGCAATCGGTGGAACGACGACCGCATGGGGCGGCCAGTCCCTGCCTTTCGGCAGTCTCGATTTCGAGAGGCGCGACTGGGTCGAGCACAGCGGCTGGCCGATCTCTTTGGACACGCTGCGGCCCTACTACGACATCGCCAACCGCTTCATGGCGGTCGACGAGCGAAATTACGACTCGGACATACTCGGTCTGCTGGATCGGCACGATCCGGGCTTCGATGCCGCCCTATTGCACTATCACTACTCGAAATGGGCGAGACAGCCCAACTTCTACAGGCTCCACCGTCAGTCCCTCGAACGCGACGTCACGGTGCTCTACAACGCGCATCTTCTGCGCATCGACCTCGCGCACGGCGGCCGGGTGCAGGCGATCGAGATCGGCGACTTCCGCGGCAGTCGCCGATCGATGCCGGTCAAGACCCTGGTGCTGGCGTGTGGCGGCGTCGAGACCAACCGCATCCTGCTCCTCAACGACCACCAGGTGCCAGGAGGCCTGGGCAGCGCGTCCGGGTGGCTCGGCAAGGCCTTCATGGAACACCCTTGCCTCGATGCCGGCTTCGTCGACTCCCCTGATATGCGAGCGCTTCAGGAATTGTTCGGCACGCGCGTGCGCGGCGGACGCCGCTATTCCGTGCGCCTCAGCGCCAGCGCCGGCTGGCAGCGGGCCAACCGGCTGCTCAATGTCTCGGCCAGCCTGATGTGGCTCTACGAGGGCGACGCCATCGGCCCGCTGTCGGAACTGCGGACGTTCGTGCGCCAGCCGCGCCTCGAGGGCGCGCTGAACATGATCCGCAGCAGCCGACAGCTTGCCTCGGGCCTGTGGACCCTTGCGCGCAGCGGGTTGATCTACAAGCCGAGCGCCACCGCCAAGCTCTCCCTGATGTGCGAGCAGCAGCCGTCGCGTGACAGCTACATCGCCCTGAGCGAGGAGCGCGATCGCTTTGGCGCGCGCAAGGCGCGCCTGCATTGGCGCATCGGGCGCTTGACCTGGGACACCGTCCTCGGCTTCTGTCGAACCCTGGACGACGAAATCCAAAGACTCGGTCTGGGCCGCGTGCGACTGTCCGAGACCTTGCACGCCGATGCCGACGATTTCGAGAGCCACTTGAGCGACGTCAACCACCACATGGGCGGGGCGCGGATGAGTGCGTCGCCGACCGACGGCGTCGTCGACGATCAGCTACAGGTCTGGGGCATTCCCAACCTCCATGTCTGCAGCGCCGCCGTATTTCCGACATCGTCGCATTCCAACCCGACGCTGACGCTGCTCGCCCTCGCGGCGCGATTGGTGGACCGCCTGTCGAAGGTGGAGCGGCCGGCAGAAGTGACGTCATGAGCGGCCGCAACATGCTCTCCGCAGCGGCCGCACGGCGGATTGCCCTCGCTGCCCAGGGCTTCGCCGCGGAGCGGCCCGACGGGCCCGTCAATGCCGGGCACGTCAAGCGCACCATAGACCGGTTGGGCCTGCTGCAGATCGATTCGGTCAACGTGCTGGCGCGGGCGCACTACTTGCCCTTGTTCTCGCGTCTCGGCCATTACGCCTCGAACCATCTCGACCGTCTCGCGTGGGGGCGCAAGAGCCAGCGCGGCCTGTTCGAGTTCTGGGCGCACGAAGCCTCGCTGCTGCCGCTCGACAGCCAACCGCTGCTGCGCTGGCGCATGCAGCGGGCCGCGGAGAATGCCGGCGACGGCAAGGGCAAGCTCCACCAGTTCCGCCGCGAGAAGGGCGCCTATATCGACGAGGTGCTGCGCGAGATCGCCGACCGCGGCCCGATCGCCGCGTCCGAGCTGTCGAACGGCGGCGCCGGCCGTGGCGCCTGGTGGGGCTGGAGCGACGGCAAGCTCGCCGTCGAATGGCTGTTCTTCGCCGGCCTCGTGACGACGGCGACGAGGCGCGGCACCTTCGAGCGCGTCTACGATCTCACCGAGCGCGTCCTGCCGGAGCGCGTGCACGCCCTGCCGACGCCGCCGGCCGAGGAGGCCCAGCGCGAGCTCCTGCGCCTGTCGGCCCGCGCCCTGGGCGTCGCCACCGAGTTCGACCTGCGCGATTACTATCGCCTCGGCGTTGCCGACACCAAGGCGCGCCTCGCCGAGCTGGTCGAGGCCGGCGACCTCGTCCCGGTCGATGTCGAGGGCTGGAACTACCCGGCCTACCTCGATCCCGCGGCGCGCCAGCCGAGACGCGTCGAGGCGCGCGCCCTGCTGGCGCCATTCGACCCATTGATCTGGGAACGTGACCGTACCGACCGAATATTCGACTTCTTCTATCGTATCGAGATCTACACGCCGCAGGCCAAGCGCAAGCACGGCTACTATGTGCTGCCCTTCCTGCTGGGCGACCGGCTGGTCGGGCGGGTCGATCTCAAGGCCGATCGCGCCACCTCGACCTTGGTGGTGCCCGCCCTGCATCTGGAGCCCGGGCAGGATGCGCGCGCCGTCGCCGGACCGTTGCGCGAGGAGCTTCGCCTGATGGCCGACTGGCTGGGCCTAGAAAGCGTATCCCTGCCCCGCGCCGGTGCGCTGGCGAAGGAGATGGCGAAGGTGCGATAAGGGCTTCCCTCATCCTGCTCCCGAGCTTCGCTGGGGAGCACGAACAGACCCACCAACTCCCGGGACGACAGTGTCGCTTGGCGCGCTCAACAGATGGATGGCCTAGGACGATGAACGATCTGGTGCTGAAGAACGGAAGAGTGGTCGACCCTTCGCAGGCGCTCGACAAGGTGACCGACATCGCTTTCGCCAATAGCAAGGTGTCGGCGATCGGCGATGGTTTGAGTGGCTCTGTCGAGCGCGACGTTGGCGGCAAGATCGTGGCGCCCGGCCTGATCGACCTGCACACCCATGTCTACTGGGGCGGCACCTCGCTCGGCATCGAGGCCGAGCTGGTCGCCCGCACTGGCGGCGTCACCACGTTCATCGACGCCGGCAGCGCCGGGCCGGGCAACTTCCACGGCTTTCGCAAGCACGTGATCGAGACCTCGGCCGTGCGCATCCTGCCCTACCTCAACGTATCCTTTCCCGGGATCTTCGCTTTCTCCAAGGCGGTGATGGTGGGCGAGAACAGCGACATGCGCCTCATCGACCCACGCGAGGCGGTGCGGGTGGCGCACGAGCACAAGGACCTCGTGCTCGGCATCAAGGTGCGCGTCGGCCGCTCGGCGAGCGGCGATTCCGGCGTCAAGCCGCTCGACATCGCCCTCGACGTCGCCGAGGAGGTCGGCCTGCCCGTGATGGCCCACCTCGACGCGCCGCCGCCGTCGCGCCGCGAGGTCGTCGAGCGGCTCAGGCCGGGCGACATCCTCACCCATTGCTTCCGTCCCTTCCCCAATGCGCCGGTGCGCCCGGACGGCAAGGTGCGCGACGAGATCCTCGCGGCCCGCGCCCGCGGCGTGATCTTCGACATAGGCCATGGCGGCGGCTCGTTCGGCTTCGGCACGACGCGCGGCATGCTGGCAGCCGGGTTCCTGCCCGACGTCATCTCCTCCGACGTGCACGTCATCTCGATCGAGGGGCCGGCCTTCGA
>JALHMO010000148.1 GCA_022844015.1 Reyranella sp. | reverse complement strand
CGCCGTGTAATCAAGATCTGCTCGCCTTGCTCCACACGCTCCAGAAGAGCAGAGAATTTGGTCTTGGCCTCGAAGCTTCCAACGGTCGCCATGCCCGACCTCCTCTACCAACTAGTTTAATCAACTAGTCTATTCACTGCAACGCCGAGCCGTCGATGCGCCCGCAACGTGGCGTTGCTTCGTCCCGGGCTTGCCCGTTTGCCGAGACCTTGCCGGGCGAACGCGGAACGATGAACCTGCGACGCTTCTACGCCGGCCCCGCGACGATCTTGCGATCGTGCAAGCGCGCGATCTCGTGGTCGGGCAAGCCCAGGACACCGGACAGGATCTCGTCGGTGTGCTGACCGAGCAGCGGCGCCGGTCGAGGCGGCTGGCGCGGCACCGCGCCGAACTGCAGGGGCGTGGCGGCGACCGGGTAACGGCCGATGCCGGGCTGGTCGAGGGTGGTGAACATCGGGTTGCCGAGCACATGGTCGCGATCGGCCGCCAGCTCGCGGAAGGTCTGGTAGGGCGCCCATAGCGCGCCCGCCGCCTTCAGGGCCTCGCTCACCTCGGCGGCCGTATGCGCCGCCACCCAGGGCTCGATCACCGCGCAGAGCTCGGCGCGCGCCAGCCAGCGACCGGCATCCGTCTTGAGGTCGAGACCCTTGTCGTGCTCGATCCGGGCGAACGCGTCGGCGAAGCCGCCGGCCTTCGCCAGAGCATCGACGTGCCGGTCGGAGAAGATGCAGATCATGACGAAGCGGCCGTCGCGCGTGCGGAAGTCGCGGCCGAACGTGCCGAAGATCTCGTTGCCGAAGCGCGGCCGGTCGACCTCGTTGACCGCCGCCTCGCCGATGTAGCCCAGGGCCGAGGTGACGGCGAGCGCCATGTCCTGCAGGGGCAGGACGATGCGCTGGCCCTCGCCGGTCAGCCGGCGATGCCGCTCGGCCGCCAGGATCGCCATGGCGCCGGCATAGGCGGTCGCGAGATCCCACGGCGGCGCCACGGCGTTGACCGGCCCTTCGTGGCCGACCGGCCCGGTCACCATGGGAAAGCCGGTGATGGCGTTCACCGTGTAGTCGACATGGGCGGTACCGTCGCGCGCGCCGACGATGTTGAGGGCGATCAGGTCGGCGCGCTTCTTCGCCAGCTCCTCGTAGGCGAGCCAGCCGCGCGCCGGCATGTTGGTGGTGAAGATGCCAGCGCCCTCTCCCGGCGCCGTGATCAGCGCCGTGAGCAGCTCGCGGCCCTCGGGCGAGCGGAGCGCCACGGCGATCGACCGCTTGCCCTTGTTCAGCCCCGCCCAGTAGATCGAGCGGCCGTCCTGCGTGATCGGCCAGCGGTCGCTGTCGAGGCCGCCCGCGATGTCGTCGAAGCGGATCACGTCGGCGCCCAGTTGGGCGAGCGTCATGCCGCCCAGCGGGGCGGCAATGAACGCCGAGCCCTCGACGATGCGAAGGTCGGCGAGGATGCCAGTCATTGTTCGTTTCCCGTGTCTTGTCTTGTTATCGGTCGAGGATTTGTTATCGCTTGAGGTTGTTCTTGCGCTTCTCCAGCCACCATCCGTATTCGGGCGTCCACATCTCGAAATCGCCGTCGCAGCCCAGCTCCTGCGCGGCGTGCACCGCCCAGAATGGGTCATAGAGCGCCTGCCGGCCGATCGCGATCAGGTCGGCGTCGCCGGCCTGCAGGATCGCCTCGGCCTGCGGGCCGTCGAGGATCAGGCCGACCGCCATGGTCGTGATGTCGGCCTGGCGCTTCACCGCCGCGGCGAACGGCACCTGGAAGCCGAGGCCGCGCTTGACCGGCAGCGCCGTCGACAGGCCGGTGAGCCCGCCGGACGAGCAATCTATGACGTCGACGCCGAGCTCCTTCAGCGCCTTGGCGAAGACCACCGTGTCCTCGACCTCCCAGCCGCCGGCGCCGTCGACCGTCGAGACGCGGATGAACATCGGCTTGTGCCCGGGCCAGTTGCTGCGCACCGCCTGCGCCGCGGCGAGCGGGAAACGCATGCGGCCGGCGCGATCGCCGCCATACTGGTCGTTGCGCTTGTTGCTGACCGGCGACAGGAACTGCGCCAGCAGGTAGCCGTGCGCGCCGTGGATCTCGATGACGTCGTAGCCGGCGGCGTCGGCGCGCCGGGCCGCCTCGCCGAACTTCCTGACGATGTCCTCGATCTCCGCCGCCGCGAGCTGGCGCGGCATCAGCCAGCCCTCGGCAGCCGACAGCTCGGACGGGCCGACGACCTCCCACTTCTTCCAGCCGGCGCCCTCCGGGCCGAGCTGGCCCGGCTTGTCGAACGAGCGCGGCGTCGATCCCTTCCGGCCGGAATGGGTGATCTGGGTGGCCGCCAGCGCCCCTTCCTGCTTGAGGAAGCGCACGAGCCGCTTGTGACCCTCGATCTGGCCGTCGTCCCACATGCCGAGATCGCCCTGGGTGACGCGGCCGCGCGGCTCGACGGCGCAGTTCTCGGTGAACACGATGCCGAACTTGCCCAGCGCGAACTTGCCGAGATGGACGAGATGGTAGTCGTTCACCTGCCCGTCGGTGGCGCGATACTGCACCATGGGCGACACGACGGAGCGGTTGGGCGCGGTGACGCCGCGCAGCTTGAGGGGCTGGAAGAGAAGCGGTTTCTGCAAGGGTGGTCCCCCGGACGGGATGGCTAGTGCGGGTCGGGAACATAGACCGGACGACCGCCCGCGGCCTATCTTCCCGCCATGTTTGACCTCGTCATCCGAAATGGAACCGTGATCGACGGTTCCGGCCAACCGCGCCGCCTCGCCGATGTCGCCGTGCAGGACGGCCGGATCGCCGCCGTGGGGCCGAGCCTCGGCGCCGGAAGGCGCGAGATCGACGCCGCAGGGCTGATCGTGGCGCCGGGCTTCGTCGACATTCACACCCACTACGACGGGCAGGCGACCTGGGATCCCTACATCACGCCCAGCTCGTGGCATGGCGTGACGACCACGGTGTTCGGCAATTGCGGCGTCGGCTTCGCACCGGTGCGGCCGGGCGCGTCGGGCTACCTGATCAACCTGATGGAGGGGGTCGAGGACATCCCCGGGACCGTCCTGAGCGAGGGCGTGAAGTTCGACTGGGAGTCCTTCCCGCAATACCTCGATGCCCTGGCGGCGATGCCGCGTGCCGTCGATGTCGCCGCCCAGCTGCCGCACGGCGCGCTGCGCTTCTACGTCATGGGCGACCGCGGCGCCGACCACGCCGAGGTGCCGGACGAGCGCGAGATCGAGGCCATGGCCCGCCTCACCGAGGAGGCGCTGCATGCCGGCGCGCTCGGCTTCACCACCTCGCGCACAACCAAGCACAAGGCAAAGGACGGCCGCTTCACGCCCTCGCTCAGCGCCCGCGAGGCCGAGCTGCTGGGCATCGCCGCCGGCATGAAGCGGGCCGGCCGCGGAGTGCTGCAGGTCAACTCGGATTTCGGCCCGGGCGAGTTCGAGGCGCTGGAAGCGGCGGCCGCGCTGGCCGGCCGGCCGCTGTCCTGCCTTCTGGTCCAGGTCGACGCCCAGCCCGCGCTGTGGCGCGAGACGCTCGACCAGATCCATGGCGTGCGCCGCGCCGGCCGCGCCGCCAACGCCCAGGTCGGCTCGCGCGCGATCGGCGTCATGATGGGGCTCGAGACGACGGCGCATCCGTTCGCCGCCCATCCGGCCTGGCTCGAGATGCGCCGGCTCACCCCGGCCGAACGATATGCCCGCCTGGCGGCGGATGCGGAGCTGCGACGCCGCCTGGTCGAGACGCCCAATGGCGATGGCCCGCGCGCTTTCCTTGCCGACTCGTTCCACAAGATGTTCCCGGTCGGCGATCGGCCCGACTACGAGCCGGATGCCGAGAGCTCGATCGCCGCGATCGCGCGCCGGACCGGGCGCCCGCCCCAGGCGGTGGCGCTGGACACGCTGATGTCGCTCGGCGGCAAGGGCCTGCTGATGCTGCCGTTCGAGAACTACGCCTACGGCAACCTCGACGTGGTGCACGAGATGATCACCGACAGCGCGACGGTGCTGGGCGTGGCCGACGGCGGCGCCCATGTCGGGGTGATCTGCGATGCCTCGTCGCCGACCTCGCTGCTCACCCTGTGGGCGCGCGACCGCCGGCGCGGGCCGAAGCTCGCGCTCGAGTTCCTGATCGCCAAGCAGACGCGCGGCACCGCCGCGGCCTACGGCCTCGGCGACCGCGGCCTGCTGGCGCCGGGCCACAAGGCCGACATCAACGTGATCGATTTCGACAGCCTGGCGCTCAGGCGCCCCGAGGTCGTCTACGACCTGCCGGCCGGCGGCCGCCGCCTGATCCAGCGCGCGACCGGCTATCGCCACACCTTCAATGCCGGCATCGAGACGGTCTGCAACGACGAGTTGACCGGCGAGCGGCCGGGCCGGCTTGTGCGGGGACCACAGGAAGGTTAAAGGCGGCCGCAGGCGGCCTCGACGACGTGCTCACCTTTCTTTCTCCTCCCCTGCTCCTGGTCGCCTTGGTGATCGGCGCGATCGCCGCGTCAGAAGCCGGATACTGGGCGGGCCGCATCGCCGGTCCAAAGGGCGAGGATTTCGACAGTCAGCTCGGCGTGGTGCGCGGCGCGATCTTCGCCCTGGTCGCGTTCCTGATCGGCTTCGCCTTCTCGGGCGCAGGGTCGCGCTACGTCGATCGCCTCGACGTCATCGTCAAGGAAGCCAATGCGCTCGGCACGGCCTGGCTGCGGGCCGACCTGCTGCCCGAACCGGCCCGGGCCGAGCTCAAGAAGGCGTTGCGCGAGTACACGACCGATCGCATCGCCCTGCTCGGGAGCGAGGACATGTCAGACCTCGAGCGACGGCTTGCCGGCGTGCCCGCCCTGCAGGACAGGATCTGGAAGGCCGGCCTCGACGGCACCGCCGCCAATCCGCAGCTCGCGCTGCTCGTGCTGCCGTCGCTCAACGACGTCATCGACCTGCACACCACCCACCTGTCGGCCGCCCGCCGCCACATCCCGATGCCCATCATGCTGGCGCTTCTGGTCGGCGCCACTGTCTCCCTCGCTATCGCGGCGTTCGGCAATGGCCAGGCAAAACGGCGCCATTCCGTGCTGAACTTCATCTACGGCCTGGTGCTGTCGATCGCCCTGTGGATGACGATCGACCTCGACTATCCGCGCTACGGCCTGATCCGCACCAACATCGCACCGCTGGCGGAAACGCTGGCGTCGATGAAGTAGCCGGGCGGGCTCGCGCGGGCGGCGCCATTCTCCGGGAGCGCGCCAACCTGCTCAGGATGAGGACTTTGCCGGACCAGCCAGAAGGTAGCGCCTATGAGCGCCCCTGGAGTGGCGCGCTCCCAGCGCATGATCGTAGCGCCTGTGCATGGCGCACTCCCGGCAACGAAGCGCCGTGCCCCGGCGATGCCTACACCGTCATGTGCCTGCGCACGGCTTCCTGGTCGAAGGTCTCGCGGGTCCCGGACATCACGACCTCGCCGCGGTCCATGACGGCGAAATCGTCGGCCAGCTCGTGGGCGAACTCGAGGTATTGCTCGACCAGCAGGATGGCCATGTCGCCGCGCTGGCGCAGGAAGGTGATGGCTCGGCCGATGTCCTTGATGACCGACGGCTGGATGCCTTCGGTCGGCTCGTCGAGAAGCAGCAGCTTGGGCCGCATGGTGAGCGCACGGCCGATCGCGAGCTGCTGCTGCTGGCCGCCCGAGAGATCGCCGCCGCGGCGCCTCAGCATCGACTGCAGCACCGGGAAGAGCTCGAACACCTCGTCCGGCACCTTCTTGTGCTCGCGGCTCACCGGCGCGAAGCCGGTCTCGAGATTCTCCTTCACCGTCAGCAGCGGGAAGATCTCGCGACCCTGCGGCACCAGCGCCACGCCGCGGCGCGCACGTTCGTAGGGCGCCAGCTTCGAGACCTCCTGGCCGTCGACCTGGATGGTGCCGGAGGCGATGGACTGCATGCCGGAGATGGCGCGCAGCAGGCTGGTCTTGCCGACGCCGTTGCGGCCGAGCAGGCAGGTCACGCGGCCGATCGTGGCCGACAGCGACACGCCGCGCAGCGCCTGGGCGGCGCCGTAGTAGAGATCGACGTTCTGGACAGTCAGCACGATCAGCGCCCCAGATAGACTTCGACGACGCGCGGATCGGCGCTGACCTGGTCGAGCGATCCCTCGGCCAGGGTCGAGCCTTCGTGCAGCACCGTCACCTTGACGCCGAGCGCGCGCACGAAGCTCATGTCGTGCTCGACCACGACGACCGAGTGCGACTTGTTGACCTCGCGCAGCACCTGCGCGGTGGTCTCGGTCTCGACGTCGGTCATGCCTGCGACCGGCTCGTCGACCAGCATCAGCTTGGGATTCTGCGCCAGCAGCATGCCGATCTCGAGCCACTGCTTCTGGCCGTGGCTGAGCCGCGCGCCCAGCATGTGCTGCTGCGGGCCCATACGGATGATCGACAGGATCTGCTCCAGCCGGTCGTTCTCGGCCTTGCTGGGCACCGCCGTCAGCAGCCGGTACCAGCTCCGAATGCCGGCCAGCGCCAGCAGGAGATTGTCGCGTACCGTATGGTTCTCGAACACGGTGGGCTTCTGGAACTTGCGGCCGATGCCGAGCGTGGCGATGCTGGCCTCGTCGAGCTTGGTGAGGTCGGCGGTGCCGTCGAACACCACCTCGCCCGAGTCGGGTCGCGTCTTGCCGGTGATCACGTCCATCATCGTGGTCTTGCCGGCGCCGTTGGGCCCGATGATCGCGCGCATCTCGCCCGGCTCGACCAGCAGGGAGAGATTGTTCAGCGCCTTGAAGCCGTCGAACGAGACGCTGACGCCGCTGAGATAGAGCAGCGCCGAGGTGCTGCGCGCGTGGGTGATGCCGGGGGCCTTCATGCCACGGCCCTCGCCTGGCGCTCGCGCGACCGGTTCCTGAGCTGGTTCCACAGGCCGACCACGCCCTTGGGCAGCAGCAAGGTCACGACGATGAACAGGGCACCGAGCGCGAACAGCCAGACCTCCGGCAACGCGCCGGTGAGCCAGGTCTTGCCGAAATTCACGATGAAGGCGCCGATCACCGGGCCGATCAGCGTGCCGCGCCCGCCGACCGCGACCCACAGCACGGCCTCGATCGAGTTGCCGGGCGAGAACTCGCTGGGATTGATGATACCGACCTGCGGCACGTAGAGCGCGCCGGCGATGCCGGCCATCGCCGCCGACAGCACGAAGACGAACAGCTTGTAGCGCTCGACCCGGTAGCCCAGGAACCGCATGCGGCTTTCGGCGTCGCGCACCGCGGTCAGCGCCTTGCCGAAGCGCGAGCCGACGACGGCGGCGGAGATCACCAGGAAGATCGCCAGCACGAGCGCCGAGACGAAGCACAGCACGGCGCGCGTCGTGTCGGACTGCACCGAGTACCCGAGGATGTCCTTGAAGTCGGTCAGGCCGTTGTTGCCGCCCAGCCCCATGTCGTTGCGGAAGAAGGCGAGCAGCAGGGCGAACGTCATCGCCTGGGTGATGATCGAGAGATAGACGCCGGTGACGCGGCTGCGGAAGGCGAACCAGCCGATCGCCAGCGCCAGCACGCTGGGCACCAGCACGATCATCGGCGCGGCGAACCAGAAGCTGTCGAAGCCGTGCCAGAACCAGGGCAGCTCCTTGTAGTTCAGGAACACCATGAAGTCGGGCAGCAGCGGGTTGCCGTACACGCCGCGCGTCCCGATCTGGCGCATCAGGTACATGCCCATGCAATAGCCGCCCAACGCGAAGAAGGCGGCATGGCCGAGCGTGAGGATACCGCAGAAGCCCCAGACGAGATCGACCGCCAGCGCCAGCGAGGCGTAGCAGAGATACTTGCCCATGAGCTGCAGCACCCAGGACGGTGTGCGGAACGGGTTGTCCGGCGGCAACAGCAGGTTCGACAGCGGCACGAGGATGCCGACCGCCAGGACCAACAGGACGAAGAGGCGCAGGGTGCGGGTCATGCCCTGCCAGAGGAAGCGCGTGATCATTCGACCGCCTTCATTCGACCGATCGGCCCTTCAGCGCGAACAGGCCGCGCGGCCGGCGCTGGATGAACAGGATGATGAACACCAGAACCAGGATCTTGCCCAGCACCGCGCCGGCAAAGGGCTCGAGGAACTTGTTCACGACGCCGAGCGTCAGGGCGGCGATCAGGGTGCCGAACAGGTTTCCAACGCCGCCGAACACCACGACCATGAAGGAGTCGATGATGTAGCCCTGCCCCAGGTTGGGGCTGACATTGTCGATCTGGCTCAGCGCCACGCCGGCGAGGCCCGCGATGCCCGAGCCGAGGCCGAAGGTCAGTGCGTCGACCCGAGGGGTGCGGATGCCGACCGCCGCCGCCATGGGACGGTTCTGCGTCACGGCCCGCATGTAGAGACCGAGCGGCGTCTTGCGCAGCAGCAGGATCAGCGAGGCGAAGACGATCAGCGCGAACACCACGATCCAGAGGCGACCATAGGTGATGTTGAGCTGGCCGAGCTGGAAGGCACCCGACATCCACGACGGCGCCCCGACCTCGCGGTTGGACGAGCCGAAGATCGAGCGCACCGCCTGCTGCAGCACGAGCGACAGTCCCCAGGTCGCCAGCAGCGTGTCGAGCGGCCGGCCGTAGAGGAAGCGGATGATGGTGCGCTCGATCAGGATGCCGATGGCGCCCGAGACGACGAAGGCGAGCGGCAGCGCGATCGCCAGCGACACGTCGAACAGGTGCGGCGCCGAGGTGCGGATGACCTCCTGCACGACGAAGGTCGTGTAGGCGCCCAGCATAACCATCTCGCCATGCGCCATGTTGATCACGCCCATGGTGCCGAAGGTGATGGCCAGCCCGATGGCTGCCAGCAGCAGCACGGACCCGAGCGAGATGCCGTACCAGACGTTCTGCGCCATCTGCCAGGCGGCCAGCGTCTGCTCGATGGCGCCGGCAGCGGCGGCGGCGGCCGTCTTGACCTCGCCGTCCGACGCGGCAGCGGCGGTGTTCAGGATGCCGAGCGAATCGCGGTCGCCACGGTCGCGCAGCAGGGTGATCGCGGCGAGCTTCTGGGCCGGCGGCGAATCGGCGGTCGTGAGCACGATGGCGGCCCGCGCCTCGCTCATCGCCCGCCTGACGCGCGGGTCCTTCTCGGCGGCGAGCGCCTGGTCGAGGGCCGGCAGGGCCGTCGCATCGCGGCGCTTGAAGAGAGCGTCGGCGGCACTGCGCCGGACGCTGGAATTGGGGCTCATCAGGGTGAGCGACCCGACCGCGGCTTCGATCGTGCCACGCAGGCGGTTGTTGACCCTCACGCGCTCGAGATCGGCTTCGACGGCGCTGCCGGCCGGCTTGCCGGAGATCGCTTCGGTGAGCGCCAGCTTGTTGCCGTCGGCCTTGCCGATGACGGCGAGCTTGTCGGAAATGCGGACGTAGAGCTGGCCTGCGGCCAGGGCCTCGAGGATCGGCGCGGCGCGCTCCTCGCCGGAGGCCGCCAGCGCGTTGATCGCCCTCTCGCGCTCGCTCAGGCCGCCGGAGGTGAGGTTCCCGACGAGGGCGGTGAGGTCGGCCGCGAGAGCCGTTCCGGCCAGCGCCAGGGACACCAGCACGGAGAGCAGGACCGAGAGCGGTCGAAGGCGAAGCATGTGCTGTGACTTACCCGGGAGATGGAAACGGGGCGACCCGAAAGTCGCCCCGTCCTGTGAATCCCTGCGTGAAGGCTTACTTGGCCGCCTTGCCGATGCACTTGTTGGCGACGGTGTCGAAGTTTCCGCAGTTCACGGGCTTCGTCCAGTCGGCCTTGAGGTTCTTGGAGTCGTCGAGGATCGGCGACCACGCGGCGCCCGGGACGAGGCCGGGGGTCTTCCACACCACGTCGAACTGGCCGTTGGCCTCGATCTCGCCGATCAGGACCGGCTTGGTGATGTGATGGTTCGGCAGCATCTCGGAGATACCGCCCGTCAGGTTCGGGACCTTGATGCCGATCAGCGCGTCGATCACCTTGTCGGGATCGGTCGTGCCGACCTTCTTGACCGCCTCGACCCACATGTTGAAGCCGATCACGGAGGCTTCCATCGGGTCGTTGCTCACGCGCTTGGCGTTCTTGGTGAAGGCCTGCCAGGTCTTGATGAACGCCTCGTTGGCCGGATCCTTGACCGACTGGAAGTAGTTCCAGGCCGCCAGATGGCCGACCAGCGGCTTGGTG
Source organism: Reyranella sp. (assembly GCA_022844015.1). Classification (GTDB taxonomy): domain Bacteria; phylum Pseudomonadota; class Alphaproteobacteria; order Reyranellales; family Reyranellaceae; genus Reyranella. Next base: position 8,396 of record JALHMO010000148.1, on the reverse strand, counting down.
TCGACGCCGGCGAGCTCCTCTTCGCCGACCGAGAAGGCCACGACCGGGATGTCCTTGGCCTTGATGCCCTGGTTGCCGAGCTCCTTGTAGAACGGCACGTTGGCGTCGCCGTTGATGGTCGACACGACGGCGGTCTTCTTGCCGGCCGAGCCGAACTTCTTGATGTCGGCCACAATCGACTGCCAGTCGGAATGACCGAACGGCGTGTAGTTGATCATGATGTCTTCCTTCGGCACGCCCTTCTGGAGGAGGTACGCCTCGAGGATCTTGTTGGTCGTGCGCGGATAGACGTAGTCGGTACCGGCCAGGACCCAGCGCTTCACGTCGCCGCCGTCCTTGCTCATCAGGTAGTCGACCGCCGGGATCGCCTGCTGGTTCGGCGCGGCGCCGGTGTAGAACACGTTACGCTGGCTCTCCTGGCCCTCGTACTGGACCGGGTAGAAGAGGATGCCGTTCAGCTCCTCGAACACCGGCAGCACCGACTTGCGGCTGACCGAGGTCCAGCAGCCGAACACCACGGCGACCTTGTCCTTCTGCAGCAGCTCGCGCGCCTTCTCGGCGAACAGCGGCCAGTTCGACGCCGGATCGACCACCACGGCCTCGAGCTTCTTGCCCAGGAGGCCGCCCTTCTTGTTCTGCTCCTCGATCATCATCAGCACGACGTCCTTCAGGGTCGTCTCGCTGATCGCCATCGTGCCCGACAATGAATGGAGGATGCCGACCTTGATCGTATCCCCAGCCTGCGCAAACGCGCTGCTCGCAGCGCCAGCCAGCAGGCCGGCGGCGACGAGGCCCGTCCGCACGATTGAACCCAATTTCATCCCGCTCTCCTTGATATCCGACGGAATCTCCCCGTCGAAAGTCTGCAAGAGCGAAAGTCGTGCCAAACCCCGGCCAGGGCCGGGGATAAGTTTCAGTTGGCGATCAGGGACAGGCCGGCGGCGGCCAGGATCATGCCGCCCAGCGCCCGCAGCCCGGCCTCGCCGATGCCCCGCTTCGCCAGCCATCCAAGGAGCAGGCCGGCGCTCTCCAGCAGGGCGGTCGAGACCACGAGCCCAAAGACGTAGGGCACGGGCGCCGAGGAAGGCGCTTCCACGGCGTGGGCGTAGCCGTGAAAGACCGCGAAGACGCCGACGACCGCCATTGCCAGGACGGCCGGCAGGCGCACGCCGACGACGATAAGGCCGCCGACGACGAGAACCGAAGCCAGGATGGCAGCCTCGACAAGAGGCAGTTTTATGCCTGCAAATCCGGCAGTTGCACCCGCCGCCATCATGATCAGGAAAGCGCTCGGCACTAGAACGGCGAGCGCGGCCTTGCGGCCCGAGAGCAGGGATGCCCAGACGCCGACGGCGACGGCGGCCAGAACATGGTCGACACCGGTGAAAGGATGGAGGAGGCCCGAGTCACCGTGCCCGGAATGCGCCAGGGCCGGGCCGGCGAGGGCCACCAGCAGACCGGTGAGGCCAATCGTTCGAATCATCGTCTTCCCCTTACTGAATTACGAGTGCGATGGTGCGCCGCTCCGGCAGGCCGCCCTGCCGGACAATGAAGGCAACGACCTCCTCTACTCCCTTGTTTTCCTTGAGATTGGAGAACAGGAAAGGCCGGGTGCCACGCATCCGGCGAGCGTCGCGATCCATGACATCCAGGTTGGCGCCGACGAGCGGCGCGAGATCGATCTTGTTGATGACCAGAAGGTCGGAGCGGGTGATCCCCGGCCCGCCCTTGCGCGGGATCTTCTCGCCGGCCGCGACGTCGATGACGTAGATCGTGAGGTCGGCCAACTCGGGCGAGAAGGTGGCCGCGAGATTGTCGCCGCCCGATTCGACGAACACGATCTCGACGTCGGGCCACTTGCGCACGATGTCGGACACCGCGGCGAGGTTGATCGAGGCGTCCTCGCGGATCGCGGTGTGCGGGCAGCCGCCGGTCTCGACGCCGACGATGCGGTCGGGCTGCAGCGCCCCGGCGCGGGTCAGGAACTCGGCGTCCTCCTTGGTGTAGATGTCGTTGGTGACGACGGCGATGTCGTAGGCCTCGCGCATCGACTTGCACAGGCGCTCGACCAGCGCGGTTTTGCCCGACCCGACCGGGCCGCCGACGCCCACCCTCAACGGGCCACGCATGCTCATTGCCGCTCCATCTCCCCCGCCAGCAGCGCAAGATAGCCCACTCCCATCAGGAGGCAGAACGGCGAATAGTAGCGGCGGTCACGCGTCGCGAACGGCTCGCCGGGAAACCAGCCGCGCCAGCGCGGGCTGTAACCGGCAAAGCCGCGGACGACGAACAGCCCTGCGATGGCGAAGCTTCCGGCAAGGACGACGGGATCCTCGCCGCGCCCCAGCATGACGAAGGGCCACAGGGCCAAGATCGCGAGCAGGCTCGCCACGGTGAAGCACTGCCAGGCCGGCGGCATGCGCCGGCGGCCGTCGCCGACGACGCTGTGCGCCAGGGCTTCCTCGCTCGCCTCCGGCCAGGTGCTGCCGAGGCCCCACAGGGCATGCAGCGCGGCCGCCGCGCCGATACCGAGGAACAGCAGGATCGCCAGAACGAAGCTCATGAGCGGAACAGGCGGGTGTACTGGGTCTCGTGGCGCATCGAGCACCAGTCGAGCAGCGGCGTGCAGGCACCGACCTCGTCGAGCGACGTCACGGCCTGCGCCGCCGCGGCCGCCCGGCGCACGGCGCCCTCCAGGGTGGCCAGCGCGATCTGGCCGTCGCTCTGGCCGAGCGGCACGGAGCGGAGCGCGGCCGAGATCAGGTTGGCGACGAAGGCATGCAGGTAGCCCTCGAGGGCGCGCTCGAGGGCGATGCCGTGCGCCGCGGCGGCCAGGGCCACCGCCACCGGCAGGCTGATCTCGCCACTCAGGCGCTGATGCGTCGCGTCGAGCGCCGGGTGAGGCCAGGCGACCCGGGTCATCGACAGGAATGAGCTGCCCTGCTGGCGCGACTCGAGCGCCATCTCGGAGCTGCCGCGCCACGCCGCCGCACGCTCGGCGATGGCGTCGAAGGCCTGCCAGTCCTGGTCCGTCGCGGCCCGCCAGGCCGCGGCGAACAGGGCGCCATCGACCGCGCCGGTGCCGTGCAGCAGGACGCTTTGCAGCCATGTAACCAGGGTCGGCCGGTCCTTGACGAACCCCTCCTCGACCGCCGTCTCGATGCCGTGGCTGTAGCTGAAGGCGCCGATCGGGTAGGCCGGCGACAGCCAGGCGAGCAGGCGATAGAGAGGATCAGTGGTCATGACGGAGATCCGTTGTCCTCGGCACGACACCAGACCTTACCCCTGAGGAGCTGCGCGCAGCGCGGCGTCTCGAAGGGTGGGCTGCAGACCTCCTCCTTTGCCCACCCTTCGAGACGCACCGCTATGCGGTGCTCCTCAGGGTGAGGTGTGTTCGGTGCGTTAGCCATGTTCGTAGCGCTAGCCATGGCGCTCCTCGTGGAGCGGCCCGTGCCGGTGGCCGAGGTCGTGGTTGTGCTGGCCGTAGGCGCCGCCTTCGGGGTCGAAGGGGCTGCGCACCTTGCGCACGTCGGCGCCCAGTCCCTTCAGCATGTCGACGATCACATGATCGTCGCGGATCAATATCCTGTCGCTGTCAATTTGTGCCGGCAGATGGCGATTGCCGAGATGCCAGGCGATGCGGGCGAACGCGGCCGCGTCGCGGCCGCGCACCTCGACGAGATCCTCGTCGGCTGCCCTGACCTCGACGATGCCGCCCTCCTCCAGCCTGAGTCCGTCGCCGCTGTGCAGCACGATCGGCTCGACCAGGTCGAGCAGGAAATCGAGCCCGCCATCGCCCAGCATGCGCAGCCGCCGGCGATAGCGGTCGTCGAACAGCAGGGTGACGGTATCGGCCCGCTGCCCGGCCGGCCAGCCGCCGGCCCGCACCACCTCGACGGCGCGCTTCATGGCCGCCCTTCACGCGCTTCAAGTTCCTCTCCCCCTGCCAGCCAGGGCATTCGCATTTGGCAAAAAAGTCCGTCATCCCGAGCGGAGCCGCCCGAAGGGCGGCGCAGTCGAGGGATCCTTCTTGCTGGTGCCGAAAGAAGAAAGGTCCCTCCACTCCGCCTCGCTGCGCTCGGCTCCGGTCGGGATGACGGACTTTTTTGCCAAATGCGAATGCCCTGCTCTGGCGGGGGAGGGGAGCATGAACTGGGGTGTCTCCGCTCCATGGCAGCTCCGAGAGGGAGGAGAAGAAGTGAATTCCGCACCGGCATTCTCAAAACAGGAAATAGCGCTGCGCCATCGGCAGCACCGTGGCCGGCTCGCAGGTCAGGAGCTCGCCGTTGGCACGCACCTCGTAGGTCTCGGGGTCGACCTCGATCTCGGGGCACAGATCGTTGTGAATCATGTTCTTCTTGCCGATCTTTCGCGTGCCCTTCACGGCCAGGAGCGGTCTCGTCAGGCCCCATTTCCTGGCAACTCCCTTGGCGATCGCGGCCTGCGACACGAACAGCGCCGGGCTGGCGACCAGGCTCCTGCCGAGGGCGCCGAACATCGGCCGGTAGTGCACCGGCTGCGGCGTCGGGATCGAGGCGTTGGGATCGCCCATTGGGGCGGCCACGATGGTGCCGCCGATCAGCACGGCATCCGGCTTGGCGCCGAAGAAGGCGGGCGCCCAGATCACCAGGTCGGCGCGCTTGCCGACCTCGACCGAGCCGACATGGCGCGCGATGCCGTGGGTGATTGCCGGGTTGATCGTGTACTTGGCGACGTAGCGCTTGACCCGGACATTGTCGTTGTCGCCCTGCTCCTCTTTCAGCCGGCCGCGCTGCTTCTTCATCTTGTCGGCGGTCTGCCAGGTGCGGATGACGACCTCGCCGACGCGGCCCATCGCCTGGCTATCGGACGACATCATCGAGAAGGCACCCATGTCGTGCAGGATGTCTTCCGCCGCGATGGTCTCCTTGCGGATGCGGCTTTCGGCGAACGCGACGTCCTCGGGGATCGAGGAATCGAGGTGATGGCACACCATCAGCATGTCGAGATGCTCGTCGACGGTGTTGACGGTGTAAGGCATCGTCGGGTTGGTCGACGACGGCAGCACGTTCTTCTCGCCGCACAGCCGGATGATGTCGGGCGCATGGCCGCCGCCCGCGCCCTCGGTGTGGAAGGTGGCGATGGCGCGGCCCTTGAAGGCGGCGCGCGTGGTCTCGACGAACCCCGACTCGTTCAGCGTGTCGGTGTGGATCGCCACCTGGACGTCCATGCGGTCGGCGACGCTCAGGCAATTGTCGATCGCCGACGGCGTGGTGCCCCAGTCCTCGTGCAGCTTCAGCCCGCAGGCGCCGCCCTCGACCTGCTCCTTGAGACCGGCCGGCTTGCTGGTGTTGCCCTTGCCGAAGAAGCCGAGGTTCATCGGCAGGCCCTCGGCGGCCTGCAGCATGCGGCCGAGATGCCACGGGCCCGGCGTGACCGTGGTGGCGAAGGTGCCGTGCGCCGGCCCGGTGCCGCCGCCCATCATGGTGGTGACGCCGCTGTAGAGCGCGTCGTCGACCTGCTGCGGGCAGATGAAGTGGATGTGGCAGTCGATGCCGCCCGCGGTGACGATCTTGCCCTCGCCGGCGATGATCTCGGTGCCCGGGCCGATGACGATGTCGACGTTGGGCTGGATGTCGGGATTGCCGGCCTTGCCGATGCCGACGATGCGGCCGTCCCTGAGGCCGATGTCGGCCTTCACGATGCCCCAGTGGTCGATGATCAGGGCGTTGGTGATGACGGTGTCGACGGCGCCCTGGGCGCGCGTGCGCTGGCTCTGGCCCATGCCGTCGCGGATCACCTTGCCGCCGCCGAACTTGACCTCCTCGCCGTAGGTCGTGTGGTCCTTCTCGACCTCGACGAACAGGTCGGTGTCGGCGAGCCGCACCTTGTCGCCGACCGTCGGGCCGAACATGTGCACGTAGGCCGAGCGCGAGATGCGGGTCGGCCCCTCGTTCGACGGCGCGGCCCTGGCGATGCGCCCGAGCTTGCCCGAGACCTTGGCCTGGAAGCCATGGCTCTCGCGGCCGCCGAGATAGGGCGTGAGACGGACGGTGCGCGACTGGCCGGGCTCGAACCGCACCGCGGTGCCGGCGGCGATGTCGAGCCGCATGCCCCTGGCGCGCGCGCGGTCGAACTTCAGCGCCTCGTTGGTCTCGAAGAAATGATAGTGGCTGCCGACCTGGATCGGCCGGTCGCCGGTGTTGGCGACCTCGAGGGTGATCGGGTTGCTGCCCTTGTTGAGCTCGAGCTCGCCCGGCGCGGCGAGAATCTCTCCCGGTTTCATCAGGGCTCTCCTACGAAAATCGGGGCGGGCACCGCCCCGATCTTTTCAGCATCGTCGTGCATGTTGGAGGCCTCCTCAGCGGATCGGCGCGTGGACGGTGACGAGCTTGGTGCCGTCGGGAAAGGTCGCCTCGACCTGGATCTCGTCGATCATGTCGGCGATGCCGTCCATCACCTGCTCGCGCCGGATGACCTTGGCGCCGTCCTGCATCAGCTCGGCAACGCTGCGCCCGTCGCGCGCTCCCTCGACGACATAGTCGGTGATCAGCGCCACCGCTTCCGGATGATTGAGCTTCACGCCGCGTTCGAGGCGGCGGCGCGCCACCTGGGCCGCCATGGCAATCAAGAGCTTGTCCTTCTCGCGCGGCGTCAGATTCATCGAGCGTTTCCCCCAGGCGAAGTGGCCCGACTATAAGAGGCTGCATCAAACATGCCAGACTCGCGGCAGCCGGCAGCCGCGGAAATCGGTGAGAAACCGGATGACGGCACGCCGCACCGCCGTCGCCTCGCCGAGCACGCGGGCGACCATGACGCCGTTCACCAGGGTGACCGCGGCCCGCGCCTCGCTGACAGTCTCGAGCAGGGAGCGGGCCGTCTCGAAGCGCGGCTGCGGCTCGTCCCAGATGCCGATCACCGTCGCCAGCGCATTGGCCGGGCCGAACCCTGCGCCCTCGGGAGTCTCGCCTTCGACGCGCAAGGCGTCGGTCCAGACGAGACGTCCGGCACGGCGCACCGACCAGGCATCGAGCAGCAGGCCCGAGACGAAGCGCTCGCCCGAGGCGGCGCGCCCGAGCACGACCATCTCGCAGGCGAGCAGTGCCGCGCCGGGCTCGACGTTCGCAACGGTCCGCCGCTTGAGCCGCGCCCCCTGGAACACGATCGTCTCCTGCGGCAGCCAGTCGAGCGTCGCCCCCTCGGCGAGTCGCACCGACACATCGATGCTGCAATGGCCCCCGCCGGGGGCGGCCCGATAGACCTTCTCGGCCGCCTGGGTCGTCGCCACGGCGGCCGCACCGGGGCCGATCTCGATCGCCATGGCGAGCGCATCGCCGTCGGTCACGCCGCCCGAGGTGGTGAGCAGCACGGCCTGCGGCGGATCGCCCGGCTCGGGCGCGGGGAACAGCACCCGGCAGGGATCGCGCTGATAGAGATCGCCGAGGCGCGTCCTGCCGTCGCGCAGATCGAAGGTGACGCGGCTTTCGCCGGACGCGCGCTGCAGGCGCGGGCGGCTGGGGAGATGAGTCGGCAAAGCGGGTCGCTAGTCCTGCAGTTCGAGCTTGGGCCGGCAACAAGACGACGGAACGCATGGTGCCGATGCTCCTGTCATCGCGAGTAGACGCTCGTGAAGCAAGCGTCTACTCGCGATGACAGCCTTTGCGTATCGATCGTTCTGGTCCAAGCCCAGCGCCTTCGGTGCCGACACTCGTTGGCCCGTCGATAGCCGGGCGGGCCGGAATGTCGCAGGATGGGCGACCTGAATCGAAAGATGGGAAGAACGCCATGGCCCGCATCGTCCTGGGACTGGGGACGTCGCACAGCCCGCTGCTGACCCTCGAAGGGTCGCGCTGGGCGGAGCGCGCCGCCGACGACCTGCGCAGCCGGCGGCTCAACACGTCGGATGGACGATGGCTGACCTACGACCAGCTCCTGGCCGAGGTCGGCGATCGCCATGCGGCGGTGAGCACGCCCGAGCACTTCGTCGCCAAGGCGGCGATCTGCCAGGCAGCGCTCGACCGGCTGGCCGCCGACCTCGCCGACGCGGCGCCCGATGTCGTGGTCGTCATCGGCGACGACCAGGACGAGCTGTTCAGCCTGTCGAACATGCCGGCAGTGTCGATCTTCTATGGCGAGAAGATCGTGACGCGGCCGCGCCGCATCGACGCCAGCTCGCCGTCCTGGCTGCCCACCGTGGCCAGGGGCTATGCCATGGACCAGGCGCATGCCTTCCCGGGCGCGCCGGCCTTCGCCCTCGGGCTGATCGAGCGCCTGATCGCGGCCGACGTCGATGTCGGGGCGGCCGCCCGGGTCGACGAGCCTCAGCAAGCCGGCTTCGGGCACGCCTATGGCTTCGTCGTGAAACGCCTGTTCGGCGGCAAGTCGATCCCGATCGTGCCGGTCCTGCTCAACACCTA
>JALHMO010000147.1 GCA_022844015.1 Reyranella sp. | reverse complement strand
AGCGTCCCGCTCGCTCATGAATCTGAGCGAGCGGGACGCTCGCGGTCCGGAAGACCATGAAAGCATTCACCCCATCGAGACCTTCGTCCCAGCACGCCAGGCCAGGTAGCCGCGCTTGCGCAGGGCGCAGGCCGGGCACTGGCCGCAGCCGTGGCCCCAGTCCTCGCGCGGGCCGCGCGCGTTCTCGTAGCAGGTGTGGGTGTGCTCGAGGACGACCTCGACCAGGGCATCGCCGCCGAGCGCGCGCGCCAACGACCACGTCTCTGCCTTGTCGAGCCACATCAGCGGCGTGTGCAGCACGAAGCTGCGATCCATGCCGAGATTGAGCGCGACCTGCAGCGCCTTGATGGTGTCGTCGCGGCAGTCGGGGTAGCCCGAGAAGTCGGTCTCGCACATGCCGCCCACCAGGTTGCGGATGCCGCGCCGCCAGGCGACTGCCGCGGCGAAGGTGAAGAACAGCAGGTTGCGTCCCGGCACGAAGCTGTTGGGCAGGCCATCCTTCTCCAGGGCGAAGGCCATGGTGCGGGTGAGCGACGTGTCGCTGATCTGGCCGAGCATGCCCATGTCGATGAGATGGTCGTCGCCCAGACGGCTGGACCAGGCAGGAAATTTGCGCCTGACCTCGGCCAGCACCACAAGCCGTTGATCGAGCTCGATCCGGTGACGCTGCCGATAGTCGAAGGCAATCGTCTCGATATGCGCAAATCGCTCTAGCGCCCAGGCCAGACACGTGGTGGAATCCTGCCCGCCGGAGAACAGGACGAGCGCCGATCGAGCATCGTTCATGAAGGGCTTTATCGCCCGCAGCCTTTCTCCGCGCTACCGCGTTACGTGTCTCATCGACAGCATATGCGAAGAGGGGTGAACCATGTTCGTCTCCGACATTCTTTCGCAGAAGGGCACTGCCATCTTCACGGTGGCCCCGGCGGCCTCGGTCGCCGAAATCTGCCAGCAGCTCAGTGCGCGACGGATCGGCTCGGTGCTGGTGCTCGACGGCGACGGCTCGGTGGCCGGCATCGTCTCCGAGCGCGACCTCGTCCGCGCCCTGGCCAGGCATGGCGCCGAGGCGCTGGCACTCGAGGCGCGCCAGGTGATGACACGAGGCGTCGTCACCTGCGACCCCGACGATTCCATCGACGGCATCATGCAGACCATGACCGAGGGCCGCTTTCGCCACATCCCGGTGGTTCGCCACGGCGAGCTGATGGGGCTGGTGTCGATCGGCGACGTCGTGAAGGCACGCCTGGAAGAGGCCCGGCAAGAGACCGAGGCGCTCAAGGCCTACATCGTCGCCGGCTGACGGCAGGCGTCCTGGTCTCGACCAGGGCGGTTCCCATTGGGGAGACCGCCCGGAGCTGGACGTGTGACCGATCATGGCGCCCGTCTCGCGCAGCGCGCAGCCCGAGCGACGCGAGCGAGAGGCTTCGATCGACCGCCCTGCCTCGGGCGGTCAATCGGCGCGAAGAATCCGATTCAGGTTCTGCAGGACAACGATGGGCTTGGCGCTCCAGCTCGGGACCGGGCCGGGCCGCCGCAAGGTTTTCAAGGTCGTGAAGTAGAGCCCGGCGCGCATCTCTTCGCCGTCCAGTGTCTCGCCGTCCTGCGTGCGATACGGGAAAACCCAGTCGAGCTGGATGTTCGCTGCGCTCTTCCAGGAATCCTGGTCGGCGACGAGATGCACGGTCTTGTTCTGGCCCAGCGCGAAGCCGATCTCGAGGGCGACATTCACATTGGTCTCCGTGACCTCGCCCAGCAACGCGCCCGACTTGGCGATCAATGCCAGCAGCAATTCCTGATGCTCCTCGTCGCCCAGGCCACCCCAGGCGCGAATCGCGCGCTGCTTCATGCGCGCCGCGACGCCGCGATAGAAGTTGAGATAACGCCCTTCGTAGGGTTCGCAAAACGGCAGCGCGACGAAGCAGGTGTCGGGTTCGTCGGCCAGGTTGGCCACCATATCGCGCACCAGGTGCAGGCAATCCGTCATCATGTCCTGCCACGTGCGATCGTCGCTGCCGTCCCGCCGTCCGGACTCGTCGAGCATGGCGGCGAAGAAGGCCGGCGGGTGTCCCAGCCGTTGCAGCATCTCCTCGGCCTCCCGCTGATCGTCGGCCGCCACCGGGCGCTCGTGAAGAACGACACGCCGGAAGGCCGCCAGTCCGAGCCGATAGTAGTCGGCCAGCTCCGGGTCGAGTGCCTGCACCTGACCTTCTATTGCGTCCTCGAACGTGTCGGCTTCGCCGAGATCCACCGACTTGCCGAGCTGGCTGGCAAGCTCGAGCAGAAACTCCGAGATTCGGTGCAGGACAGCCCTCCGCCGATGCTGCTCCTCGCGTACGTCGAACACGAAGCTGGCAGCGGTGAACAGGCCGAGCATGTAGCCGTTGTAGGCTCGATAGAGCGGCGATGTCGGCGGCGGCCCCTGGTCCTCCTGGGCGAGCAGCACGGCCGCGTCGTCGAGGATGCGGGTGACCGCTTCACGACCGAGCTGCGGATGACGCTCGAGGAGTGCCTCGATGCTTCCGCTGCTCGCCAGCTCGGAGATGACTTGCGCCCTGTCCATTTACGCCTCCGCTCCAATCCGGAATGTCTCGCAGACGACGAGCAGTTTCTGCTCGAGGACCCGCCGGCCGCGGTCTTTGGAAGTCACGTCGAAATCGAGAACGGCGATAGCCAGGCGGCAGACCCGCGGAAAGAAGCAAGTGAACGAGCAGGAACAGAGTAGCCCTGTGCTTCATCAGGCTGCACCTCCTTCTTGGCTGCCTGCCAGTTCAGCAGATCGATGAGTCCCACGCAGCCTGCGGCACCCAGCCGACCCTGAACCAGGAACGTCTCTTCCACTGTCATCTCGGGAACCGGAAGAGGTCCTTCCCCATGGCTCCGCACCAATCTACGAAGCCGCCTTGGTCTGGAGCATCGAACTTCGGTAGGGTAGCGCGCATCCTGACGGAGTTCGCATGTCTCTTCCCCTGCACGGCAGAGACATTGCTTTGGCATAGCTCAGAGTTTCCACGTAAATGCTGCATTTCAAGGTCGTCTTGCCTTGATCCTCGAGTGTCGGGGACACGAGAGGGGCATAATAGAGGGGCAAAAAATAAGACGCTGTACGACCGAATGGGCAGGTTAGCGGCGTCAACGTCGGCTGGGCGATACCGGGCGGCTTCTTCTTTCGCGACGTGCCCGCCCGGGCAGCCAAAAGGTGGTTATCTCGACTGAGGTCGACCGCGAAGCGACATTCACAACCGAGCCGGGGCAAGAGCAGTACATGAAGGTGCAGGTCGGACTGGGCTACTTGATCTGCTGCCTCCATCCTTAGTTGGTGTCGCCCGACGTTGCACCGTGGCTCTCTTTACGGGCACTCCATCACCAGCGTCGTGAAGCACGAAAGCCTTTCCGCCAATGGGGTAAAACTCCATTTCTCGGTTAGGCATGCGCGGCGATGAGGTCCTCGGCGTTGCGGATGCCGGCGAGCACGCTCAGCGGATCGGACGTCACCGGGTCGAGCAGCGCCGTCGCCGCCGCGACGTCGCTCGACCCCAGCCAGCCGGTGTTGCGCTCGTGCTGCTCCTGCACGTAGTCAAGGCTCACCGCGACCTTGCCCATCAGCGTCGTGATGTCCTGGCCCGCCGCCGTGTCCTGCGCCCCGCTCATGATGTTGACCAGGATCGAGCCCACGAAACGCCCGGCCAGCAGCGTCGCCTTGGTCTCCCCCGTCCAGTAGGCCAGCCCGGCCGGGTCCGACCCGCGGTTGAACAGGTTGTTGTAGACGCTGTCGAGGAACGCGCTGATCTGCCCGTCGCTCGCCCCGAACGGGTTGGCCAGGAACGGATAGAGCGCCTGCGCCTCGTCGCTGATCCCGAACGAGCTCGCGATGTTGGCGAACAGCATCGCCGGGCCCTGCACCGGCAGCCCGCTGACGAACTCGCCGACCCAGAAGCCGAAGCCCGCCCGGTCGGCCGCCCGGCCGAAGAAGGCGATGTAGGTCGCCGCGATCTGCTCCTCCGCCGACAGCGACAGCAGGTCGAGCGTCGTCGTCTCGCCGACATTGACCGGCACGACGAAGATCGACGCCTGCGCGTCGGCCGTGCTGCTGCCGCTGTTGCCGGCCCGGTAGGTGAACGAATCGATGCCCGTGAAACCGGCCGCCGGCGTGTAGCCGAAGCTGCCGTTGCCGACGATCTGCAGCGTCCCGTCGCCCGGCCCGGAGAGCAGCGACGCCGTCGAGGCGTTCTCGTCGTTGGCCAGCACCCCGCGCCCCACCGGCGCCGTCAGCGGCCGGCCCTCCAGCACGATGTAGGCGTCGTCGTGGGCGACCACCGCGGGGGCGGGGCCGGCGTCGTCGTTCTGGATCGTCCCCGTGGCCGTCGAGTCGCCGAGCGTCAGCCCGGACGGGTTCGACAGCGTCATGGCGAAGCCTTCGTCCGGTTCGACGGAGACGTCGCCCACCACGTCGATCGTGAGGTACCTCACCGCCTCGCCCGGCGCATACGTCACCGTCCCCGACGTCGCACCCGCGAAGTCGGCGGCATTGGCCGGGTTGGCTCCCGAGCCGGCGATCGACCAGGCCACCGTCTGGCCGCCCGTGAAGTTGGCCTCCGCGAGGCCGATCGTGAAGACGAAGGGCGTGGTGCCGCTGCTGCCTTCCGCCTTGGTCGTCAGGTACGCGTAGACCGCCACCGTCGGAAGATCGTCGTTCACAATGGTGCCCGTCGCCGTGCCCGCCACGATCGCAAGCCCCGCCGCCGGGTTCGACAGGCTGACCGTGAACTCCTCGTCGCGCTCGACCTCCGTGTCGCCCAAGGCGTTCACGGTGATGGTCCTTATGGTCTCGCCGGCCGCAAAGCTCACCGTCCCGCTCGTCCCGCCGAAATCCAGAGCCGCCGCCGGACTCTGCCCCGAGCCGTCGACCGACCAGTCGACCGTCAGCCCCCTCAACCCGGCCTGGCTCAGGCTCACCGTGAAGGTATAGGCGGTCGTCCCGCCGGTGCCCTCCGGCTTCACCGCCGACAGCGCCGCGATCGACACCGCAACGCTGTCGTCGCTGTCGATCGCGCCCGTCGCGCTCGAGGTGCCGGGCGCGAGGCCTGCCGACAGGTCCACCAGCGTCACCACGAACGTCTCGTCGGGTTCCACCTGCGTGTCGCCCGACACGCCCACCGTGATCGTCTTGAGGGTCTCGCCGGGCGCGAAGCTCACCGTCCCGGTCGGCATCGCCCCGCCGAAGTCGGCCGCGTCCGCCGCCTGCCCGCCCGAGCCCGCCACGCTCCAGCCCACGCTCTGGCCGACGACCGGGGCCTGGTCGAGGCTCACCGTGAAGGTGAACGGCGTCGTGCCGCCGTCACCTTCGGCCTTGCCCGCCGACAGCGCCGCGATCGACACGGTCGCCCGGTCGTCGTTCTGGACAATGCCGAACGCGCTCGCCGCCGCCAGCGACAGACCGTTCGACGGGTTCGACAGCGTGACGACGAAAAAATCGTCGGCCTCGACTGCGCGGTCGCCCGCGACCATCACCGTGATCAGCTGGGCGGTCTCGTCGGGGGCGAAGATCAGGGAGCCCGACGCCAGCACCCCGCCCTCGAAATCCGCCCCGTCCGCCGGCGTTGCGCCGGTCCCCGTAACCGCCCAGTCGACCGACTGGGGAAGCGCCGACGCCTCGCCCAGCGCCACCAGGAAGGTGAACGGGATCAGGCCGCTGTCCTGCTCCGCCTTCATCGCCGACAGCGTCGAGATCGACACCACCGCGCCGTCGTCGTTCTGGATCGTCACAGCGGCCGACGCCGTGCCGAGCACAAGGCCGAGCGACGGATCGGACAGGATCACCGTGAAGTCCTCGTCCAACTCCAAGGCCGCATCGCCAATCACCCGGACCGCCACCGTCATGGCGGTCTGCCCGGGCGCGAACGTCACCGTGTCCGTCGGCAACGCGACGCTCGCGAAGTCGCCGATGTCGGCCGGCACCGCGCCCGAGCCCGCCACCGTGTAGGTGACGCTGTGCGCGACGGAGGTGTCCCCGTCCCGCGTCAGGATGAAATTGACGTCGGTCTGCCCGCCAGTCCCTTCCGCCTGGACCGCTGCCACGGCCGCGATCGACACCATCGCATCGTCGTTGCGGATCGTGCCCACCACCGACGACGACGCGACCACGAGACCGGCGGTCGGATTGAAGATGCTGAGCAGGAACTCCTCGTCCGCCTCGACCTCGGTGTCGCCCACGACCTCGATGGTGACCGTCTGGACGGTCTCGCCCGCCGCGAACGTCACTGTCCCACCGTTCAGGGCGGTGCCACCGATGTCGGAGGGGTCGGCACCATCGATGCCCGACCCGACGATCGACCACGACACGCTGTGCGTTACCGACGTGTCGCCCGTCCGCGTCAATGTGAAAATGAACGTTGTCGTGCCGCTTTGGCCCTCCGCCTTTGCGGCGTCCGTCGCCACTATGGACACCGAGGCGTCGTCATTGAGAATTGTTCCCGCCGCCGAAGCGGTGCCAATCGTCAGACCGGACGATGGGCTGGATAAGTCGACCGTGAATGACTCGTTTGCCTCCACGAACGTGTCACCCTGCACAGTCAACGTGATCGTGCGTGTCGTCTGCCCCGGAGCAAACGTTACCGTGCCAGACAGAAAGCTGTTGCCGTCGAAGTCTAACGAACTCGCGGAATTTGCGAGGACACCAAATGTGGCCGCAAACACGGTGTGCGCCACTGACGTGTCGCCCGTCCGCGTCAATGTGAAAGTGAAAGTCGTCGTCCCGCTTTGGCCCTCCGCCTTAGCGGCGTCCGTCGCCACTATGGACACCGAGGCGTCGTCATTGAGAATTGTTCCCGCCGCCGAAGCGGTGCCAATCGTCAGACCGGACGATGGGCTGGATAAGTCGACCGTGAATGACTCGTTTGCCTCCACGAACGTGTCACCCTGCACAGTCAACGTGATCGTGCGGGTCGTTTGCCCCGCAGGAATTGTTATCGTCGCCGAAGGAAATCCAATGCCTTCGAAATCCAGTATCCCGGCCGGATTCGCCCCAAAGCCAGCCACGGACGCAAACACGGTGTGCGCCACCGAGGTGTCGCCGGTCCGCGTCAATGTGAAAGTGAACGTTGTCGTGCCGCTTTGGCCCTCCGCCTTGACGGCGTCCGTCGAAGCGATCGATACCGTTGCGCCGGATGAAGCGATGAATTCGAGAGTGGCTGCGTAACTGAAAGAACTAAAAAGAGTGTTATCTATTTCAACGTAGTAACTGGCAACGGAGGAGGAATTGAAAGTAATGGTGTGCGTATATATATCGGGCGTAGACAAATCTTCCGCAAAAACAAGCGCACCAAACGAGTCTGTAATCTTTATACTAAAGAACGGAGTAGACGCGCCATTTAACCACCCATTTATGGGATCTGTTGTGACAACAATTCGATACGAGCCAACGCCAACATTGATCTGATAAAAATCACTGAAATCAAATGAAGCAAAGCTTCCGTAGGATGCGAAGAAAGTCTGAATTTGGTAAAGACTGCTCCGACTAAGTGAGTCCAAACCGTTCCAGGACTCTTCATCAAACACGCTGTTTGCGAGACCGCCTAGATACATTCTAAATCCTCTCATCCGGACAACTCTTTGTCGCCCGAAGTGTCGGGTTGTTCCAACAGAGACTTTCGATCTCGAATTGATCTCTGAGGTGCTCGCGACGCCCCCATATGCGTCCGCCCAAAGCTACGCGTTTGCCGTTCCCCATCGAAACGCTCGGAACAACAGAAAGGCTAGCATCCCGCCACGCCCCTCGGAAGTCCCATGGACGGGCTGCAATCCGCTTCTCAGGGCATCGCGTACCGACTACGGCCTTCGCTTGAGCAATGAAGGGCGGGCCTCGGGCGCGTTGTTGCCAGCCCCCGTCGTTCGGGTCCATGGCACGCGACCGGAACACCACCCGGTGGTTGGTGTCGGGCGCCCGATCGCTGGTTGATCCGCATAGGCTCTTCGGCCCCTGTCGGCCTCGGGCAAATCCGCTCCGGCTTGGCGCAGGTCACTCAGCAGGGGCTGCCAGCCAAGAGAGTGCCGATGCGTTGCGTCTGGGAGATATTGCGGCTCGAGGTCGAGGGTTTGAGTTTTCGGGCGAATCGGGTGCAGCATGCGCCTGGCCCGCAGCACTGTAGGTGACTATGCAGGTCGTGCAGCGGCGGCCAGGCTGAGTTGGCTGTTGCCGAAAGAGCTGACGGACCGGAGGCGCTACTGTTCGTGCGTTGCGGCCCGGCGACGGGCGTGCGACGCAAGCCGGAACTCGATTGGGGGGGGCCCACATCACCAGCCAGCTCCCTCGTCGATCACTGGCACAAGGGAAACTCGGGCAAGTGCCGGGACACTCAGGCACACGAAAAGATCCAGCAAAGCTGGCATTGATCTAGGGTGAGCAACTGTGAGTAACGATATGCCAATTCAAGCAAACAAACCTCCGCCGCCCCTGCACGGCAAGGTCGCGCTGGTCACCGGCGCTGGCAAGAATATCGGGCGCGCCATCGCGCTGGTCCTGGCGCGCGACGGCGCCACCATCATGGTCAACGGCCGGGCCGACGCGGCGGCGGTCGACGGCGTGGTCGGCGAGATCAGGGCGGCGGGCGGCAAAGCCGTCGCCGCGATGGGGGACGTCTCGGACCCAGCCGTGGCACCGCGACTGGCCGCCGACGCCCAAAAGCAGTTCGGCGGCGTCGATATCCTGGTGAGCAATGCCGGGCTGCGCCGGCAGACCTCGTTCCTCGACATGTCGTTCGAGGAATGGCGCGAGATCCTGTCGGTGGCGCTCGATGGCGCCTTCCTGCTCGGCAAGGCCTTCGTGCCGCAGATGGTGGCCAAGGGCCAGGGCGGCGCCTTCGTGGCCATGTCGGGCATCTCGACCCATGTCGGCACGCCCAACCGCTGCCACGTATCGGCCTCCAAGTCGGGCCTCGAGGGACTGATGCGGGCGCTGGCGGTCGAGCTGGCGCCGCATCGCATCACCTGCAATGCCCTGTCGCCCGGCGCCATCGACACGGCGCGCGCCGCGTCGGCTGGGCCGATGCCGGCCAGCCGGATCAACCGGCCGATCCCGCTCCAGCGCTTCGGCACGGTCGACGAGATCGCCGCCATGGTCCGCCTGCTTGTCGGGCCGGAAGGCACCTTCATCACCGGCCAGACGATCCACGTGAACGGCGGTGAGTTCCTGACGTGAGGAACCTGATCACCGACGTGCCGGGCGTGCTGGTCGGCAACGCCCAGGATCGGCGCGTCGCGACGGGCGTCACCGTGGCGATGTTCGAGCGCAGCGTCGCCGCCGGCGTGATCACGCTGGGCGGTGCGCCGGGGTCGCGGGCGGTCACCCTGCTCGAGCCGGAGATGGGCGGGCTGGTCGACGCCATCGTGCTCTCCGGCGGCTCGATCTACGGCCTCGATGCCGCAGGCGGCGTCACCGCGGTGCTGCGCGCCCAGGGCAAGGGCGCGCAGTTCGGCGGCATCGCCATTCCCGTCGCCGTGCAGGCGATCCTGTTCGATCTCCGGAACGGCGGCGAGAAGGATTGGCTGGCGGGGCCGGAGCCGCGGCAGCCGCCCTACTGGGATCTCGGCCGCGACGCCGCGCTCGCAGCGGCCGAGGTGTTCGAGCTGGGCAGCGCCGGCGCGGGTCTCGGGGCGACGACGGCCACGGTGAAAGGCGGGCTCGGGTCAGCCAGCGCCCGTACGCGCCAGGGATTCACCGTCGGTGCGCTCGTGGCGGTCAATGCCGTGGGCGCGGCGACCTTCGGCACGGAGGGCCACTTCTGGGCGGCGCCGTACGAGCGGGACGGCGAGTTCGGCGGGCGCGGCTGGCCGACACGTTTTCCGCCCGAGGCGCTTGCGCTGGCCATGAAGGGCCAACCCCTGCCGGCTACCGCCACGACCATCGGCATGGTGGCGACCGACGCGTGGCTCACCAAGGCCGAGTGCAAGCGGCTCGCCATCATGGCCAATGACGGGCTCTCCAAGGCGCTGCGCCCGGTCCACGCACCCAACGACGGCGACACGGTGTTCGCCGCTGCCCTGGGGACCGCCGGACCGGGCGGCGATCCGCCCGTGCTGACCGAGCTCGGGACGGTCGCGGCCGACTGCCTGGCGCGCGCCGTGGCGCGCGGCGTGTATGAAGCGACCGCCCTGCCGTACAAGGATGCCTTGCCGGACTGGAGGACACGTTTCGGAGGCGCGCGCGCATGATGGGATATCTGGCGGTGTTCGTGGGCGCGGGGCTGGGCGGCTCGATGCGCCACTTCATGAACATCTGGGTGGCGCACCTGCTGGGCACGCATTTCCCGTACCATACCTTCGTCATCAACATCGTGGGCTCGCTGGTCATGGGCCTGGCCGCCGGCTGGTTCGCCGAGCGCGGCGATCCCGAAGGCCATATGCGGCTGTTCGTGGCGACCGGGATCCTGGGCGGCTTCACCACCTTCTCGGCCTACTCGCTCGATGCCGTGCTGCTGTGGGAGCGGCATGAGCATGTGCTGGCGGCGCTCTATGTCGGCGGCTCGGTGGCGCTGGCGATCGCCGGCCTGGTGCTCGGGCTCTGGATCATGAGGATGGCGCTGGCGTGAGCCGGCGCGCCTTCGACGTCATCGTCGCCGGCGCCGGCGCCGCCGGGCTGATGTGCGCGCTGCGCGCCGGCCAGCGCGGCCGCTCGGTGCTGCTGCTCGACCATGCCGACAAGGTCGGCAGGAAGATCCTGATCTCCGGCGGCGGCCGCTGCAACTTCACCAACCTGCAGTGCCGGCCGGAGGCGTTCGTGTCGGCCAATCCGCATTTCTGCAAGTCGGCGCTGGCACGCTACACGCAGCACGACTTCATCGCCCTGGTCGACAGGCACCGCATCGCCTGGCACGAGAAGACGCTCGGCCAGCTGTTCTGCGACGGCTCGGCGCGGCAGATCGTGGCCATGCTGCTGGCCGAGTGCGCTGCCGCCGGCGTCGACGTGCGCCCGGCGCATCGGATCACGTCGATCGGCAAGGCGGATCGGTTCACGGTCGATACCGATCACGGCGAGTTCGCCTCGACGGCACTGGTGCTCGCCACGGGTGGTCTGTCGATTCCCAGGATGGGGGCGACGGGATTTGCGCACGACACGGCGCGCCGCTTCGGCCTCGCCGTCAGCGAGACGCGGCCAGCCCTGGTGCCGCTCACCTTGCCGGTGCCCGAGCTCAGCGGTGTGTCGCTGGACGTGGTGACGAGCCTCGGCAAGGCTCGATTTCGCGAGGCCATGCTGTTCACCCACCGTGGCCTGTCGGGGCCGGCGATCCTGCAGATCTCGTCCTATTGGCGGCCGGCCCAGGCGATCACCATCGACCTTCTGCCCGACCTCGACGCCGCTCGGTTCCTGAAGGACCGCAAGCGCACGCGACCCAAGGCCGAGCTGCGCACGATCCTGGGCGAGATCCTGCCGGTGCGCCTTGCCCAGACCCTGGCGGGCGAGGGAACGATGGCCAATCTGCCCGACCGCGACCTGGCGACCCTCGCGGCGCGGCTGAAGGCATGGGAGATCGTGCCCGACGGGACGGAGGGCTATGCCAAGGCCGAGGTGACGACAGGTGGCGTCGACACGGCAGAGCTCTCCTCGCAGACCATGGAAGCCAGGAAGGTCCCGGGCCTCCATGTCATCGGCGAAGCGGTCGACGTCACCGGCTGGCTGGGCGGCTACAATTTCCAGTGGGCATGGTCGTCCGGCTGGGTCGCGGGGGAAGCCGTGTGAGGCGCTCATGATCTTCCGGACCGCGAGCCTCCGGCTCGCTCATCCCTCGGTCGTGCACGCTCCGACCCGGGGCGAGCGAGACGCTCGCAGTCCGGAAGAGCATGAGCGCCACGTCGCTGTCGGGCATCGTCCCGGCCTGCGATCGGGGTTGAGCCGGCGCTTTGTCTCCGTGCTGGCGGAGATTTAGGATCGCGGTTCGAGACAGGAGGGAGAGTCGGGATGCGCCATCTCTGGCTTGTGGCCTGGGCCTTGCTGCTGTCGGCTTGTGCCACCGCGCCGCTGGCCCCGGTCGAGGCCGACAGGCAGGGCAAGAGCTTCCAGGCGCTGCCGAAGCAGGCAGCGCTGTATATTTATCGCGAGTCGATCTTCGGCGCGGCGACCTCCGTATCCGTGGATCTCGGCCGGCAGCCTCTGGGGCGCTTGACGGCCGACACCTGGATTCGCCTCGATCTCGATCCCGCCCAGTATGCCGTGCGCTGCACGACGATGGAGAATTCCGACACGGCCGTCGTCGACCTCGCGGCCGGGCAGGTGCGCTTCCTCGAGGTGGCCATGCGCGTCGGCTGGACCTGGCCGCGCTGCGCCGTCGTCGAGACCGACGCCAGCGAGGGGCGGAGCGCCGTGCTGTCGGGGCGTCGCGCGGCTGCCCCGGCGGTCGCGACGCCGTCCGCGTCGTCGGCCAGCCCGCTGCTCCTGATCTACCGCGACGACCAGAGCAACGAGCGGCGCATCGGCCTGGTCATCCGCTACGAAGCCCCGCTGGGCCGCAGCCGCGTGGTTCCGTTCTCCATCGAGAACATCAACCAGGAGAAGGCGTGCAGCGGCAGCTTCACCGCAGACGGTCCCCGCGCCGGCCGCTTCACCCTGTCCTGCGGTTTTCTCGAGGGCAGCGGCACCTACCAGATGGGCGGCCGCAGCGACCAGCTCGTGGCGCGCGGCCAGAACCCGAAAGGCCAGCCGATCGTGCTGGTGATCGGCAATCCTACCGGGGCGCCGGGGAGGCTGTAGAGCGTGATTGGTTCAATGCAAGTGGAAGCCTTACCCTGAGGAGCGGCCGCAGGCCGCGTCTCGAAGGGTCGGCCAAGGTACCACTCCTGTCCACCCTTCGAGACGCGGCCTGCGGCCGCTCCTCAGGGTGAGGTCGTTCTTTGTTGATTCGACCATTCAGCAACGCGAGGGCGGCGTCCCGGGCGAAGCCGTCGCGGCGGCGCCTCTCAATGCCCGAGGTAGCTCTTGCGCAGCTCGGGATCCTGGGCGAGGTCGGCGGCCTTGCCCGACAGCGTGATCCTGCCGTTCTCCAGCACGTAGGCGCGATGGGCGACGGCGAGCGACTGCACGACGTTCTGCTCGACCAGCAGGATGGCGAGGCCGTCGCCGTTGAGGCGGCCGATCAGGGCGAACATCTCCTCGACCAGCAGGGGCGACAGGCCGAGCGACGGCTCGTCGAGGATGAGCAGGCGGGGCTCGCTCATCAGGCCGCGGCCGATCGCCAGCATCTGCTGCTCGCCGCCCGACAGCGTGCCGGCGGCCTGGGCGAGCCGCTCGTCGAGCCGCGGGAAGATCGCGAGCACGCGCTCGAGATTGCGCGCCCGCGCAGGGCGGCCGCGGCGATAGCTGCCGAGCTCGAGATTGTCGCGCACCGAGAGGTTGGGAAACACGCGGCGGCCTTCCGGCACCTGGATCAGGCCAGCCTCGACGATGCGCATCGACGGGCTGCCGGCGATGTCGCTGCCGTCGAAGCGGATCGCCCCGCCGAACGGGCGGTAGAGGCCGCAGATGTTGTTGTTCAAGGTCGACTTGCCGGCGCCGTTGCTGCCCAGCAACGCCACGATCTCGCCGGTGGCGACCGCGAGATCGATGCCGCGCAGCACCTCGACGGCGCCATAGCCGGCGCGCAGGCCGCTCACCTCAAGCACGCAGCACCTTGGCCGCGCCATGGCCGAGATAGGCCTCGATCACCTGCGGGTCGTCGGCGATCGCGGCCGGCGTGCCCTCGGCGATCATGCGCCCCTGGTTCAGCACGTAGACGCGCTCGGCGAGCGACGTCACAGCCTGCATGACGTGCTCGATCAGCAGGATGGTGATGCCGGCGTCGCGGATGCCTTTGATGACGCCGACGATCTCGACGATCTCGGTCGGGTTGAGGCCGGCCATCACCTCGTCGAGCAGCAGCAGGCGCGGCCCGGTGGCGAGCGCGCGGGCGAGCTCGAGCCGCTTGCGGCCGGCAACCGTGAGATCGGCGCCGAGCTGGTCGAGCTGCTCCGTCATGCCGACGGTTTCCGCCACCGCCTCGGCCTCGCGCGCGGCGAGCCGGCGGTCGGCCGTGTGGAGATAGGCGCCGACCATGATGTTCTGGCGCACGCTGATCTTGGCGAAGGGCTGGGTGATCTGGAACGTGCGCACCATGCCGGCGGCACAGATCCGGTGCGGCGCAAGGCCGGTGATGTCGCGTCCTTCGAAGGCGACTCGCCCGCTGTCCGGCGCATGGAAGCCCGCGATGGCCGCGAACAGCGTCGTTTTGCCCGCGCCGTTCGGCCCGATCAGGCCGACGATCTCGCCCTGGCGCACGTCGAGCGACGCGCGATCGACCGCCTTGAGGCCGCCGAACGATTTCGACAGCTCGCGCACCTCAAGCATGGCGCGGGCGGCGGCGGAACAGGCCCATCAGGCCGTCGGGCAGGCGGGCGACGATCAGCACCAGCATCACGCCGTAGACCACGAGACTGAGCGGCTGGACGTTCTTCAGGGCCGGCACCACGCTGGCGAGGCCGCGCGTCGCCTCGTTGATGACGGTGAGGGCCACCGAGCCGATCAGCGGGCCGAAGATGGTGCCGGCGCCGCCCACCATCGTGACCAGCAGCATCTCGACCGACTTGTCGACGCCGAAGGCGATCGAGGGATCGATGTAGAGGTACTTCTGCGCATAGAAGGTGCCGCCGGCAGCGCACATCGCGCCCGACAGGGTGAGCACCTTCACCTTCTCGGCGAAGACGTCGATACCGAGGGCGCGGGCGGCGTCCTCGTTCTCGCGGATCGCCACCAGGCGGGCGCCGAAGCGGCCGCGCGCGATCTGCCAGGCGATCAGCAGCGAGATTACGCAGAGCGCCAGCGCCAGGTAATAGATCCAGATCGAGTCCTTGAACTGGAAGTTCTCGGGCCGCTGGTCGGCCTTGATCAGCATGCCGAGCCCGCCGCGGGTGAACGGCACCGAGTTGGCGAGGATGCGGAAGACCTCGGCGAAGGCCAGCGTGATCAGGGCGAAGTACGAGCCGCGCAGGCCGGCGCGGAACGACAGCACGGCGATCATCCAGCCGACCGCGCCGCCTGCGAGCATGGCGATCGGCCAGGCGAGCCACGGGTTCCAGCCGTAGGTCACCTGCAGGATGGTCGAGGTGTAGGCGCCGACGCCGAAGAACACGACATGGCCGAACGAGGTTTGCCCGGCATAGCCGCCGGCGAGGTTCCACGACTGGCCGAGGAAGGCGGTGAACAGCATCAGCATGCCGATGTTCACCAGGTAGTTCGGTACCAGCAGCGGGTAGACCAGCGCCGCGGCGAGGGCCGCGAGGCAGAGCAGGGCGGTTCGGCTCATGCGCGGCTCCCGAACAGGCCGGTGGGCTTCAGCAGCAGGATCAGGATGAAGATCAGCGAGATGCCGATCTGGCCCAGCTGCTCGCCGAGGAACAACCCGCCCAGCGCTTCGGTGATGCCGATGATGAAGCCGCCGACCGCGGCGCCGATGAAGCTCCCCATGCCGCCCAGCACGACGATGGTGAAGGCGACCAGCACGAAGGCGTGCCCCGACGTCGGCGTCACGTAGTAGCTCGGCATCAGCAGGCAGGCGGCGGCGCCGAGGCAGGCAATGCCGATGCCGTAGGAGATGGCGAAGATGTTGTCGACGTCGATGCCGACCAGGCGGGCGCCCTGGCGCTCCTTGGCGACGGCGCGGATCGCCTTGCCGGTGTCGCTCCGGGTCATGTAGAGGCCGAGCACGGCGCAGAGCAGCAGCGAGGCGGCGAACGACACGATCTTGGGCAGCGGCAGGAAAGCGGCGCCGATCTCGACGAAGAGGCCGGCATAGGGCACGTCGATCGTCTGGGTATCGCCGCCGAAGAACAGCAGGGCGACGTTGTCGATCACGATCGACAGGCCGAGCGTGATCAGCAGGATGTTCTCGTCGCGGCCGTGGCTGAAGCGGCCGATGACGCCGCGATAGAGCAGCCAGCCGAAGCCGAAGGCGCCGGCGATCACCAGCGGCAGGGCGACGTAGGGATCGACGCCGAGCAGCCGCCACAGCCAGAACACCGCGTACATGGCGAGCATGAGCAGGCTGCCATGGGCGAAGTTGATGATATGCAGGACGCCGTAGATCAGGGTCAGCCCGACAGCGACCAGGACGTAGACGCCGCCGGCGAGCAGCCCGTTCAGCACGCCGGCGAAGATGATCTGGGGATCGAACACGGCTGCCTAGGGTTCGCGGTGATTCTCCTCCCCAGCTTCGCTGGGGAGGTGATGGCCGGGAGCGCGCCACTCCATGGCGCTCATGATCTTCTCCTCCCCAGCTTCGCTGGGGAGGTGTCGCCGTGTTACGGCGACGGAGGGGTCATGAGCCATGGCCCCGCTGCCTATTGTGACTCATGACCCCTCCGCCCCGTATGACGGGGCACCTCCCGAGCGAAGCTGGGGAGGAGAAGAAAAGCGCCTCCAAGTGCGAATGCCCTCCCCGATGAATGGGGGAGGCTTGAAAACCTCACCCGAGCTTCGGCCGCGGGAACACCGCCTTGGCCGACGAGACGTCTTCCGGCGCGATCACCTCGATGTCGCCCTTGAGCGACTGCATCACCGCCGGCCGCGCGCCCCGGTTCTGGCCATTGACGAACTTGGTCGGGCCGTAGGGCATCAGCTCGGCCTTGAACTCCGAGGCGGCGAGCGCCGCGGTGAGCTTCTCCTTGTCGGCCGAGCCGGCGCGCTCCAGCGCCTCGGCCAGCAGCATCACGTTGCTGTAGCTGAGATAGACCTCGAAGGTGAACAGCGCGCCGCCCGCCTCGACGCGCTTCTTGAGCGCGTTGGCCTTGTCGGAGCGCGGGTTGTACCAGTGGTTGACGTCCATCATGTATTGCGAGACGTCCGGCATCTCCTTGACGAACTTGTAGTTGAAGCCGCCGCCCAGGACGGAGAAGAAGCCGGCGACGTTGACCTTCTGCTGGAATAGCGTGCGCGCCAGCAGCATGTACTCGTTGCCGTAGTTCGACATCATGACGATGTCGGGCGCCATCGAGCGGATGCGCAGCGCGATGTTGTCGAAGTTGCGCGTCGGGTTGTCGTGCGCGATCAGCTCCTTGGGCTGGATGCCGATCGACGGCAGCTTGCCGGCCAGCAGCTTGGCCGTGCCGGTGCCGAATTCACCGGACTCGTGGACGATCGCCGCCGTCTTGGCCGGCCCGCCGGCCGCCTTGTTGAGCGCGCCCAGCGCGGCGACGCCCTGGTCGACGCAGACGCCGAAGCCGGGCTTCAGGCGGAACACGTTCTTCAGGCCGCGGTTCACGATCAGGTCGGACGCGCCGACATCGATCAGGAACGGCGTGTTGTATTTCGACGCAGCCTGGCTGGCGGCGATGCCGACCGGGCTCTGGAAGCAGCCGATATAGGCCGCCACGCCCTGCTCGTTCATCTTCTCGACTTCGCTGACGCCGACCTCGACCTTGGACTGGCTGTCGCCCAGCAGCGCTTCCAGCCTGGCGCCGCCCAT
Source organism: Reyranella sp. (assembly GCA_022844015.1). Lineage (GTDB taxonomy): Bacteria > Pseudomonadota > Alphaproteobacteria > Reyranellales > Reyranellaceae > Reyranella. The sequence continues at coordinate 1,071 of JALHMO010000147.1, read as the reverse complement.
GCCCTTGATGCCGCCTGCCTTGTTCACGTCCTCGACCGCCATTGTGGCGCCGAGCCGGCTCTGCTGGCCGTTGTAGGCGACGAAGCCGGTGACCGGGTGGATCAGCCCGACCTTCACGGGGGCCGGCTGCGCGCCGAGGATGGCGGGAAAGCCGAGGCCGCTCGCGGCGACCGCCGTGGTGCCGGCGACGAAGCCGCGGCGCGAGAATTTCCGTGTGCTCGATTTCATGGCGAACCCCTTCTTGAATCCCCGTGCCCGACGCTAGAGCGATTCGCCGCCCGAGGGAACCGTTTGCGGTTCCTCCAGTCGAGAATGAGTGTACGGAGGATCGTTGCCGGCACCTGCGGACGGCCGATTCCCGCCGTTCGGAATGTGCTCTACGATGGGTGTGCGGAGCAGCGAGCGTCCGCAGGCGGAGTGTGTCATGCCGAAGATCCTGTCTCCTTCCCAGGTCGAGCAGTACGAGCGGGATGGCTTTGCATTTCCCGTGCCGGTGCTCGAGGCGAACGAGGTGCGCGAGCTGCGCGCCGATCTGGAATACTGGGAGCGCCAGCAGGGACGGCCGCTCGACTATCCGGAGAAGAGCAAGTCGTACCTGCTGTATCGCTGGGCGGACATCCTCGTGCACCATCCCAAGGTGCTCGACGCGGTGGAGGACGTGATCGGACCCGACATCCTCGTCTATCACGCGACGATGTGGATCAAGGAGCCGCACTCTCCCGCGCATGTGCGCTGGCACCAGGACGGCGCCTACTTCTACCTCGACCCGCTGGAGCACGTGACGGCCTGGGTGGCGCTGTCCGAGGCCTCGGAGCGCGCCGGCTGCATGCGGGTGATCCCCGGCACCAATCGCCTGCCGATGATCGAGCACGACGACAAGCCGGGCCCGCACAACATGATCATGCGCGGCCAGGGCATCAGCGATCGGTTCGACGGCGAGAGCGGCGTGGCGATGCCGCTGCGTGCCGGCGAGCTGTCGCTCCATCACACCTCCCTGGTGCATTGCTCGCCGGGCAACGACAACGACGATCGCCGGATGGGATTGGGCATCAGCTTCATCCCCGCGCACGT
>JALHMO010000146.1 GCA_022844015.1 Reyranella sp. | reverse complement strand
GGCGCGCGGCACGCCGACGACTCGCATCGCGCCCGGCTGCGCGTCGAGATCGGACGGCTGCGCGCCAAGCTGCGGCCGCTCGCCGGCATCGAGGCGACCGCGCGCGGCTTCGGCCTTCTCCCGCGGCAGGCGAGCGAGGTCATGGTCCTGGCACGCCCCGTCGAGGAGCCGCACGGCGCGGTGCTCGCCTTCCTGGCCGACGGCGAGGCCTGGTCGAGCTCCGCCCTCGCGCTGGCGCTCGGCGCCAGCCAGCGCACCGTGCAGCGCGCGCTCGACGCGCTGGCCGCGGCCGGCAAGGTGCAGTCGTTCGGCCGCGGCCGGGCGCGCCGCTGGATCACCCCGCCACTGCCCGGATTCGCGACGATGTTGTTACTCCCCGCGGCAGTGGCGGGCGATTAGATCAAGCTCTACCGGACCGCGAGCGAGACCCTTCGGCAAGCTCAGGGCAGGCGCTCGCGGTCCGGCAGAGCATGATAGAAGGAACACCGACATGACCCCGACCTCTGCCGAGATCCTCCGCGAGTACGGCCCCTTTCCGGGCGCCGGCAACATAGGCGGCGTGACCTTCGACGGCCGGCACGTCTGGTTTGCATCGGGCGACAGGCTGAACGTCCTCGACCCGGAGAGCGGCGCGATCGCGCGCACCTTCCCGGCCGACGCGCATGCGGGAACGGCATTCGACGGCCGGCACATCTTCCAGATCTTCGAGAAGCGCATCGACAAGATCGATCCCGCGACGGGCCGGGTGCTCGCCACCATCCCGGCGCCCGGCGATGGCGGCGATTCCGGCATGGCGTGGGCGGAAGGCACGCTGTGGGTCGGCCAGCACCGCGGCCGCAAGATCCATCAGATCGATCCCGAGACCGGCCGCATCCTGCGCACCATCGATTCCAACCGCTTCGTCACGGGCGTGACCTGGGTCGATGGCGAGCTGTGGCACGGCACCTGGGAAGGCGAGGAGAGCGAGCTGCGGCGGATCGATCCCGCGACCGGCGAGATCCGCGAGAGCCTCGCGATGCCGGCGGGCGTCGGCGTGTCGGGTCTCGAGTCCGACGGCGGCGGCCGCTTCTTCTGTGGCGGCGGCCCCAGCGGCAAGGTGCGCATCGTGCGCCGGCCGCGCCGCGCCGCGGCCCGGACCGCGTCCGCTGCGAGCGGATCATGACGGACCATGGCGGCGGATGCGTCTGCGGCGCGATCCGCTTCACGGCGGCGGGCGAGCCCTTGCGCGTGACGATCTGCCATTGCGCCTGGTGCCAGCGGCGCACCGGAACGGCGTTCGGCACGGAGGTGGTCTACAACGAGGACCAGGTCGCGATGACCGGCCGGGAGAAGGCCAGCCGCTACCGCCACGTCTCCGACCTGTCGGGGCGCTGGCTCGACATCGCGTTCTGCCCGCGCTGCGGCACCAACCTGGGGTTCACCCTGGAGGCCGCTCCCGGCCTGCGCACCCTGCCGGCCGGCGCGTTCGACGATCCGCGATGGATCGACCCGCAGCGCTACACTTTCCGGCACGTGTTCGTCCGCTCGCGCCGCGAATGGTCCGACCTGTCGCCCCTCGTCGAGACCTACGAGGAGCACTTCCGGAAGTGACGGCGGGCGCCGTCCCGCATCGAATGTTCAAGCGCTCCGTGCGCCGTCCTCGACGATCTCGATGGCGCGCGAGAGATCCTGCTGGGCCCGACCCTGGAACACGCCGTGCTTCAGCACCAGGCGCGCCGCCTGGCAGACCCACATCGGGACGCCGAGCTCCTCGCCCTGCTCGATGGCGAGATCGACGTCCTTCATCAGGATCTCGAAGGTGGCGCCGAACTCGAAGGTGCGCGGGAGCACGGCTTGCGGGAACAGCACCATCGTCGAGAAGTTGCGGCCGGTGCTGTTGTTCAGGACCTGCAGCATCGCTTCGGGCGAGATGCCGCCCTTGCCGGCGAGCGTCATCGCCTCTGCCGTGGCGACCAGCGAGACCGCGAAGAGGAGATTGTTGGCGAGCTTCATGATCTGCGCCGCGCCCGGCCTGTCGCCCGCGACGACGACCGTCGGCCCCCACAGCCGGAAGAGGGGCTGCAGAGCCTCGACCGTCGCACGATCGCCGGAGACCATCGTCGTCAGCGTGCCGGCCCTGGCGCCGACGACCCCGCCGCTGATCGGTGCATCGATCAAGACGATGCCCTTGGCGGCGCAGGCCGCCTCGATCTCGCGGCTGAAGGCGCCGCCCACCGTGCAGGTGTTTACCAGGGTCCTGATCGCCTTGCCCGACAGCAGGCCGGATCCGGTCACGGCCTCCCGGAAGACCGCGAGCGTGGGCAGCGAGACGATCACGGTCTCGCAGGCGTCGGCCAGGGCCTCGGGCGACGCGGCGCGACGGGCCTGCCGCTCCAGCAGGGGGCGCATGGCCTCCTCGCGAACGTCGAGCACCCAGACCTCGTGGCCGCCGTCGAGAAGCTTTCCGGCCATGGGCTGCCCCATGTTGCCGACGCCGAGATATCCGATGCGCATGGGCCGCTCCGCGTTGATGTGCCGTCACGTCGACGATTCCTGCATGTCTCTGTCGGCAGTTCCAGCTTCCGGCGACCATGGATGTATGGAAAGCTCGCGATCTTTCGCAGCAGGAGCGGGACAGCCAATGCACGACATCGTCATCCGGGGCGGCAGGATCGTCGACGGTACGGGAGCGCCCGCATCCCATGGTGACGTCGCCATCGACGGCGACCGCATCGTCCAGGTCGGCGGCAAGGCGGGGCCCGGCCGGCGCGAGGTGAACGCCGATGGGCGCATCGTCACGCCGGGCTGGGTCGACGTGCACACGCACTATGACGGCCAGGCGACCTGGGATCCCGTGCTCGCGCCGTCCTCCTGGCACGGCGCCACGACCATCGTGTTCGGCAATTGCGGCGTCGGCTTCGCGCCCGTACGCCGGCAGCACCACAAGGCGCTGATCGACCTGATGGAGGGGGTGGAGGACATTCCGGGCGTCACGCTCACCGAGGGCCTCGCGTGGGACTGGGAGAGCTTCCCGGACTATCTCGATGCGCTGGCGCGGCTGCCGCGCACCATCGACGTCGCGGCCCAGCTCGCCCATCACCCGTTGCGCGTCTACGTCATGGGCGAGCGCGCCATCGCCCGCAAGCAGGCGACGGCCGGCGACATCGAGACGATGGCCCGATTGACGGAGGAGGCGCTCCGGGCCGGCGCCGTCGGCTTCACAACCAGCCGCACCGATCAGCACAAGACCCTGGCCGGCGATCTGGTCCCCGGACGCTACGCCGAGCACGAGGAGCTGCTCGCCATCGGCAGGGCGATGGGCCGCGCCGGCCGCGGCGCCTTCGGCATGCTCTCCGACTTCGAGGACGAAGCCGCCGAGTTCGGCTGGATGCGCCAGGTGGCGAGGGACAGCGGCCGGCCGGTCTGGTTCCTGCTCACCGACCGCAGCTACGATCCCGAGCGCTGGCGCCGCCTGATGGCGGGCGTTCGCGCCGCCCGCGCCGACAACCTGCCGCTGTCCGCCCAGGTCGCCGGGCGCCCGGTCGGGTTGACCTTGGGCCTCGGCACCTCGCTCAATCCCTTCGCCCTGCGCGAGGCCTTCGCCGCGGCGGCCGCGTTGCCGCTGCCTGAGATGCTGGCGCGGCTGCGCGATCCGGAGATGCGCCGCACGATCCTGGCGCAGGAGGCCTCGCCGCGGCTGCTCGAGGTCCTGCCGCCGCTGTCGCGCCAGATCGCGACGCGCTGGGACCGCATGTACCTGCTGGGCGACCCGCCGGATTACGAGCCGCCGCCGGAGAGCAGCATCGCCGCCATGGCCGGGCGCGCCGGCGTGACGCCGGCCGAGTTCTGCTACGACTACCTGGTCGGCGGCGACGGTGCGCGGATGGTGTATTTCCCCGTGACCAACTACGTGCACGGCGACCTCGAGGTGGTTCGCGAGCTGATCGAGGATCCGCACACGCTGCTCGGCCTGTCGGATGGCGGGGCGCACTGCGGCGTGATCTGCGATGCCTCGCTCGCCACCACGATGCTGTGCCACTGGGTGCGCGACCGCACGCGCGGCCCGCGCCTGCCGCTCGAGTACGTGGTCAAGGCGCAGACCAGCGAGACGGCGGATTTCTTCGGCTTCCGCGACCGCGGCCGCCTGCAGCCCGGCCTGAAGGCGGACGTCAACGTGATCGATTTCGACGGCCTGCGTCTGCACGCGCCGCAGATGATCTTCGACCTGCCCGCCGGCGGCCGCCGCCTGGTCCAGCATGTCGACGGCTACGACATGACGATCTGCTCGGGCACGCCGATCTTCGAGAAGGGCGAGGAAACGGGCGCCAGGCCGGGCACGCTGGTTCGGTCGAGCGCCGGATAGGGATCGACCGGTTCGAGCCTCGATCTCGGCCAGACGTCGCGAGCTTCGCCACGGCAGCACAGGAGGCAGTGTATGAGCACGCTCGGTACGTCGGCACCGGCCGAGGCGATCCTCGACCAGATGGCGGACGCCATGATCTACGCCGATCGCGAGGGCAAGATCCGGCTGTGGAATCGCGCCGCCGCGGCGCTGTTCGGCTACGAGGCGGCCGAGGCGCTGGGCAACAGCATCGACATCATCGTCCCGGAGCGCCTGCGTGCGCCGCATTGGCGCGGCTTCGACGCCGCGATGGCGAGTGGGACGCTGAAGCTGTCGGGCCGCCCGACCTTGACCCGCGCCCAGCACAAGGACGGCAGCCGCCTCTACATCGAGATGAGCTTCGCGCTGGTGAAGGAGGCGGGTGGCCAGTCCGTCGGGTCGGTCGCCGTCGCCCGCCTCGCGCCGGCGCCGCGCTCGACCGGGGCGGCATAGCTTCAACCCAGCCAGCCACTGCCGGGTGTCGAACTCACTCCATGCTCATTCTTTCATCCTGAGCGCAGCGAAGGATCTCATCGCCAGGGGCTACAAAGTACTCCCATCGGAGGCGGCGATGAGATCCTTCGCTGCGCTCAGGATGACGGAGGATTTGTCCGCTTGGTTCCGGGCCAACCGATCATGCTCCAGCAGGCTCGGGATGATGCTCTGGTGTCATCCCGCGTCGCGAGGGACCTTTGATTTCTTCAACTTGCCGGTTGCAGCGAGGCGGGCCGGTCAGTGAACCGCCCGCCGGAACGCATTGAGCGCACCGCCATGCAGCAGCTCGCTCGGCAGCGGGTGGCCGACGATTTCCTCGGCCATGCGTCCGACCTCGATCAGGCGCTCCAGGTCGACGCCGGTCTCCACGCCCATCTCCTCGCACAGCATCACCAGCTCCTCGGTGCAGATGTTGCCGGCGGCGCCCTTCTGGCCGGCGAACGGGCAGCCGCCCAGGCCGCCGACCGTCGAGTCGTAGCGGCGCACGCCCATGCGCAGCCCGGCCATGGCGTTGGCCACCGCCATGCCGCGCGTGTCGTGCAGATGCAGGCTGATCTCCTTGTCCGGCCAGGCGCTGCGCACCGCGCCGACGACGCGCTCGATGCGCGGCGGCGTCGCCCATCCCATGGTGTCGGCGAGCGAGAGGCGGGGGACGTCGACGCCGCATTCCGCGCCGATCTCCAACCCCTCGCGCACGGTGCGGACGACCTCGGCCGGCGCGATGTCGCCCTGGAAGTTGCACCCGAACGCCGCCATCACGCCGACCGACCGGACCGGCACGCCCTTGTCGACATGCAGCCGGGTCTGCTTGCGCATGGCCTCGAGATTCTCGGCGTGGCTGCGATGCAGGTTCTTGCGCGTGAAAGCCTCGGAGGCGCAGAGCGCGATGGAACCGGACAGTGCCAGCTTGTCGCGGAACGCCAGCGCGCGCTCCAGCCCCTTGTCGTTGAACCACAGGCTCGAGTAGGTGACCCCCGGCTTCGTCCTGACCTTTGCCACAACCTCCTCGGCATCCGCCCAGCTGGGCACGACCCGGGCGCTGACGAACGAGCAGACCTGGATCGCCTTCAGGCCGGTCTCGGCCAGGGCTTCGATCAGGCGAATCTTGTCGGCCGAGCTGATCGGGCCCGGCTCGATCTGGAATCCCTCGCGCGGGCCTTCCTCGTGAATCACGATCGACGACGGCACATCGGACATTCTCTGCTCCCTTGCTTCAACGCGATTCTTGGCGGCACGACCCGGGCATGGGCGCGCACCGGTTCTCTCTCATTTCTTGACCGGGCCCGGCCGATCGAGGCCGACGCCGGTCAGGTGCCCGAACGAGGCATGCAGCCGCTCGATGATCGGCGCCGCCAGGGGCGGACGGAGGATCGAGGCGACGTTGTCCTGCACATGATCCTTGTTGCCGGTGCCGAACAGGATGACATCGGTGCCCTGCTCGTGGCGGGCATAGCGGTAGGCGGCGTCGGTGATGCTTTCCGCGCCGCCTTCGGCCAGCAGGAAGCCGAGGGGATCGGCGTCGGACAGGATCGAGCGGGGGAGGTGGCCTTTGTCGACCAGGTCGGCGAAGACGTCGCGGCGATAGGCGGCGTTGCTGAACAGGTTGCGCACGACGAACATCAGCAGCGTGCCGACCCCACGACGCTGTGTCACCGGGAAGATCTTGTGGCGCGCGCCCTGGTTCATGAGGCTGTAGGCCAGCATGACGACCTCCCAGGGCGCCTCCTGGGTCGCCCGGGCGAGCATCTTCTGCTCCGGGTCGTTCGGGCCGGTCTCGGTGATGCCGACATGGCGCACCTTGCCCTGCTCTTTGAGCTTCACGAGAGCGGGCGCCAGCTCATCGTGATGAAAGTCGTAGTCGGTCGGATGGACGGCGTGAAAATGAAAGACATCGACGTAGTCGAGGCCCAGCCGCTTCAGCGCCCCTTCGACGCGGCGGGTCACGGTCTCGGGCGTGTCGCTGCCCGACCTGAAGATGGCCTTGGTCGATATGACGAGCTTGTCGCGGTCGTAGGACCGGGCGGCGGCGCCGACGATCTCCTCGGTGCCGTAGGCCTCGCCGGTGTCGAGGAAATTGACGCCGAGATCGACTGCCGCGCGCACCACCGCGACGCACTCGTCGAAGCTCGCGCCGCGCCCGAGGCCGAGGCGGCTGTTGCCGCCGCAGCCGAGCCCCGCGACGCTTACGCTGAGGCCGGTGTTTCCCAGTGGCCTGTACTCCATCATCCGCTCCCTTCACGTCGCCGGAGATAAACCGGCAGGTCGGTCGTCGGGTTGCGCGCCGGCACCTGGAAGAACATCTCGGCGATCCAGCCGCGATGGTAGGTCGCGTGCGTGACCACGTGCAGCAGCATGTCGCCGCGGGTCATCGCCCCGGGCTCGCCGCCGATGAACTTGAAATGCACCGTCTCGTCGAGCGATTGCTCGGACTGCCGGTCGCTCCAGTCGATGTACCATTGATTGATCGCCTGCTGCGCCTTCCAGAGCTCGGGCAGGTCCTCGTGCAGCACGACGTTGCGCGCCTCGAAGCCATGGTCGCGGCCCTCGAGGTGCGCCTGCCAGACCAGGTCGATGAGTAGGTTATGGTTGAGCGTGCCGATCATCGTCTTGAAGAGCGTCGGCCGTTCCTTCACTGCCTCGCCCGGCGGCAGGGCGGCCACCGCGTCGAAGGTGAGCCGATCCGCCCACAGGCGATAGCGTGCGAGCTGGCGGGCGTTGCGGAGCATGCTCGTCATCGATCAGTACTCCCGCGCGAGGTCGATCTGCTGCAGGAGCTTGCCGCCGCCCTCGAGGCTCCTGATGTTGGCGACGATCTCGGTTGCCAGCTGCGCGACGGTCGGCCGCCGTGCGACGTGCGGCATGATCGTGACCTTGGGATGAAGCCAGAGCGGGCTCTCCGGCGGCAGCGGCTCGGGCCAGAGCGCGTCCAGGGCGGCGTAGGACAGCTGGCCCGAATCGAGCGCGGCGATCAGGTCCTTGTCCACCACGTGCTTGCCGCGCCCGACATTCACCAGCATGGCGCCCCTCGGCATCATGGCGAACGTGCGGGCGCAGAAGATGCCCTCGGTTTCGGCGGTCAGAGGCAGCAGGCAGACGGCGATGTCGGTCTGGGCCAGAAACGGCTCGAGCTGATCGCGGCCATGGAAGAGGGGAACCTCCGCGGCCTGCCGCGGCGAGCGCACCCAGGCCGAGACCTCGAAGCCCAGCGACTGCAGGACCAGCGCCGGCGCCTTGGCCATCATCCCGAAGCCCAGGAACCCGACGCGCCGCTGCTCGGGCCGGGTGATCGGCACCCGTCGCCATTCGCGCTTCGCCTGGGCCGCCTGGTAAGCCGGCATGTCGCGATGGAAGCGCAGGACATGCATGACGACATACTCCGTCATCATCGGATCGCCGCCCGGCGGCTCGACCTTGCCGAGCGGTACCTTGGGCAGCTGCGGATGATCGATGAAGCTCTCCACGCCGGCCGAACGGCTGAACATGGCCTTCAGGTTGGGAAAGGCGGGAAGCACGCTGAAGTCCGGGTGCATGAACGCGAGGTACTCGATGTCCTTCACCTCGCCCGCGTCGGGCCAGAAGCGTACCGGCAGATCGGGGATCTGCTCCGCGAACGTGTCACGCCACGCCTGGGCGCTGCCGATGACCTTGTCCAGATTGACGATGAGCAGCGCCATGCAACCTCCAGGGGACTGCGCCGACAGGCGTCGCGTCACGAGTTGGGATGATAGAGGAGAAGACCGGCTGGCCCAATCCCGCGTTCTCCTCCTCCACAGTTTCGCTGGAGAGACCCCCAGCATGCCCTAGGCGCACCATGATGGCCTGAAAATGACAGTCGCTCATGGCTGGGGCCCCGGTGCTGACTCGTCGGCTTTCCTCCCCAGCGTCGCTGGGGAGGTGTCGCCGTCACGGCGACGGAGGGGTCATGGGCTCCGAGACTCGTGGCTCATGACCCCTCCGTCCGCGACTACGCGGACACCTCCCCAGCGAAGCTGGGGAGGAGAACCGTCTGGCGATGAGGTCGACCCCTGCTAGGATGCGCGCAAACGGAGGAGACGCCCGGGTCATGGTCAAGACGGTGCTGTATGCGGAAAAGCTTTACGACAACGACAAGGTCGAGCGTGAGGTGTTCGGATCGGACGTGCGCGTGGTCTGGCGCAACGTCACCAACCTGTCGCAGCTCGAGGACAAGGACTGCGCCGATGTCGATGGCCTGATGGTGCTGCGGCATGGCGTGACCGCGGAGCACCTCGCCAGGTTCCCCAAGCTCGCCTGCGTCGTGCGCATGGGCGTGGGCTACGACAAGATCGACCGCAAGGCGGCCGCCGCACGCAACGTGATGGTCTGCAACGTGCCGGACTACGGCACCACCGAGGTGGCCGACCACGCGCTGGCGCTCGCCCTGTCGCTGCGCCGCGGCGTCGCGCTCCATCTCGAGGCGCAGCGCCGGCCGCAGCCCGCGCCGTGGAGCTACGTCCGCGATCCGCTATTGCGGCGCAACGGCGTGCAGACCTTCGGCATCGTCGGCCTGGGGCGCATCGGCACCGCTGCGGCGCTCAGGGCAAAGGCCTTCCAGTTCCGCGTCGTCGCCTACGATCCGTACATGCCGAACGGCACCGAGCTCGGCGTCGGCGTCGAGCGCGTGAGCACGCTCGAGGCGCTGATGGAGCAGACCGACACGCTGTCGATCCACGCGCCGCTGACGCCGGAGACACGCGGTATGATCTCGCGCGCCATGCTGGAGCGCATGCCGAAGGGCGGCGTGGTGGTGAGCACAGCGCGCGGGCCGATCGTCGACGTCGACGCGCTGGCCGATCTCCTGAAGCGCGGGCATCTCGCCGGCGTCGGTCTCGACGTCCTTCCCGTCGAGCCGCCGGTCGAGCCGATCCCCGAGCTGCTGCGCGCCTACCGCGCGCGCGAGCCGTGGTGCGAGGGACGCCTGATCATCACGCCGCACTCGGCCTTCTTCACGCCCGAGGCTTGGGAGGACATCCGCGTCAAGTCGGCGGAAACCATGCGCGCGGCGATGGTCGGGCCGCGGCCGCAGAACGTCATCACGCCGGACATGTTCTGAGCCCCTTACACGGCGAGGCCGTCATGAAGATCGACAAGGTCGAGACGTTCCTGGTGCGCTGGGGCGACGTATCCCGGCCGGCCGAGGCCGGCTTCGGCGCGGCGACCGCCGTCGTCGCCGTTCACGCCGACGGGCTGGTGGGCCTGGGCGAGGCGTCGCCGATGCAGGGCGGCGTGGCCTCGCTCGCCGTCATCGCGCGCGACATGGCGCCGGCGCTGATCGGCGGCGATCCGCTCGACCATGCCGTGATGCTCGACCGGCTGCTCCACAAGCTGATCAAGCTCGGCCCCGACGGGATCGTGACGGGCGCCTACGCCGCGCTCGATATCGCCCTCTGGGATCTGAAGGGGAAGGCGCTTCGCCAGCCGATTCACAAGCTGCTTGGCGGCGCGTGGCGCACGCGCATCCCGTTCTACGCCTCGATCGGCGGCAACGCCGCCCGCGATGTCGATGGCGTCGTGAGGACGGTCGAGGCGCGCTTGAAGGCGGAGCAGCCGTCGGCGATCAAGATCCGCTGGGACGGCACGCGATCGGAGGTCGACCGAGACATCAAGGGCGACATCGCCAAGGCCAGGGCAGTGCGCGAGCTGGTCGGCGACGACTTCCCCTTGGCGTTCGACGCCAACAACCGCTACTCGATCGGCGCGGCGATCCGGGTCGGACGGGCGCTCGAGGAACTGGGCTTCATCTGGTTCGAGGAGCCCGTCGAGTACTACCACGTCAAGGCGATGGGCGAGGTCGCGCAGCGGCTCGACATCACCGTGTCCGCCGGCGAGCAGTCCTACACGCTGCAGTCGGTGGCGGCGCTGATCGACAGCGGGGTCAGGATGGTCCAGCCCGACATCGTGAAGATGGGCGGCGTGACCGGCCTGATGCAATGCGCCGCCCTATGCCACGCCCACGGCGTCGAGTTCGTGCCGCACCAGACCCAGCCGGCCATCGGCAATGCGGCCAACCTGCACGTGCTCTCGACCGTCATGCACGCGACCAAGCCGGCCGAGCTGGCCGACGGCTGGTCGCGATCCGCCGACACGTTCGTCAATGCCCCGAGGCCCGACGGCGGGTGCATGGTGGTGCCCGACGGGCCGGGACTCGGCCTCGTGGTCGACGCGGCGATGCTGGCGCGTCGCCGCGTCGACGTGACGGGTTGAGCGGGAGGCGCGTCGGCCCAGTCGTCGCAAGGACGGACGATTCGGGAGGCCTCGGGACAGTTCGCGTATCGCAATATTCCGTCATCCCGACCGGAGCTGCCCGAAGGACGGCGCAGTGGAGGGACCTTTCTTCCATATGCTGCATCAAGAAAGGTCCCTCCACTGCGCTCCGCTCCGGTCGGGATGACGGAATATTGCGATATGCAACTGCCGCCGGCAGGCCCGTCAGCCGAGCGCCTGAGCCAGCGCCTTGCGCGCGGCGACGATACCAGGCAAGGCAGCGCGCGGATCGCGGTCGGGTGGTGCTACGAGGTTGAGATGAGTGACGCCGGCCGCCGCCATCGTTCGGCCTCTGTCGACCACGGCCTTCAGATCGTCGCCGACAACGAGCGGCCCGCGCACCTTCAGCTGCGACGGGTCGCGCCCGGCCTCGCGCATGAACTGCTGCAGGCGCGGTATGTCGGGCAGGGGGTCTCCGAGCGACATCCAGCCGTCGGCAATGCGGGCGACGCGCCGCAGAGCTTTTTCGCCCGATTCGGTGCCCATCCAGATCGGAATCGGCGGAATAGCGGTGCGATTGAGGCCGACCTTGTCGAGCGCGTGATGGCGGCCCTCGAAGGTGACGTAGGGTTGCGACCACAGCAGCCGCAGCACGGCGACCTGCTCCTCGAGCCGTGCCCCGCGGCCGTGGATTTCCTGCCCCAGGGCGCGATACTCGGCAGCGTTCCAGCTGATGCCGATGCCGAGCTCGAAGCGTCCGCGGCTCAGGATCGCGAGCTCGGCCGACTGCTTGGCCGCCAGCGCGGTGGGCCAGGCCGGGAGGATCAGGATGGCGGTGACGAAGTGGATGCGGCGGGTGATGCCGGCGAGATAGGAGAACGTCACCATCGGGTCGTAGAACGGCCCGACATACTGCCGGTCCGGCCGTTGCGGGTTGGTCCCGGACGGCTGCCCGAGGATGTGGCCGGCAGTCGAGGTGAAGTCGAAGCCTTCGCCGTCGAGGGTCTGGACATAGTCCCTGACCGCATCGAAATCGGGGAAGGCCGTGATCGGAATCGGGCTGCCGTAGCGCATGCAAGTCTCCGCCGTTGAGGGACACAGCCTACACGCCCGGCATGCTGCGGAGCCACGCCGGTGGCGAGAGTTCCGCCTGCCCTCCGACCGCAGGGCATTCGCATATGGCAAGAAGACCGCCATCCCGAGCGGAGCCGCCCGATCAGACGCTTCTTGCAGCGCCATTGGTGGCGTAGTCGAGGGACCTTTCTTGCAGGTGCTGCAACAAGAAAGGTCCCTCCACTACACCTCGCTTCGCTCGGCTTCGGTCGGGACGACGGTGTATTTTGCCCTATGCGAATGCCCTGCTTCCCACCGCGGGACGCTGGCTTGCGGCGAGAATCAGTGTGTCGTCCCCCTCCGAGCGCGAATGCGAGCGGGCGCGAGACAGGGCCGGAGGCTCGCGCCCCGAAATTGTCGATCGCCGCGACCTCGGCCATCATCGCAACGTTCGTTCATTTCCCGATCGAGGCACGGCTACCGTCGATGAAGATTCCTGTAGAGGCCCTCACGGAACTGGTCTCGCGCGTCCTCGCGCGGCACGGCCTCGGCGAGGGAAGCGCCGAGGTCGTCGCGCGCACGATCGTCGCGGCCGAGCGCGACGGCAGCCGCAGCCATGGCCTGCTGCGGGTCGCGGGCTATCTCAGCAGCCTGGATTGCGGATGGGTCGACGGCCGCGCCATCCCCGTCCTGCGCGAATCGGGGCCCGGCACGCTCGAGGTCGATGCGGGCAACGGCTTCGCCCAGGGTGCGCTCGCCCAGGCAGCTCCGACGATGCGGGCCATGGCCAGGCGGGTCGGCTGCGCCGTGATGACCATGCGAAACTCGCATCATTTCGCCGCTTTGTGGCCCGACATCGAGCCGTTCGCGGCGGACGGTCTGGTCGCGCTCACGATGGTCAACACGCGCAGCCGCATCGTCATGTGGGGCGGCACCAGGAAGGTGCTCGGCACGAACCCCATGGCGTTCGCCTGCCCGCGCGAGGTGAGGCCGCCGATCGTCTGGGACCAGGCCTCGAGCATCATGTCCCAGGGCGAGGTCCTGGTGGTATCGGCGGCCAAGGGCCAGCTGCCGGACAAGGTCGGCGTGGATGCGCAGGGCCAGCCGACCGTCGATCCGGACGCGGTGCTGCAGGGTGGTGCGCTGCTCCCTTTCGGCGGGGTCAAGGGCGGCTCGCTCGCCTTCATGATCGAGATCCTGACGGCGGTCATGGGCGGCGCGCGCTTCGGCTTCGAGGACGAATCGGGCTCGATCCCGGGAGCGCTGACCTCGAATGCCGGCCAGTTCCTCCTGCTGATCGATCCGCAAAGGTTCGGCAGCGCGTCGTTCCTCGAACGCGTCGAACGCCTCGTGGCGCATCTGCAGGGTGGCGGGACCACCCGTCTGCCGGGCGATCTGCGCTACCAGCGCCGGCAGGCCGCCGAACGCGACGGCGTGGAGGTGGCGCCTGCCATGCACGAGTACCTCGAAACTGAAGCTGGACGGTAGGTCCCATGGCTATCCAGGGCATTCGCATATGGAAGAAAATTCCGTCATCCCGACCGAAGCCGAGCGAAGCGAGGCGTAGTGGTGGGACCTTTCTTGTTGCAGCACCAGCAAGAAAGGTCCCTCGACTACACCGCCCTTTGGGCGGCTTCGCTCGGGATGACTAATGTTTTTCCGTATGCGAGTTCTCTGCATGGCAATCGCGTTCCTCGCCGGGGAATGGTACGAGCCGTGACCACCGGATCGAAATCGCACGACGCGGTCATCGTCGGCGGCGGCGTGATCGGCCTCGCGGTCGCCTATGCCCTCAGGATCATGGATGGCGCCTGCCGGGTGGTCGTCGTCGAGCGGGATCCGGCCTACACGCTGGCGTCGACGCCGCGCGCCTCCGGCGGCCTGCGCCGGCTGTTCGCCTTGCCGGAGAACATCGGGCTCTCGAACGCCAGCATCCCGGTCTACGAGCGGTTCCCCGACCTGATGGCTGTCGACGGCGAGAAGCCCGACATCGGCTTCAGGAAGGGCGGGTACCTGTTCATCGTGCCGGACGCCGGTGTCGCCAACCTGCGGCGCAATTTCGAGCGTCAACGGAAGCACGGCGTCAACGTCGACTGGCTGGAGCCGAAGGAGCTGGCAGCGCGCTTCCCGTCGATGGTGGTGATGGACCTCGCCGCCGCGGTCCATTCCCGGGATGACGGCTGGATCGATCCCTACGCGGCACTCATGGCGCTTCGCGGCAAGGTGCGTGCTCTGGGCGCCGAGCTGATCCACGACGAGGTCGTCGCAATCGACAGGCCAGCGAATCTCGTCCGCTCGGTCACCCTGAAGTCGGGAACGATCCTGAAGCAGGACAACCTGGTGAATGCCGCCGGAGCATGGTCGCCTTCGATCAGCGCCATGGCCGGGCAGGCAATTCCCATCACGCCGCTGCGTCGCTTCGAGCACTACTTCGAATGCGAGGAGCCGATCGAGCCGCTGCCCTATGTCAAGGACGTCGATCGCCTGGCCTTCCGGCCCGAGGGCAAGGGCTATACGGGCGGCGTGCCGACGCTCGCGGAGCCGCGCGGCTACAACTTCGATACCGACCACGGCTACTTCGAGGAAGTGGTCTGGCCGGCGCTGGCGCGGCGCTTCCCGCAGTTCGAGCGAACGAGATGCCGCAACACGCTTCCCGGCCTCTACGATCAGAACGATCTCGACGGCAATCCGATCATCGGGCCGTGGGAAGGCACATGCGAGAACTTCTACTTGGCAGCGGGCTTCTCCGGGCACGGGCTGATGCACGCTCCGGCGACCGGCCGGGCTATTGCCGAGCTCATCCTGAAGGGTCGCTTCGAGACTCTCGATCTCGCGCGGCTCGGCTGGAGCCGCATCGCCCGGCAGGAGCCCTATCCCGAGCAGGGCATCCTCTAGGGCACGATTGGCTTACGTTGAATCGGTTCGGTATCCATATCGTCATCCTGAGCGCCGCGAAGGATCGCATCGCCAGGGGGCAAGGTACTCCCATTGGAGGCGGCGATGAGATCCTTCGCGGCGCTCAGGATGCGAGGGTCGATCGCATGAACGGGAACGGGCGATGAGGACGGAACACGCCGACGTGGCCATCATCGGTGCCGGCATCGTGGGGATCGCCTGCGCCTACCATCTCGCGCTGTCGAGGCGCGCGTCCCGCATCGTCCTGATCGACCCCCTGCCGCCGATGAGCCTCACGTCGGCGGCCTCGGGGGAGAACTATCGCAACTGGTGGCCGCACCGGGTGATGACCTCGTTCACCGATCTCAGCATCGACCTGATGGAGCGGATCGCGCGTGACAGCGGCAACCGGCTCCACATGACGCGGCGTGGCTACGCGCTGGCAACGCGACAAGCCCGCCCGGATACGCTGCTGCGCCAGCTTCACGAAGGATATGGCGCGGACGCTGCCGGCAAGATCCGGATCCACGACAAGGGCTCCAAGGGTTCCTATCGGCCGGCTCTCTCGGCCGATTGGGAGACCGCACCGGACGGCGTCGACGTGATCCAGGACCGCGACCTCATCGCCGCGCACTTTCCTGGCTTCGACCCCGAGGTGGCGACGATCCTCCACATCAGGCGGGCCGGCGACATCAGCGGCCAGCAGATGGGCAGCTACATGCTGGAGACGGTTCGCGCGCGGGGCGGGAAGCTGATGCGGGGCAAGGTGGTCGAGGTCGCATTGACCGGCGCCAGCGCACTCGGGGTCGAAGGCGAATCAGGTCGGGCGACGGTGGCCGCCGACGTGGTCGTGAACGCGGCCGGCCCGCATGTCGGCGACGTCGCCGCGCTGGTCGGCCAGAGCCTGCCGGTCGAGACCGTCTTTCAGCAGAAGATCGCGTTCGAGGATTCGCTGAAGGCGATCAATCGCCACCAGCCGTTCTCGATCGATCTCGACGGCCAGGAGATCGACTGGAGCCCAGAGGAGAAGGCGCTGCTCGCGGAGGATTCCGCCACCGGCTGGCTCACCCGGACGATGCCCGGCGCCATCCATTGCCGGCCGGAGGGTGGCGATCACGGTACCTGGGTCAAGCTGGGGTGGGCCTTCAACACGACGCCGTCGAAGGTCAGCGACAATCTTCCCTACGATCCGAGCTTTCCCGAGATCGTGCTGCGCGGCGCGAGCCGTCTCAACCCGGGCCTCGAGGCCTACTACGGCCGGCTGCCCTCCCGCCTGTCGCACTACGGCGGCTACTACACCATGACGCGGGAGAACTGGCCCCTGATCGGGCCGATGGGGCCTGCGGGCTGGTTCGTCGCCGGCGCGCTGTCCGGCTTCGGGACCATGGCGGCGTGCGCCACGGGATCGCTGATCGCCGGGTGGGTTTGCGGGGATCGGCTTCCGGGCTTCGCGTCTTCCCTCTCCCTCGAGCGCTACCGGGACGGCCGCCTCATGAAGGCGCTCCTCGAAAGCGAGAGCGCCGGCGTGCTCTGAACCCGGCAAGCCCTATGAGCACGCTTCTGTGTAGGCGATCGACTGTCGGCGCCCGGCCCACAGGCCGACGACCTTGCCGCCGGAAACCGAGATGACGATGCCGAGCTCGGGTGTCGTCTCGACCGTGAACCAGCGGTCGCCCTCGTCGTGCCCGTAGGGTGCGCGAGTGGAGGCGGCGGTGCTGCCATAGTGACGTTGGACGTCGGCCTCGGTCGAGCCGATTGCGATGCCCGTTGCCGTCGAAGGGCTCGGTGGCGACCCGGTGTTCGGTGAGGTGACGTCGATGCGCGTTATCCGGCCGTGCTCCACCATGTAGGACAAGCCGGGGTCGAGACCGTCGGCGCGTCCGGCGAGCCAGCAGCCCTGGCCGTAGCCCGGCACGAGAGAATGAAGGCGGCCCCCAATCACGCGCTCCGCTTCCTCGACGCTCATGCCGATCCGCACCTTGCCGAGGCCGCCGTTGTCGAGGACGGGCCGCTGTTGCGCCACGCCCGGGCCGGTCATGGCCAGCACGGTCAGCAGTGTGGCGAGGCGGAGAAGCGTGAGGCACCGCGCTGGTCTATGCATCGTCACGTCCATGACCCCGCGGGAACATCGTGCAGCCATCGTTGCAATCCATTGTGGCAAATTGCCGGTGACGCGACGCTGTGCTGCGCGCCCGGCGGCGGCAAAGGAGATCGGCATGAGGGGCGCAGCGATGGTCGGTTGGTGGCGCCGATCTCGGACAATCTCCCTGGTCGTCTCTCTTTGCGCCGTCATCCCGGGGACGGCGTCGGCCACAGACGGCGATGGCACCGCGATCGAGGGTCGCTGGGAGACGGCGCGAAAGGACCTGGTGCTCGACATCAGCCGGTGCGCCCAAGGGTACTGCGGTCAGCTGGTGATGCCCGGCAACATTTGCGAGCGGACGATCCTGACGCTCGCGATCAAGACAGACGGGCCGCTCTCTCCCGCCTTTGCGGGCGACTTCGCGCCGCCGAATTGGGGGCGTCCCAGCTACAAGGTCAGGGTCGACGTCACGCCGATTGCAGAGGACAAGCCGGCGCGCATGATCATCATCGGCGACGTCGTCGATCCCAATCCGATGCGACGATCGTTCCCGTATCGCGCGCTGCTCGTGCGGGTCGGTGACGCGGCTTGCGCCGCCCGCACGACAAGCTGAGCAGATGCCGCGACAGGACAGGACGGGCCTGGGACGGGGCCTCGCCTGGGCCGGTGTCGTGCTCACCGCCGTGGTCGGCGTCGCGGCGCTCGGCTCCGCGAGCGGAGTGCCGGCTTTGCCAGAACCGCTGGCCGAGCTCGACCGGCGCCTCCCGGTCGTCTTCAAGGTGCACATGGCGGCGGCCGGTCTTGGGCTGATCCTGCTGCCATGGATCCTGCTGCTGCGGAATCGACCCTCCGTTCATCGCGTGCTGGGGCGCATCGGCGCCAGCCTGCTCTTCCTCGGCGCGGCGACCGCGCTGCCCAGTGCTCTGCAAAGCGAAGCCGTGCCGCTGGCCCGGCTGGGCTTCTTCACCCAGGGCGTTCTCTGCCTGGTGTTCCTGGTCGGGGGCGTGAGAGCGATACGGAGGCGGGATGCGCGGCGCCATGCGCAGCTGATGGCGCGCCTGAGCGCGGTCGTGTTCGGCGTGATCGTCCTGCGTGCCCTGATGGCGGTGGCGGCGAGCCTGGGCTGGCCGTTCGATCCGACCTACGCGGCGCTCGCCTGGCTGTCGTGGTCCCTGCCGCTGGCGATGGTCGTGCTCTGGCCGACCTTGGTACGACTGGCGAGGGGATCGAGCCGGCCGGCCGCGGCCATCGGCTAGGCATCGGCGAGCAGCGTCACGCCCGCCGTGGCCATGATCAGCAGCGCACCCGGAAACAGCCACATCCACCAGGCGTCGCGCAGGTAGGGGCCGGCGTGGGCCATGATGTGGCCCCAGCCCGGAACGTCGTGATTGGTCAGCCCGACGAAGGAGAGCGTCGCTTCCGCCAGCACGGCGCTGCTGAAATGCACGCCGGTCAGGGCCAGCACGACCGGCAGGATCGCCGGCAACACGTGGCGCAGGGCAATCCGCGGCCGCGACACGCCGAGCGCCCGCGCCGCCAGGAGATCGGGCTGGCCGCGCAGCGCCAGCCCGGCGGCGCGCGCGCTGGTGCCAGGCGCGTCCAGCGACCTGCTGATGGGAACTCC
>JALHMO010000145.1 GCA_022844015.1 Reyranella sp. | reverse complement strand
TGCCACCCCGACACGAGGCGCTCCGCGGCGTACGACCCGGTGAGCGTGCCGAGCGCCACGAAGATGCTGGTGGGCGGCTTGCGGCCGAGCAGCAGGAAGGCGGCGAACAGCCCGGCCAGCAGAAAGCCGACCAGCATGGCCAGCGGCAACGTTCCCCAAAGCTCGCTGAACCCGAGGTCGCGTCCCACCAGCGCGATCGCGTAGCCGGCCACGCCGAAGAACAGCGCCTGCCCGAAGCTCATGATGCCCGAGAGGCCCCAGCACAGGTCGAAGCTGATGGCGAGCAGCGACAGGATCAGCACGTTGGTGAGAAGGGTGATCAGGTTGGTCTGCTCGCCGAGCACGACGGGTGCCGCGAGGGCGAGCAGCAACGTCGCGCCTTCGACGAACGGCAGCACGCGGCGGGACGCACGCTTGCGTTCCGCCTGCCGTGGCCCATCGGCGCCGGACCTGCCGGCGCCGCCTGCTGTGACCCCTGCTCCCGATCCGGCTTTGCTCAGCATTCCTTCGGATCGACCATCTTGTCGCTCTCGATGACGTCGTAGCGCGTCTTGCCGGCGTCGACCTTGCACTGCGCGATGTACATGTTCATCTTGCAGTGCATCTTGCCCGGCACCATCTCGGCACCGCCACCCGGCCCCTGCTCGATCTTCGCCTTGTCCATCGCCGCGGAGACGGCCTCGCGCGCCAGGTCTCCCTTGGTCGCCTTGACGGCGGCCTCGTAGAACTTGATGCCGCGGTACATGCCGGTCGCGGCGGAGCCGGCCGTGAACAGGTACTTGGTGTCGGGGAAGCGCTTCATGTAGTCGGCCTGCAGCTGCTTGCTGAAGGCATCGTCGATCGACTGGAAGTAGTCGAGGCAGCTGTACAGCCCTTCCATCTCCTGCGCCGGGTGATAGTTCAGCAGGTTCTCGTCGTAGTAGACGCAGCTCAGCACGCCGCCGCTCTTCTGGAAGCCCGACTCGTAGAGCTGCTTGACGAACGGCTGCAGGCCCGGCGGGATCACGGTGTTGAACACGCAGTCGACCTTGCCGTCGCGGATCTTGCCGATGGTCGCCGAGTACTCCGGTTGGTCGAGCGGATAGTACTCCTCGAACACCACCTCGCCGCCGTTGGCCTCGATGACCTTGCGGGCGTACTTGTTGAGGAGCTGCGGCCAGACATAGTTGGCCGACGGCATGGCGAAGCGCTTCTTGCCCAGCGTCTTGATGATGTAGGGGATCAGCTTGTCGCACTGCTGCGCCGGCGTCGGGCCGGTGCAGTAGAGGAACTTCGTGCATTCCTGCCCTTCGTAGAGCTGCGGGTAGATGTAGAGCGTGCGACCGCGGTTGACGATCGGGTCCTTGATCGCCTGGCGCATCGCCGAGGTGATGCCGCCCAGCACGACATTGACCTTGCGGTCCTGGATCAGCTTGCGGACGTTGCCGACGGCGATCTTGGGATCGGACGCCGTGTCCTCGAGGAAGAGCTCGATCGGCCGGCCGCCGATGCCGCCCGCCTTGTTGATCTGCTCGACGGTGAACTGCGCCACCTGCCAGTTGGCGTTGCCCGACGGCGCGATGGCGCCGGTGATGTCGGTGGCGATGCCCATCTTGATCGGGTCGGCAGCGAAGGCGCCCTTGGGTGCCAGCATCCAGCCGCCGCCGCCGGCGATCCATCCCGCGGCGCCGAGCGCGCCAGCGCCGAGCAGCCGACGCCGGCCGAGCTGCTGCTCTCGATTGATCTTGTCGCTCATGGTCAGAGCCTCCCTTGTGTGATGAAGCCTTGCGGACGGAACTTCACGATCGCCAGCGCGATGATGAACACCAGCGGATCGGCCAGCACCGGAATGACCAGCCACGGTAGCCCGGCGGCCATGCCGCCGACCGCCGCCGCGCCCAGCACTGGCCCCTCGAAGGTGCCGACGCCGCCCAGCATGACCGACAGGAAGGCCTGCACCAGGAAGCGCGTGCCGATGTCGGCCGAGAGCTGGTAGAGCGGCACGATCAGCGCCCCGGCCAGGCCGGCCAGCGCGGCGCCGAAGGCGAACGTGAACGCGTAGAGCTTCGACGTCGAGATGCCGCAGGCCCGCGCCAGGTTGGGGTTCTCGAGCGAGCCGCGGATCTGCAGGCCGACCGAGGTTCGGGCGAGGAAAAGCCAGGTGCCGGCGATGATGCAGATCGTCGTCAGCACGATCACCGTCCGCCAGGCCGAGACATCGACGCCGAGCAGCGTGAACACGCCGGGCAGCGGCTCGGAGATCGACTTGTAGTGGCCGCCCAGCAGCCCGCGCACGCTCTCGCGGATCACCAGGCCGACCGCATAGGTCCCGAGCATGGCGATGATGGGCGCGGCATAGAATCTGCGGATGACCAGGCGCTCGAGCACCAGACCGATCACCGCCAGCACGATCGGTGCCGCGAAGATGCCCGCCCACGACGACAGGCCGCTGCTCTCGAAGAGGTAGACCGTGTAGGCGCCGAGCAGCACGAACTCGCCATGGGCAAAGTTGAAGATGCCCATCATGCTGGCGATGATTCCGAGGCCCAGCACGATCAGCACCATCACCGAGATGAAGGCGAGCAGGTCGAACGCGAGCTTGACTTCTATGCCCATGACCCCCCGAACGAACGCCGGCAAATCGACGGCCGATAAAGATAGTTAAAACAGAAACATTTCGTGTTTCAATTAATTTCTGTTCGCAGCGAGCGATGGAGCGGGATGCGTCCTCCCCATCGAGCACCGCCAGGGGAGACGCCCATCACGCTGGGCGCGCACCACGATGTCGCGCGCAGATCGACCCTGAAATGATCGCCTGGAATCTTGCGTCATTTGCGTCACAGCGTCATTGGCCTTTGAAATCAAGACCTTGGCCGTGACGCAGCGGAGAGAGGTTGCGTCGCCAGGGTATTGGATTGCGTCGATGCCGGCGATCACGGTCGTGTCCTACGGTTCGTCCCCAGTCTCTCCGTACGCCCTATCACGACACCTCGCGGGCGAGCGGACCGGCAGGCCGAACTGGGTCGCATTTGCGGCCACGATCCTGTGCAATCGGCCAGTGCAATCAGCTCGCTCTAGAATCTCTCGACCAGCTGGAAGTCGAAGCCCTCAGCCTCGGCCAGGTAGATCGGCATGTCGGCGGCGCGGCGTCGCAGGCCGACCGATCCCCGTCCGCCGCAATAGGAGGCGCCGTCCGCCGCTGCCGCCAGCGCCCTGACGTCCAGCGATCCGGCACGCCGCGCCAGGGCATCGAGGAAGTACAGACCTTCGTAGTTCGACTGGGCGGTTGCGCCGGGCACGGGCGCGTAATCGCCAAAAACGTCCCGGTAGGCGCCGCGGAACGCCTCGCCCGCAGCGCACGGCATGTCGACGAAGTAGCCGGAAGAGGCGAACAGGTTCTCCGTCTTGTCGGCGCCGATTCCCAGCAGCACCGTCTCGTCGACGCAGTTGCCAAGGCGAATCATCCGCCCGGCCAGCCCGTGCTCGGCGAACGACCGGTTGAACACGATGCCGTCGAGGCCGATCAGCGAGATGAAGACGACGTCGGGCCGGGCCGCCTCGATGCGCGCCAGATAACGTCCGTGATCGTCCTCCCCAAGGGCGACAAAGTCTTCGCCGACCACGCGGCCGCCCGCTTCGGCGATGTACTTCTTGACCGACCGGTGTGAGAGCCAGGGCCAGACATAGTCGCTGCCGATCAGGTACCAGCGCTCCGCGCGCTTGCGCTCGGCCAGCCAGGCGATGGCCGGCCGGGCCTGGCGCGGCGGCGTCTCCCCGATGGCCAGCACGCCGGGGGTCCGCTCGCCGCCCTCGTAGATCGGCGTGTAGATGTAGGGTATCCGGCCGGCGAAGGTGTCCCGGAGCCCGACGCGGACGGCGCTGGTGTGGGCGCCGATCACGACATCGGCGTCGCCGAGCTCGACCAGGTCGCGCGCGTCCTGCCTCAGGTCTGCCAGGGGGGCGCCGGAATCGTGCACGGAAAACTCGATCTCGCGGCCGAGGATGCCGCCGCGCGCGTTGATCTCGGTGGCGGCGAGGACGGCACTGTTGAGCGACGAGGGCCCCCAGATGCCGGCGGTACCGCTCAGGGCGACGAAGTGGGCGATGCGCAGCTTCGACCGGTCGCGCCGCGCCCGTGCGGGCGCGCGGCCGTGCAGGATCGTGTACGGAATCTCGCGTGGCATGCCCAGGAGGCCCGCCGTCGAGCAATCCATGCCTTTCCTCCTCCCCGGCCCCATCATGGGCCCGTTCGGGCCATCCCGAAACGACGATACTAACCCGCTCGCCCGGCCAGACGGCTGGAAAGTTGAATTTTCAATAGTTCACAGTCATATAGACCCCGCGTCTGTGTCGACCAGCCCCTCGCCGCCCGGGATCGCTTCGTGTCCGATTCGTCCTCCGCCGATTCACCGATCACCCTGCATCTCGCCTATCTGCTGGCCCAGGCCAACCGCGAGATAAACCGCCAGCTCGATGCCCGCCTGCGTGCGGAAGGCGTGCCGGTCGAGCAGTGGCGGATCCTCAAATTGCTGTCGGACGGCAACGGCCGCTCGATGGGCGAGCTCGCCGAGAACGCCCTGCTCAATCATCCGACGCTCACCAAGACGATCGACCGCATGGTGGCCGACTCGCTCGTCTACCGCATTTCCGATCCGGCTGACCGCCGCAAGGTCCTGATCTACTGCTCCGACCGCGGCAAGGCGCTGGCGCGCAAGCTCGCGCCGCTGGCGCTCGACCAGGAAGCGCACATCGTCAACAGCTACGGCGACAAGGCAACCGCCCAGCTCAAGCGATTGCTGGAGACCCTGATCGAACGTGCCGGTTGAGCCCAACCGCCCCTCCTCGGATGACCGTGGTCGCATAGCATGCAGGAGCGATGCATGTTCTGGACCAATGGAGGCTGATAGCGAAGCTGGTTGCCGGGCATTGGACCTTCCGAGATCGATCAGCCGCGCGATCATGGCCGCTGCAAAGCGGCACTGCTATGGTGGCATGAGGCCAATGCGTGGAATTGAAATATGACGACAATCGTCACCAGGGTGCATGTTGCCGAGGATGGAACTCTTACCGGGCGAGTGCCGGCAGGAGTACCTTCCGGCGAGCACAAGGCAGTAATCGCTTTCGAGAGTTCGGTCCGCGATTTCAATATCGACAATCTGCCCGATATTGACCTCGGACCCTGGCCAAACGCGGTCAGCTTGCGAAGAGACGACATCTACGGGAACGAAGGACGTTGATGTTCGTCGACACGAATGTCCTCGTCTACGCGAGCGTACGTGACGCGCCCATGCGTGCGCAAGCGCGAGCTGCGCTTGCACGAACTGCAGCATCCGAACCTCTACGGTTGAGCCGCCAAGTGTTACGTGAGTTCGTCGCCGTGACGACAAGGCAGCAGGCGTGGGCTCGTGCACAGGGCGCGGCGGATGCCGCATCAGCTGTTTCACTTCTGGCGCGGGATTTTGAGGTCCTCGAGGACGGACCGATTGTCTGGGATGCCCTACTCGACCTTTGCCGAAAGGTCGAGTTCGGTGGAAAGCAGGTTCATGATGCCTACATCGTCGCGACCATGCTAGCGTACGGGGAAACGCGGCTGCTCACTTTCAATACTTCCGATTTCCATCGCTTCCATAGGTATATCAGTCTCTACTCGTCGTGAGCCGGAGCTGGTTCAGCTCTTCGGCGGTAACCGCGTGCCGATCCTGAAGGCCATCGCTCAGATGCCGAGCCACTCGAGACCGATTGGCAGCTTCTCGGCCGCGTAGTCCACTTGGAGGACACGCCTGCTACTAGGGGCCAAAGCGGCCTCCGATGCATGCAAGATGGGCGTGGAATAGAGCCAGACGTCCCCCGCCAAAGCCAGGCAAGCGACGTTGCCGCACCGTCCAACAACGGCTGGTACATCCACCTCGGCAACACGGCCAAGCCGATGCGATCCTGGAGCGACAAGCAGCGGGGCATTGGTTGCAGGAACGTCGTCGAGGTGGAGACGCAACGTGACCATGCGCGACAGCACCGGGAATGGCGGGGCAACGTGAAGCACACCCTGCTTCCGCGTCCAAGGCCCAAAGCCTTCGACGTCCACTCGTTCCGAAACGGCAATCACCCGATCCTGGTGCCATCCAAGCGACCAATTGGCATCGGCGGTCTTGTCGAAAAGAATCGCTCTCACTGGACGGGATGCATCGCCCAGGATGCCGGCAGCCAATGCTCCTGCTGGGCCGTTCCGACCCAGAAGCGAATGCAGGCCGGCAACGCCGAACAGTCTGCTTCCCGCCTGCCCTCGCCGATGCCCAGCGAGGGCCTTGCTCAACTCGACCAAGGTCGCCGAATCGACGGCAGCGCGATGCAATTGCGCTCCGTCAGCTCCATACCTCAGGCGACCCCCGAGGGTTGGGGGCGATGCCGGCGGCATGCAACTTGCCTCTACTCCACCAGCCGCCGGAAGCTGAAGACGTCGAGCTGGTGGAGGATGAAAAAGCCGAGCCACAGGGCGGCGGCGACCAATGACGTGATGATCACCTTGCGCAGCAGCTCAGGCCGCTCGGGAGCGCCGTGATCCTCGCCCGGGCCGGGCTTCTCGACCTTGCGCACGCCGAGCGGCAGGACGGCGAACAGCACGATCCACCAGACCACGATATAGACCATGAGCCCGGTCGCCCAGCTCATGGGGCGCGCCTCAGACCTGCTCGAGCTCGATCAGCGTGCCGGTGAAATCCTTGGGATGCAGGAACAGCACCGGCTTGTCGTGAGCGCCGATCTTGGGCTCGCCGTCGCCCAGGACGCGGGCACCCTGGGATTTCAGCTTGTCGCGCGCGGCGTAGATGTCGTCGACCTCGTAGCAGACGTGGTGGATGCCGCCATCGCCGTTGCGGGCGAGAAAATTGGCGATCGGGGACTTCTCGCCGAGCGGGTGCAGCAGCTCGATCTTGGTGTTCGGCAGCTCGACGAACACCACGGTTACGCCGTGCGCGGGCTGCGGCTTTGGCTCGCTCACCTTGGCCCCCATCACGTCCCGATACAGGTTGGCCGCCTTGGCGAGGTCGGGCACGGCGATGGCGATGTGGTTCAGGCGTCCGATCATGCGCTTTAGATGCGGACGATATGCACGTCCGTCAACGGCTTCTTGCCGAGGTGAGTGCGGACAACGCGCCGCACGGCCGTGCGGACGGCCTGCTCGAGCCGGGCGTCGTCGGCCCGGTCGGCGGCCTTGAGATCGGCCAGCATCTCCTCGAGGCCCGCCACCACGGCCTTGCCGAGTGCTCCCTCCTCGTCGTCGAAGCCGCGCAACGTCACCTTGGGCGGCGCCATCGGCCGCCCCTTGCCGTCGACCACCAGCGTCGCTGCAGCCGCGCCGTTCCACAGGAGCTTGCGACGTTCGCGCAGCGACGCGCCGTCGACCGGCACCACCCCATCGCCGTCGCGCGCCAGTCGCCCGGCCGGCACGTGGTCGATGATCTCGGCCGGCCCCGGCGCCAGTCGGACCAGCGTGCCGTTCGGCGCCACGATCGTTTCCGGGACCTGGCAGGCACGTGCCAGGCTGGCGTGCTCGACCATGTGGCGAAGCTCGCCATGCACCGGCACCGCGATCTTCGGCCGGATCCACTGGTAGACCTGCACCAGCTCGTCGCGCGCCGGATGGCCGGAGACATGGATGTTCTCGTCGCTGTCGGTGACGATCTCGACGCCGCGCGCCAGCAGCGCGTTCTGCATCCGGCCTACCGAGTGCTCGTTGCCGGGAATGACGCGCGAGGAGAAGATCGCCGTGTCGCCGGCTTCGAGGACGAGATCGCGATGATCGCCGTTGGCGAGCTTGGCCATCGACGCACGCGGCTCGCCCTGGCTGCCGGTGCAGATCAGCACGACCTTGTCGCGCGGCAGGAAGCCCGCCTGGCTCTCCGGGATGCAAACCGGGAAGTCCAGCAGGTAGCCGCATTCCTGGGCCGCCTCGACCATGCGCACCAGCGCCCGTCCCGACAGCACGGGATGTCGGTCGGCTGCCACCGCCGCAAGGGCAATGCTTTCCACCCGCGCCAGGTTGGAGGCGAAGCAGGTCACCGCGATCCGGTTCTTGCCGGCCTTGACGAGCTTCTCGAGATTGGCGCGCACCGTCGATTCGGAGCCCGCCTCGCCCTCGACGAAGACGTTGGTGCTGTCGCACACCATGGCGAGGGCGCCCTCCTCGCCGATGCGCCGCAGCACTGCCTCGTCGGTGACCTCGCCGAGCAGCGGCTCGGGATCGATCTTCCAGTCCCCAGTATGGAACACCGTTCCCAGCGGCGTGCGAATCGCCAGCGCGTTGGGCTCGAGGATCGAATGGGTCATGGTGATCAACTCGAGCTCGAAGGGCGGCAGGCTGAAACGGCCGCGCAGCGGGATCTCGGTGACCGGCACCGCGTCCACGAGGCCGGCTTCGGTGAGCTTGCGCTTCAGCACCGAGGCTGCGAACGGCGTCGCATAGACCGGGGCGCGCAGGCGCGGCCACAGATCGGCGACCGCACCGAGGTGATCCTCGTGAGCATGGGTCAGCACGATGCCGACCAGCTGGTCGCGGCGTTCCTCGATGAATGCCGGATCGGGCATCACCACCTCGATGCCGGGCATCGTGCCGTCCGCGAAGCCGATGCCGAGATCGATCATCAACCACTTGCCGGCATGGCCGTAGAGGTTGAGGTTCATGCCGATCTCGCCGGCGCCTCCGAGGGCCAGGAACAGCAGCTCGTCGTGCGATGGGACGGTCATGAGCGGTTGCGCCGCCAGATCTCCAGAAGCCCAAGCGACATCAGGTCCGGCTCGATCGCGTCGAACAGGCCGATCTCGTCCTTGAACACCTCCGCGAGACCGCCGGTTGCAACGACTTTCATCGGCTCGCCATACTCGGCGCGGATACGCTTGATCAAGCTCTCGATCAACCCGACATAGCCCCAGAAGATGCCGGACTGCATGGCGGGCACGGTCGATTTGCCGATCACGTGGGCCGGCTTCTCCACCCGGATGCGCGGCAGGCGCGCCGTCATCAGGTAGAACGATTCGATCGTCAGCTCGACGCCGGGCGCCAGGACGCCGCCTACGAAGTTGCCATCCCTGTCGGCCATGTCGAAGGTCGTGGCGCTGCCGAAATCGATGGTGATCAGCGGGCCGCCATGCCTCTTGTAGCCAGCGATCACGCCGACCAGGCGGTCGGCTCCGGCGTCCTGCGGCCGGTCGATCAGGACCTTGATGCCGAGCTTGCAGTCAGGCTCGCCCACCACCAGGAGCCTGGTCCGGAAATATGTCTCGCACAGGCGGCGCAGGTGCGGGTTCACTGCCGGCACGACGCTCGCCAGGATCGCTCCCTTGATCGAGCCGGGGTCGAAACCCTGCAGGTGCATCAGCTGCGTCAGCCAGGCGGCATACTCGTCGGCGGTACGCTTGGCCTCGGTGCGCAGGCGGAACTGCGACACGAGCCTGTCGCCGTCGAAAACGGCGAACTTCGAGTTGGTGTTGCCGACATCGATGGCAAGCAGCATCCTTGATCCCTCTCTCAGGCCGCACGGCCCAGCAATTCACCCGATACGATCCGGCGCGGACCGTCGGCAGTGTCCAGCAGCAGGGCGCCTTCGTGATCGAGGCCGGCAAATCGGCCTCGGACCAGCCCCTCGCCCAGCCTGACATCGACCACGGCGCCGAGCGGGCCCGCCTGCGCGAGCCATTCCGAGCGCACCGCCTGGAACCCGGTACGTCGCCATTCCTCGACGCGCCGGGCGAGCGCGGCGGCGAGCTTCCCGAGGGCCGTCTCGACCGTGCCGCCCAGAGCCGCACCGGGATAGCGCATGTCCGGCAGCTGCGGCGCAAATCCGACATTGACGCCGATGCCCGCCACGACGTGCAGGACGCGGCCGCCGTCGCCGACGGCGCTCTCCAGCAGGATGCCGGCGACCTTGCCGCCGTCGACCAGCACGTCGTTCGGCCACTTCACCCGCACCTCGCGGCCGGCCGGCACCATGTCGGCGACCGCGAGGGCAGCAACAAACCCGATCTCCGCCGCCCGGGAAGCCACGCAATCGGGCCGCAGGATGGTGGAGGTGTAGAGATTGCCGACCGGCGAGGACCAGCGGCGGCCGCGACGCCCGCGTCCGCCGGTCTGCTCGCGCGACCACACCACGGTTCCTTCCGGCGCGCCGGAATCGGCGAGGCGGGCCGCCTCGTCGTTGGTGCTGCCGACGGTATCGAGCGCGACAAGCGTCCACCCGTCCGGCAGGACGGGCGGAGGATTCACGGGAACAGGCCCTTGGCCGCCGCAGCGGCAACAAGGCTGAGCGGCTGGGGCGCAAGAGAGAAGACCGCCACCAGCACGGCGGCTGCAAGGGCAACCGCGCGATTGACGCCGAAGGCCGGCCGGTCGAGCGCCTCGGCCGGCTCGTCGAAGTACATCACCTTGACGATGCGGAGGTAGTAGTAGGACGCCACCACCGATGCCAGAACGCCGAGCACCGCCGCGACGTAGAGCTTGGCCTCGACCGCCGCGATGAAGATGTAGAGCTTGCCCCAGAACCCGGCGAGCGGCGGGATTCCGGCCAGAGAGAACATGAAGATCAGCAGGGCGAACGCCATGGCCGGCTGGCTGCGCGCCAGGCCGGAGAGATCGGAGATGTCCTCCACCATGACGTCGCGGCGCTTCATCATCAGGATCGTCGCGAACACGCCCAGCGTCATGACCATGTAGATCACGAGATAGAACACGACCGACTGGATGCCCCTCTCGCTGCCGCTCGCCAGGCCCAGCAGGATGTAGCCCACATTGCCGATCGACGAGTAGGCCATCAGCCGCTTGATGTTCTGCTGACGCAGCGCCGCAAAAGCGCCGAGCGCCATCGACAGCACCGAGGCGACCACGATGATCTGCTGCCATTGCGCGAACAGGGGCTTGAACGGCCCCATCAGGACCGAGACCATCAGCGACAGGGCGGCGATCTTCGGGGCCACGGCAAACAGGGCGGTGACCGGCGTCGGCGCACCCTCGTAGACGTCCGGCGTCCACATGTGGAAGGGCACAGCCGATACCTTGAAGGCGAGGCCTGCGACGACGAACACCAATCCGATGATGGTGCCGAACTCCGCGCCGCGGCCTTCGAGCAGGGCGCGGGAGATTTGGACAAAGGCCGTGCCGCCGCAGAAACCGTAGATCAGCGAGGCGCCGAACAGCAGCATGCCCGACGCGACCGAGCCCAGGACGAAGTACTTCACGCCGGCCTCGGTCGACCGGGCGTCGTCGCGCTGGAATGCCGCCACGACGTAGAGCGCCAGCGACTGCAGCTCGAGCCCGACATAAAGAGCCATGAGGTCGTTGGCCGAGATCATCAGCATCATGCCGAGCGTCGCCAGAGCGACCAGCAGCGGGTACTCGAAGCGCCAGGCGCGCACTCGCTCGAAATAGGCACGCGACATCAGGATGGCGATCGCGGCGCCGACCAGCACCAGCACCTTCATGGTCGCCGTCAGGCGGTCGACGATGAACAGGGAAGCGAACGCCGTGCCCTCACGATAGGGCAGGAACAGCAGCGCCGCCGTCACCAGCAGGGCCGCCGACGTCGCCAGGGACACGAACGGCGTGGCGACCTCGCCGCGAACCACGCCGTAGATCAGCAGCAGCGTCGTCGCCGCGGCGAGGAACAGCTCGGGGCGCGCCAGCGTCCAGGATTCGAGACCGATGACCATGTCCGTCACTCCCGCCCGCTCACGGCGCCAGCGCCGCGGTGCGGGCGAGCTTGATTGCGTTCTGATAGTCGGCGACCAGCTTGTCGACTGCCGGTGCCATCGGATCGAGGAAGGAGTTGGGGTAGATGCCCATCCACAGGGTCAGCAGGACCAGCGGCAGGAACACCGCGATCTCGCGCCGGTTCATGTCGAGGATGGCCTTCAGCGACGACTTGGTGAGCTCGCCGAAGACGATCTTGCGGTAGAGCCAGAGCGCATAGGCCGCGCCCAGGATCAGGCCGGTCGCCGCCAGCGTCGCCACCCAGGTGTTCGCCTTGAACGCCCCGACCAGCACCAGGAACTCGCCGACGAAGCCCGAAAGACCCGGCAGGCCGACGCTCGCCAGGGTGAAGAACATGAAGGTGAAGGCGTAGCGCGGCATGCGATGGACCAGGCCGCCATAGGCCGCGATCTCGCGCGTGTGCATTCGGTCGTAGACCACGCCGACGCAGAGGAACAGCGCGGCCGAGACGATGCCATGGCTCAGCATCTGGAACAACGAGCCCTGCACACCCTGCATGTTGAGGACGAAGGCGCCGATCGTCACGAAGCCCATATGGGCGACCGACGAGTAGGCGATCAGCTTCTTCATGTCCTCCTGTACCAGGGCGACCAGCGAGGTGTAGATGACCGCCACGATCGACAGGCCGAAGACGAGCGGCGCGAAATACTGCGTCGCCTCGGGCAGGAGCGGGATCGACAGCCGCAGGAAGCCGTAGCCGCCCATCTTCAGGAGCACGCCGGCCAGGATGACCGAGCCCGCGGTCGGCGCCTCGACGTGGGCGTCGGGCAGCCAGGTATGAACCGGCCACATCGGCACCTTGACCGCGAACGAGGCGAAGAAGGCGAGCCACAGCCAGCACTGCCAGATGAAAGGCAGCTCCAGCTTGTCCATCGCCGTGAGAAGGTCGGTCGTGCCGACCTGCCAGTAGATGGCGATGATGGCCAGCAGCATCAGCACCGAGCCGAGCAGCGTGTAGAGGAAGAACTTGAAGGCGGCGTAGACGCGCCGTGGGCCGCCCCAAACCCCGATGATCAGGAACATCGGGATCAGCACGCCTTCGAAGAAGATGTAGAACAGCGCCAGGTCGAGTGCGCAGAACATGCCGACCATGAAGGTCTCGAGCACCAGGAAGGCGACCATGAACTCCTTGACGCGGACATGGATCGATTCCCAGCTCGCCAGGATGCAGATCGGCGTCAACAGGGTCGACAGCAGCACGAAGAACAGCGAGATGCCGTCGATTCCCATGTGGTAGCCGATCGCCAGCGCAGGCACCCAGTCGGCCTTCTCCTCGAACTGGAAGCCCGCCTTGGTGACGTCGAAGCGCGCCCACAGCAGCAGCGAGATCAGGAACGTCGCCAGCGAGGTCGCCAGCGCGATGCTCTTGCAGTTGCGCTCGACGGCCTCCTTCGGGCCGTTCACCACGAGGCAGAACAGCGCCCCCGCCAGGGGCAGGAAGGTGATCAGCGACAGGATCGGCCAGCTCGACATCGGGCCTTACCTCGCCGACAGCATGAAGTAGGTCACGAGACCGGCCACGCCGACCAGCATCGCGAACGCATAGTGATAGAGGTAGCCGCTCTGGAAGCGGCTGAGCGCGCCGGCCATGTCCTGGGCACGGGCGGCGATGTTGTCCGGTCCCAGCCCGTTGATCGTGGCCTCGTCGCCCTTCTTCCAAAAGGCTCGGCCGATACGCAGCGACGGCTTGACGAACATCGCATCATAGAGCTCGTCGAAGTACCACTTATTGTAGAACAGGTCGTGCAGGCCCGGGAAACGCTTCACCGTCAGCGCCGGCAGCTCCGTCCGGACGATGTAGAAGTAGTAGCTGAGGGCAATGCCCGACAGGGCGAAGACCAGCGGCGCCAGCTTGACCCACAGCGGCACCTCGTGAGCGTGGTGCAGAACCACCTCGGTCGACTTCACGGCGATCGACGCGGTTCCCCAGAATTGCTTCCAGTCGTGGCCGACGAACCAGTCGTAGGCGACGAGGCCGGACAGCGCCGCCCCGGTTCCCAGCACGTAGAGTGGGATCAGCATGACCGCCGGCGATTCGTGAGCGTGGTCCCAGGTGTGATGGTCGCCGCGATACTTGCCGTAGAAGGTCATGAACATCAGGCGGGTCGAGTAGAAAGCCGTCATGAAGGCGGCGATCGTGCCCAGCCAGAATGCGATCATGCCGACCACCGAGTGCGTCCCGTAGGCCGACTCGAGCATGATGTCCTTGGAGTAGAAGCCGGCGAAGCCCAGGCCGTTGCCGAGGATGAACGGCACGCCGATGCCCGACAGCGCCAGGGTCCCGACCCACATGAGGTAGAAGGTCTGCGGCGCCTTCTCCCTGACGCCGCCCATCTTTCGCATGTCCTGCTCGTGGTGCAGGCAGGTGATGACCGAACCCGAGCCGAGGAACAGCAGCGCCTTGAAGAAGGCATGCGTCATCAGGTGGAACATCGCCGCCGAGTAGGCGCCGACGCCGGCGGCGAAGAACATGTAGCCGAGCTGGCTGCAGGTCGAGTAGGCGACCACTCGCTTGATGTCGAACTGGGTCATGCCGATGGTCGCGGCGAAAAAGGCGGTTGCCCCACCGATCAGGGTGACGACCGCCAGGGCGGTCGGCGCCAGCTCGAAGATCGGCGACAGACGGCACACCATGAAGACACCCGCCGTCACCATGGTCGCGGCATGGATCAGGGCCGATACCGGGGTCGGGCCCTCCATGGCGTCGGGCAGCCACGTATGGAGGCCGAGCTGGGCCGACTTGCCCATGGCGCCGACGAACAGCAGCAGGCAGGCCGTCTCGAGGGCCGGCAGGTTCATGCCGAGGAACTCGATGCGTGCCTGGGCCATCTCGGGACCCTTGGCGAAGATCTCGGCAAAGTTCACCGAGCCGCTCAGCATCCAGACCGCGAAGATGCCCAGGGCGAAGCCGAAATCACCGACCCGGTTGACGATGAACGCCTTCATCGCCGCATCGTTGGCCGACGGCTTGTCGTACCAGAAGCCGATCAGCAGATACGAGGCGAGGCCGACGCCCTCCCAGCCGAAGAACAGCTGCACCAGGTTGTCCGACGTCACCAGCATCAGCATGAAGAAGGTGAACAGGCTCAGGTAGGACATGAAGCGCGGGATGCTCGGATCCTCGGCCATGTAGCCCACCGAGTAGACATGGACCATCGACGACACGCCGGTGACGACGATCAGCATGACCGCGGTGAGCGTATCGACCCGCAGCGACCAATTGACCGTCAGGGTGCCCGAATCCATCCAGCTGAACAGCTTGACCACGACCAGCTTGGCGCTCTCGGGACCGAAGCCGATGCGGACGAAGACGAAGACGGACAGGGCCGCGGCGATCAACAGGGCCGCGCAGGTCACGAACTGGGCCGGCCGGTCGCCAATGACACGGCAGAACAGCCCGGCGATGGCCGCGGCCAGCAGCGGCAGCAGGACGATGAGCTTGATGGCGAGATCCATGACTTGGCGCCCCTAGCCCTTCATCGCGTTGATATCTTCGACTTCGATCGTTCCGCGGTTGCGGAAGTAGACCACCAGGATGGCGAGCCCGATGGCCGCCTCCGCGGCCGCCACGGTCAGCACTAACATGGCGAAGACCTGGCCCACGATGTTGCCCTGGTAGACCGAGAAGGCGACCAGGTTGATGTTCACCGCCAGCAGCATCAGCTCGACGCACATCAGGATGACGATGACGTTCTTGCGGTTCAGGAAGATGCCCAGGATGCCCAGCGTGAACAGCACGGCGGCGACGAAGAGGTAGTGGCCGAGCCCGATCGTCATCACACGCCCTCCCGCGTCGGCACCTTGACCACCTCGATGGTCTGGTCCTTGGGGCGATAAAGCTGCTCGGCGACCCGCTGGCGCCGCACGCCCGGCCGGCTGCGCAGCGTGAGCACGATGGCGCCGATCATGGCGACCAGCAGCACCACGCCGGACACCTGGAAGAGATAGAAGTACTGGGTATAGAGCACCCGGCCGATCGCCCGCGTGTTGTCGATCGCGCCGACCTGGGGCGCCGCCTTGCCGAGCCCCGCCATGGCCGTCGACTCGCTGCCCAGCACGCCCAGGCCGAACAGGATCTCCGCCAACAGCACCAGCCCGATCAGCGCACCGATGGGGAGATACTTCAGGAAGCCCTCGCGCAGCTGCGTCACATTGATGTCGAGCATCATCACGACGAACAGGAACAGCACGGCCACCGCGCCGACATAGACGATGATCAGGATCATGGCGATGAACTCGGCCCCGATCAGGATGAACAGCGCCGCGGCATTGAAGAAGGCCAGGATCAGGAACAGGACCGAGTAGACCGGGTTGCGCGACACCACGACCATGGTCGCGGACGCCATGACGACGAACGCGAAGACGTAGAAGGCCAGAGCCTGGAGCAGCATGTTCTTCCCCTACACTCCCCAGGACATTCGCGTATGCCACTTTCCTCCGTCATCCCGAGCGGAGCCGCCCGAAGGGCGGCGAAGTCGAGAGACCTTTCTTGTCGAATCGAAAAGAAAGGTCCCTCCACTACGCCTCGCTTCGCTCGGCTCCGGTCGGGATGACGGTGTCGTGGTCATATGCGAAAACCCTGCTCCCCGTCCCGGCTCAGCGATACGCCGCGTCTGACTTGAGATTGGCCGCGATCACCGGCTCCCAGCGGTCGCCGTTCGCGAGCAGCTTGTCCTTGTTGTACATCAGCTCCTCGCGGTTCTCGGTCGCGAACTCGAAGTTCGGGCCTTCGACGATGGCATCGACCGGGCAGGCTTCCTGGCAGAAGCCGCAATAGATGCACTTGGTCATGTCGATGTCGTAGCGGGTCGTCCGCCGGCTGCCGTCGTCGCGTGGCTCGGCCTCGATGGTGATGGCCTGGGCGGGACAGATCGCCTCGCAGAGCTTGCAGGCGATGCAACGCTCCTCGCCATTGGGATAGCGGCGCAGCGCATGCTCGCCGCGGAAGCGCGGGCTGAGCGGTCCCTTCTCGTAGGGATAGTTCACCGTCACCTTGGGCTTGAACATGTACTTCAAGGTGAGCATGAAGCCCGTCACCAGCTCGGAAAGCAGGAAGGAGCGCGCGGTGCGGTCGAGAGAGGCCATGTTGCGATCTCCCTAGGATTTCGGGACCCAGCCGCCGAACTGCAGCACGGCGGCGGTGAGGACGACCCAGCCCAGCGACACGGGCAGGAACACCTTCCAGCCCAGCCGCATCAGCTGGTCGTAGCGGTAGCGGGGCAGCGTTCCCTTGGTCCAGCTGAACACGAACAGCAGGAACGCGATCTTCAGAGCGAACCAGACGACGCCCGGCACCCATGTGAAGGGCGCGAACGGTATCGGCGACATCCACCCGCCCAGGAACAGCACCGCCCCCAACGCCGACAGCAGGATCATGTTGGCGTATTCGCCGAGGAAGAACAGGCCGAAGGTCATCGACGAGTATTCGGTGTGGAAGCCCGCCACCAGCTCGGCCTCCGACATCGGCAGGTCGAACGGCGTGCGGTTGGTCTCGGCCAGCGCCGACACGAAGAAGATGACGAACATCGGCAGCAGCGGCAGCCAGAACCAGTTCCAGAACCCGCCGGACTGGGCCAGCACCACCTTCGAGAGATTGAGCGAGCCGACGCAAAGCAGGACCGTGACCAGCACGAAGCCGATCGAGACCTCGTACGACACCATTTGCGCCGCCGAGCGCAGCGCGCCCAGGAACGCGTACTTGGAGTTCGATGCCCAGCCGGCGATGATGATGCCGTAAACGCCGAGCGAGGAGATGGCGAACAGGTAGAGGATACCGACATTGATGTCGGCGATGACCCAGCCGTCGTCGAACGGCACGACCGCCCAAGCGATCAGCGCCGTGATGAAGGTGATCATCGGCGCCAGGATGAACAGCACGGCGTTGGCGCTCGAGGGAACGATCGTCTCCTTCAGCACCAGCTTCAGCCCGTCGGCCATGGGCTGCAGCAGGCCGAACGGGCCGACCACGTTGGGGCCGCGCCGCAGCTGGATCGAGGCCCAGATCTTGCGATCGGCGTAGGTCATGTAGGCCACCGAAAGGAGCAGCGGCACGGTGACCAGCAGGCACTGGGCCAGGATGACGATGGCCTGGCCCAGCCAGTTGGTCGTGAAGAAATGGATCAGGTCGGCGCCCATGCCCTTTACCCCGCCGCCCTATTCCGCCGCCAGCAGCTGGGCGCGCGAGGCCGTGCACTCGGCCATCGTCCGCGACACCCGGCTGATCGGGCAGGTCATGTAGAAATTCGCGATCGGCGACACGAACGGCGCCTCGCCGAGGCTGCTCGCCTTGCCGAACGTGCCCCAGCCGCCGGCCGCCTGCTGATCGAGCGCGGCGAAGCTCTGGTTCACGGCGACCAGCCGGGCCCGCACCTGGTCCAACGTATCGTACGGCAGCTGCCTGCCCAGGCGCTCCGACAGGGCGCGCAGGATCGCCCAGTCCTCGCGCGCCTCGCCCGGCGGATAGCCGGCGCGGAAGGCCCTCTGCACGCGGCCTTCGGTGTTGACGTAGGTGCCCGGCTTCTCGGTGTAGGCAGCCCCAGGCAGGATCACGTCGGCGCGCTGCGCGCCGGCGTCGCCATGATGGCCCTGGTAGACCACGAACGCCTTGCCGAGCCGCCTGGTGTCCAGCTCGTCGGCCGCCAGGAGATAGACGAAGTCGATCTCCTTCTTCTCGCAGCCGTCCAGGATGTCGGCGACATCGCGGCCCTCCGGCCCGGGCACCAGCCCGAGGTCGAGGCCGCCGACCCGCGCCGCCGCCGTGTGAAGCACGGCAAAGCCGTTCCAGTCGGCCCGCACGGCGCCGAGCTTGTCGGCAAGCTCGCGCGCCAGCGCCAGGACGGCGGCGCCGTCGTCGCGCACCAGCGCACCCATGCCGACGACGATCAGGGGGTGCTTGGCTGCCTGGAGCTTGCCGAGGAAGCTCGACTTGCCGTCGACGAGATCACGCAGGCTCGTCGGCCCGGCGCCCAGCCGCTCGACCGGATAGGTAAGGTCCGCGACCGGGCCGATGCTGCCGATGGCACACGGGCCATGCAGGTA
>JALHMO010000144.1 GCA_022844015.1 Reyranella sp. | reverse complement strand
CTCGGCGCAGACCTTCAGGACCTCGTGGATGTTGCTGTTCATGAACTTGTCGAATGGCGTCTCGTCCCTGGCCGCGCTCTGGTCGATCGTCGGGAAGGCCTGCTGCTTCAGGATGTAGTCGAAGCGCGCCGCCCACTTGCGGGCACCCAGCCGAGCCGTGGTCGAGCAGTTGTCGACCATGTACGACACGCCCTTGTAGTCCATGTAGGGGTTGAGTGAATCGACTGCCTCGATGATCGATTCATTGGCGATCTCCGAGTAGGGATGGCCGCGATCCTTCAGGAGATCGACCTGGGCCATCATGCAGGCCATGTAGACGCCGGCCGTCTCCGGGTTGATCGGCGCGTAGTTGCGCTGGGCATTGGCCCGCACCTTCTCGCCGACGACCCACATGTCGGTGCTGTCGATCTTGCCCATGGGATAGGTGCCGTGACGCCGGGTCGCCTGGATGACGCTGCGCACCTCGTTGCCCGAGGCGACATCGTCGTAGATCTCCTCGAGGATCTCGCGCGAGGGATGATAGGCGGCGTTGAACGCCTTGCGGAAGGCCGCCTTCTCCTTGTCGTCGAGCTGCTCGTAGACCGCCTTCAGACCGGACCGCGAAATGGTCTTGCTGATCGGCCCGGTGATCGACTCGGACGTATTGAGATAGGCATCGTCCTTGGCCATGCCGTTGCCGACATAGCGCGCATACAGGCTCTCGGCGATGCCGTGCACGGCGCCGAGCAGGATTCCGCGCTCGCCGAAGATGTCGGAGCGGTACTCGGATTCCAGGGTGGTCTCGAAGGTGTAGGGTGAGCCCAGCGCGACCGACCAGGCGAGCGCATAGTCGGTCGCCTTGCCGTTGACGTCCTGCTGGACGGCGAAGCTCGCATTGATGCCGGCGCCGTTGACCTCGCGACCCTGTTCGTAGAGGCGGCGGACCGACGGGCCCATGCCCTTCGGGCAAACCGCGACGACGTTGATGCTCTTGGGGAAACCCTCGCCCTGCGCCTGCAGGTGCGACAGCAGGAAGCCGTGGCTGAGGCCGAGCGTCGTGCCGGGCCGGAAGGCGGCGAAGATCTCCTTGTAGTTCTCGGCGAAGGCGGCATCGGAGATCAGCAGCAGCGACATGTCGCTCTCGCGGATCACGGCGTACATCTCGCCCAGCGTGCCATTCTCCTTGGTGAAACCGACAGCCGCGGCCTCCTTCATCGAGGACGATCCCTCGCGCAGGCCGACCTTGACCCGGATGCCGGAGCCTTCGAGCGATTCGCGCAGGTTCTGAGCCTGGGCCGGGCCTTGGGAGGACCAGCCGATCACGCCGATCTGCTTGATGCCGTCGAAGGCCTTGGGCAGCAGGGGGAACAAATGGCGGCCGCCGGCGACGATGGTTTCCTCGCGGTCGGCCATCTTGACGACGCGGGTTTCGAACACCTTGGAGGTGAAGCTCATCGACCGGATCCTTCGTGTGGCAGGGCTGGCATTCTGGCAGTGCCTAGTGGCGGGCCGGGGAGGCCGAGTCAAGCGCACCGGTGGCGCGCGCGGCAATCCTACCGGGACACCGTCTCCGGAAGCCACAGGGCGATTTGCGGAAAGGCGATCAGGACGACGATCAGGATGACCTGGGCGACGATGAAGGGGGTGACGCCGCGGAAGATCGTCTCCAATGGGACGTCCGGGGCCATGCCCTTGATCACGAACACGTTCATGCCGATCGGCGGCGTGATCAGGCCGAGCTCGACAACCATCACGATGACGATGCCGAACCAGACCGGGTCGTAACCCAGTGCCTTGACGATGGGGAATACGATCGGGATGGTCAGCAGGATCATCGCCAGCGAATCGAGCAGGCAGCCCAGCACGAAGTACATTGCGACGATGACGAGCAGCACGGCGGTCGGTCCGAGCGGCAGGCCCGAGATCCAGTCGCTGACCATGGTCGGAACCGAGGCCAGGATCAGGAGGTTGTTGAACAGGATGGCACCGATCAGCACCGTGAAGATCATCGCCGTGGTCTTGACCGTGTCGATCAGCGACGTCCGCAGCAGCTGGCGTGGTGTCTTGCGGTTGACCAGGCCGAGCACGAAGGCGCCGCACGCGCCCACGCTGGCGGCCTCGGTCGGCGAGAAAAGGCCGACATAAAGCCCGCCGATCACCACCAGGAACAGCACGGCGGTGCCCCATACGCTTCCCAGCACCTTGAACCGTTCCGGCATCGGCGCGCGCTCCGCCGGTGGGCCGAGGCTCGGATCGATGCGCGTCACGACGGCGATCGCTGTCATGAAGCCGAGGACCGTCAGGACTCCAGGGATGAACCCGGCCAGGAACAAAGCGGAGATGCTGGTCTCGGTCAGCAGCCCGTAAATGACCATGACGACGCTGGGCGGAATGAGGATGCCGATGGTGCCGCCGGCCGCCACCGCGCCGGTGGCCAGCTTGTCTGCATACTTGTACTTGCGCATCTCCGGCAGCGCGATCTGGGCCATGGTCGCCGCCGTCGCCAGGCTCGAGCCGCAGATCGCCGCGAACGCGCCGCAAGCGCCGATCGTCGCGAGCGCCAGCCCGCCACGGCGATGGCCGAGCCAGGCATGGCAGGCGCGGTAGAGCGACTCGCTGAGCCCCGCCTCGCTC
Organism: Reyranella sp.; assembly: GCA_022844015.1. Lineage (GTDB taxonomy): Bacteria > Pseudomonadota > Alphaproteobacteria > Reyranellales > Reyranellaceae > Reyranella. Next base: position 16,327 of record JALHMO010000144.1, on the reverse strand, counting down.
GCGATGTATCCCATGAGCACGAACATGGGAATCACCGACAGGTTGTAGGTGAGCCCGGTCTCGTAGGCGGTCTGGCCGAGCAGGGCGAGCGCGGCGCTCAAGTCTATCAGCAGCAGGGTACCGAGAAAGCCGCTCAGCCCCATCGCGAAGCCGAGCGGCATGCCGCCAACCAGCAGCACGAACAGCAACCCCAGCGTCAGGATGGCGATGAGCGAGGGAGCCATGGGGCCGCGCTAATCCTGGAACGGGCGCTCGGCCGATTCGGGGGCCGACTTTCCGGGATGAGCCGCCCGGTCGGCCGCATCGAGCACGTGCAGCAGCAGCCCTGTGAACAGGAACACGCTGCCGCCGGCGATCACGTAGGCGATCGGCCACAGGGGAAAATTCCAGATCGGCGTCGAATCGCCTTTCGACGCGATGAAGGCCGCCTGCAGCCACAACCGCCAGACCATGATGGCGACGAAGCCGAGCGACAGGAGATTGGTGACAAGCCCGAGCCAGACACGGGCGCGCTGAGACAGCCGCAGCGTGACCACGTCGACCACGATGTGGCCACGCTCATGGGTGACGAGGCCGACGCCCAGGAACACGATCAGGGCCATCGCCATCTCGGTCATCTCGACCGTGAACGTGAATCCCGAGTTGAAGAGCTTGCGGGCAAACACGTCGAGGAACGTGACGACCGCGATCAGGGCCAGCGCGACCGCGGCGATGCGGGCGAGCACCGCAGTCACCAGCCCGTTGAGCCGCGCCACGCGGCTCGTCAGCACGTCGGCCACGGCCGCCTCAGTTCGTCGGGGCGGCCTTGATCATCTGCTTGAGATCGTCGAGCAGCTTCCCGCCGTCCTCGCCCTTTGCCTTGGCCTTCCTGAGCCATTCGTCCGTCGTTGCCTGCAGGAGCGGCCGCCACTTGTCGAGCTCGGCCGGCGCAATGGTCTCGATGACGTGGTTGCGCTGCTTGGCGTCGGCCCGGCCGCGCTCGTCGGCGGCGTCCCAGTACTTGCCGAAAAGCGCCGACCCGGCCGCGCCACTCGCCTTCATCAGCGCCGCCTTGTTCTCGGGCGTCAGCCGCTCGATCGCCTTGGTGTTGCCGACGATCATGAAGCTGGAGGTGAGCAGGCCGCCGGGAATCTCGAGGTGGAACTTGGCGAGCTCGTTGAGGCGGAAGCTGTTGATCGCCTCCCACGGGAACACGGTGCCGTCGACGATGCCGCGCTGCAGCGACTCGTAGGCTTCGGTCGCCGGCAGGGTGGCAACCGACCAGCCGAGCGCCTTGGCGACCGGCACGCTGGCTCCTGCAACGCGGATCTTGAGCGCGCGAATTTCCTCCAGCGTCCGCGCCGGCTTGGCGAGGTGGATGCCGAACGGCCCGGTGGTGAAGGCCGTCACCAGCGTGGTGTCGGTGAACTCCTTGGCTGCGAGACCGTGCTTTGCATACCATTTCCACAGCACCGAGCTGCACACGGTCGAGCTCGGGCAGAGGAAGGGCAGCTCGGGCCCCTGGAACAGGTCGAAGCGGCCGGCGGTGTAGCCCGGGACGTGCCAGACGAGATCGCGCACGCCATTCTTGACGATGTCGTACTGCCCGTCGGGCTTGGCGAGCGGCGCCTTGTCGATCTCGATCGTGAGGTTGCCGCCCGATGCCTCCAGGACCGTCTTCGCCCAGGCCTCCTGGGTCTGGACCATGTGATGGCTGGGCCCCGCCCAGTACGCCATCTTGAGGGTCTGCTTCTGCGCAGACGCAGAACCGGCGCCGAGTGCGACCAACACGCTGGCAGCCAACGCGAGCAACGCGGATTTCCGATGCATGATGAGTTCCTCCCAGGAACGCCAGCGCGCACCTTGCTCGGCGCGTCGTCAGGAGATTTGACGATATAGTGGATGCGACGGGCGGGCAACGGGCGGGTGCCTCTTCCGAGGTCGACCCTGAGGCAGGCGAGCAGACCGGAAACGATGTCGCCGGCCACTACGGCCAGTCCGTTTCTTTGACTGCAGCACCAAAGAAGACCTCACCCTGAGGAGCGGCCGGAGGCCGCGTCTCGAAGGGTTGCCCGATGCACGTCTGTTGCCGACCCTTCGAGACGCCACGCTTCGCGTGGCTCCTCAGGGTGAGGTATTCTTTGGCGCTTCGATCAAAGAGGACCGGCAACCAAGCGGCGGCACGCAGTCGAGCATGCGCACACCGGTCACCTGTCGGCGCGCAACTTTGCCGTTGCCTTGGCATTGACGACGCCCTTGGCCGAAATCACGACACCATAGTCGCGCTTCGCCGTCCTGATCGAGATGACGCCGTCGAGCACGTCGTCGGCGACCTTGGCCGGATCGCGCTCCAGCGGGTTGCCGTAGCCGCCGCCCGCCGGGCCGTAGCAGACGAAACGGCCGTCCTTGGCGATGTTCATATGCGGCACCTTGGAGGGCAGGGCACGCGTCTTGCCGCCGGCAACCAGGTCGAGCTTGGCGGGCATGCCTTCGGCGCCGCCGAGGAAACCCCATGGGCGGTACCGGTGACCCTCGCCCTCGACCGAGGCACCGCCGTCGCTCAGGAAGGCGAACTCGCGCACCGAGCCCAGGCCGCCGCGCCACTTGCCGGCGCCGGCCACGTCTTCGCGCAGCTCGTAGCGCAGCACGCGCAGCGGCAGGTGGGTCTCGATGTCCTCGATCGGGTTGTTGCGGGTATTGGCGTAGAGCGTGTCGACGGCGTCCATGCCGTCCTTGCCCAGCCGGCCGCCGTAGGAGCCCTCGAATATCTCCATGTGCACCCAGTGGGTCTCGTTGTTCAGGCCCGAGAAGGCGATGACCTTGAGGTTGCCGATGCCGGCCGAGACATTGCCCGGCATGGCCTGCGCGAGCGCCTTCATCACCGTGTCGGCGAGCTGGTTGCCCGGGCAGAAGCGGGCGATGGTGGGCGCCGGGAAGGTCGGGTTGGCGAGGCAGCCCTTGGGTGCCACGATGGTGATCGGCCGGATCAGTCCGGCATTCACCGGAATATGGCCGTGCACCGCGGTGTCGAGCAGGATCGACCGGATGGTGAGCCAGATCGCGATGTCGGCGGTGCCTTCGAGCGGCATGTTGATCGGCCGGTCGGGCACCTGCGGCGCCGTGCCGGTGAGATCGACCGTGAGGCTGTCGTCCTTCTTGGTAATGGTGACGACGATCGGCAGCTCCTTCTTCGACGGATCGTCGCTGTCGAGATAGCCGTCGATCGCCGTCTCGGCGCGATAGACGCCGTCCGGCAACTTGGCGATCGCCTGCCGCATCAGCCGTTCGGAATGATCCATCAGGGCGGTGCAGGCGAGGTCGAACGTGTCGAGGCCGTAGCGCTCGACCAGCTCGGCCATGCGCTCGGCACCGATGCGCGCCGCCGCGACCTGGGCATCCATGTCGCCGACCACGAGGTCGGAGGCGCGGATGTTGTCGCGCACGATCTGCCACACCATGTCGTTGCGGACGCCGCGGTCGTAGACCTTGATCGCCTTGAATTGCAGCCCTTCGGCATAGGCGTCGATCGCCTCGACGATGCCGCACGAGCCGGGCGACAGCGCGCCGATATCGAGATGATGCGCCGTCGTGGCGGCGAAGCCGATCAGCCGGCCCTGCACGAACACCGGCACGATGAAGGCGACGTCCGGGCCGTGGCTGGCGCCCGAGTAGGCGTCGTTGTGCATCACTACGTCGCCCGGCCGGAACACGTCGCCGCGCGCGGCCAGGATCTTCTGGACGCCGCGCACGTAGCCCGGGATCGGGCCGGACTGCAGCGGCGTCGATTGCGCCGATTCGGCGAGGCCGCGGCCCTCGGCGTCGACCAGAGCCGCCCCGAAATCCTCCGACTCGCGGATGATCGAGGAGTAGCTCATGCGCATCAGCTTGTAGCCCATCTCGATGGCGATGTTCTCGAGAGCGCCCTGGATCACGCTGGTGGTGATCGGATCTATGCGATCGCGCTTCGACGCGGGCTGGCGGAGGGCGGATGTGGACATGGGATGGGCTCCTCTTATTCAGCTTGGTCGGCATTCCTCCCCAGCTTCGCTGGGGAGGTGTCGCCGTTTTCGGCGACGGAGGGGTCATGGGCTTCCGGACCGGGGGTTTCCCAAATGCTCATGATCATGAGCGGGGGAGACGGCCGGGGCGCGTGGCTCATGACCCCTCCGCCCCGTATGACGGGGCACCTCCCCAGCGGAGCTGGGGAGGACAATGAGGTGTGAAGCGCGGATGGGCTACGCATCGGCGCGCCGGAGGATCAGGTTGCCGGCGGTGTCGGCTTCGAAGCCATAGTGCGGCGGCACCACGGTCGTCGAATCCATCTGCAGGACGATGGCCGGGCCGCCAATGCGCTCGCCGACTGGCAGCAGGTCGCGCCGGTAGAAGGTGGTGGGGTAGTCGGCGAGCTTGCCGGCGACGCGGAAGGTGCAGGTGCCGCTGCGCACGCGCGCCGCTTCGAGCGACGTCGCCGTGCCGGCCGATGGCTTGGCGATGGTCGCGGCACTGGCGGCACCGACCAGGCGCAGGTTGACGATCTCGATGGCCGAATCGGCGAAGTGATGGCCGTACTCGCGGCGATGGATGTCGTGGAAAGCCTCGAAGGCCTTGGCCAGCGCCGTCTCATCGATCGTCCCGTCGGGGAAGGGGACGCGCAGCTCGTAACCCTGGCCGACATAGCGCAGGTCGCCGCGACGCTCGAAGCTGACGCGGCCGAGGTCGATGCCGTCGCTGGTGAAGCGCTCCGCGAGCTCCCTGGCCATCGCCGCGAAATCGGCATTGATGCGCTGGAGATCGGCGGCGCCCGAGACCTGGAACGAGGTGCGGATGGCGTCGTAGCGCAGGTCGCTGATCAGCAGGCCGACGGCGGAGGTGATGCCGGGATGCGGCGGTACGATCACTTCGGGCACGCCCAGCATGTCGGCAACCTCGGCGCCATGCAGCGGGCCGGCGCCGCCGAAGGCTACCAGGGCGTAGTTGCGCGGGTCGATGCCTTTCTGGACGGTGCGCGAGCGAATGGCATTGGCCATGTTGGCGTTGATGACGGTGACGACGCCTTCGGCCGCCTCGTGGTCGCTCATGCCGAGCTCGCGCGCCAGCTCGCCGATGACGCGGCGCGCCGCCACCTCGTCGAGCGACATGCCGCCGCCCAGGAAATTGCCACCGTCGAGCCGGCCCAGCACGACATTGGCGTCGGTGACGGTCGTGCGGGTGCCGCCGCGGCCATAGGCGGCCGGTCCTGGCATCGCGCCGGCCGAGCGTGGGCCGACCTTGAAGGCGCCGGCCTGGTCGACGAAGGCGATCGAGCCGCCGCCGGCGCCGATCGTGTGGACGTCGATCATCGGCACCAGGACCGGGAAGCCCGCGATCCAGGTGTCGCGCGCCGTCGCCTCGCCGAAGCCGCCGTCGGTGACGATGCCGATATCGGCCGAGGTGCCGCCGACGTCGAAAGTAATGAGGTTGCGCCGCCCGGAAAGCCCGCCTGCCCAGTCGCCGCCGATCACGCCGGCTGCCGGGCCCGACAGCAGCGTGAGCACCGGGCGTTCGGACACCATGGCCGGCGTCGCCACGCCGCCGTTGGAGGCCATGATGCGCAAATCGGCCTTGAAGCCGGATGCCTCGATCTCGGATTCGAGGCGGGTGACGTAGTTGCGTACCTTGGGGCCGACGAAGGCGTTCATCGCCGTCGTGGTGAAGCGTTCGAACTCGCGGAACTGCGGCGACACCGACGAGGAGGTCGTGGCGAAGCAGTCGGGATACTCCTCGCGCACGATCTCGCGCGCCCGCGCCTCGTGCGCGGCGTCGAGATAGGAGAACAGGAAGCAGATGGCGATCGCCTGCACGCCGGCTTCCTTGAGCTCCCGCACGGCCTGGCGCACGCCGGCCTCGTCGAGCGGTTCCAGCACCTCGCCCCTGGGCGGCACCAGACGCTCCTTGACGGTCTTGCGATGCCGGCGCTTGACCAGCGGCCGGTCCTGCCAGGGGATGTCCTGCATGATCGAATAATGCTGTGGCCGCTGGTGGCGGCCGATATGCAGGATGTCGCGGTAGCCGCCGGTCGTGATCATGCCGGTGACGGCGCCGTCGTGCTCGAGGACGGCATTGGTGGCAATGGTCGTGCCGTGGAACACCACGTCGATGGTCTCGCGCGGGATGCCGTACCTGTCGCACAGGGCCGTCAGGCCTTCCACGACACCGCGCGAGGGATCGTCGGGCGTGGTCGACACCTTGTGGACGGCGGTCCGGCCGGCGTCCGTGTCGGCAAAGACCAGATCCGTAAAGGTGCCGCCGACATCGACTCCGATCAAACGCATGACGCCTCCCCGAGACATTTTCGACTGGACCTATCCTCCCCAGCTGCGCTGGGGAGGTGTCGCCGTCATACGGCGACGGAGGGGTCATGACGTTCCGGACCGCAGGCGTCTCGCCCGTTCATGATGAAGAGCGGGCGACACGCCTGCGGTCCAAGACTCATCACCCCTCCGTCGGTGAAGACGCCGACACCTAACCAGCGGAGCTGGGGAGGAGTACTTTGGGACAGCAAGACACAGGCCAAGGCCGGATGTCTATCCTCGTCGTCGCAAGGATAGCCTACAATGATGGCATGAACCTTGCCTCCCAGCCGCCGATGGCGCGAAAACCCGACATAGAGCTGGTCGCCCTCGGCAAGCGTTTCGGAGAGACCGTGGCGGTAGATTCGATCAGCCTGCGCATTCCCTCGGGCTCGTACTGCTGCCTGCTCGGCCCGAGCGGCTGCGGCAAGACGACGACGCTGCGCATGATCGCCGGCCACGAGGAGGCGAGCGAAGGCGACATCATCCTGGGCTCGGAGAATATCACCCATCTGCCGCCGGCGGCGCGCGGCACGGCGATGATGTTCCAGAGCTACGCGCTGTTTCCGCATCTCGATTGCACCGACAACGTCGCCTTCAGCCTGAAGATGCGCGGCGTGGCCAAGGATGCGCGCCGGGCCAGGGCGCTGGAGATGCTGAAGCGCGTTCAGATGGAGCCGTTCGCCGCCCGCCTGCCGGCCCAGCTGTCGGGCGGCCAGCAACAGCGCGTGGCGCTGGCGCGCGCCCTGATCACCGATCCGCAGGTCCTGCTGCTCGACGAGCCTCTGTCGGCGCTCGACCCCTTTCTGCGGATTCGCATGCGCGAGGAGCTGAAGAGCCTGCAGAAGCGGCTCGGCATAAGCTTCATTCACGTCACCCACAGCCAGGACGAGGCGATGGCGCTGGCCGATCTGGTGGTGGTGATGAACCAGGGCAGGATCGAGCAGGCGGCGAGCGCCCGCGACGTCTTCAACCGGCCCGAATCGGCCTTCGTCGCCCGTTTCATCGGCGGCCACAACGTATTGCCGGCGGCGGTGGCGCGTGCCAAGGGGGAGGGCGCGTATGTCGCAATCCGTGCCGATCGCCTCGTCGTGCAACGCGGCAATGCGCCGGTCGACGCAACGTCGCTGCGCGGCGTCACGCGTTCCGTCGAGTATCTCGGATCGACCGTGCAGGTCGGTGTGGATGTGACAGGTCTCGACACCTTGTCGGCCGTGGTGCCGGAAGCGCGCTTCGATGCCAATCCGGTGGCGCCCGGCGAGCCGGTCGTCCTGTCGTGGGCTCCAAAGGACGTTCACGTCCTGGAGCGATAGAGGGAGCGGCTCCACCAGCCGCTAATGTGAAGGAGGAACTGAAGATGACACGGAAGCTCAACGGTCGCGGCGTCGGACGCCGCAAGGTTCTCAAGGGGGCTGCCGGCGCGGCAGGCGCCCTGCTCGGCAGCGGGGCGGTCGGCGGGTTCCCGACGATCTGGGCGCAGAACAACAAGAACATCGTGCTGCGCCAGTGCGGCACCGGCGTGTCGGCGATCAACGAGATCGCCGAGAAGTGCAAGGCCGACCTCGGCATCACCCTGCAGATGACGGCGCTCGATTCGGATGCCGTGGTGCAGCGCGTGGTTACCCAGCCGAACTCGTTCGACATCGGCGATATCGAGTACTGGATGTGCAAGAAGGTCTTCCCGGCGAACACGCTGCAGGCGATGAACGTCAAGAAGATCAAGTACTACGACAAGATCGTGCCGATCTTCACAACCGGCAAGCTGAAGCCCGACAGCGTGATCGCCCAGGGCACCGCGCCCAATACCGTGAGCTTCGTCGAAGGCGCGGGCTCGACCAAGTTCGCGAAGGGCGAGACCGAGTGGTTCACCATGATCCCGACGATCTATAACGCCGACACGCTCGGCATCCGGCCTGACCTGGTCGGCCGCAAGATCGAGAACTGGAAGGACATCCTGGACCCGAAGTTCAAGGGCAAGACGTCGATCCTCAACATCCCGTCGATCGGCATCATGGACGCGGCGATGATCTGCGAATCGGCCGGCATCGTGAAGTATGGCGACAAGGGCAACATGACCAAGGCGGAGATCGACAAGACCATCGATTTTCTGATCAAGACCAAGAAGGAAGGCCAGTTCCGCGCCTTCTGGAAGACTTTCGACGAATCGGTGAACCTGATGGCATCGGGCGAGGTCGTGATCCAGTCGATGTGGTCGCCGGCAGTGTCGGCGGTGCGCGGCAAGGGCGTGCCCTGCGTCTACCAGCCGCTCAAGGAAGGTTATCGCGCCTGGGGTGGTGGTCTCTCGCTCGCCAGGCATCTGCAGGGCGCGCAGCTCGATGCGGCGTACGATTACATCAACTGGTATCTGTCGGGCTGGGTCGGCGCGTTCCTCAATCGCCAAGGCTACTACTCGGCGGTGCTGGAGACGGCCAAGGCCAACATGACGCCCGACGAATGGGGCTTCTGGATGGAAGGCAAGCCGGCCCAGGGCGACATCAAGAACCCGCAGGGCCAGGTGGTCGAGAAGGCCGGTGCCGTGCGCGACGGTGGCTCGTTCAATGAGCGCATGGGCGCCGTTGCTTGCTGGAATGCCGTCATGGACGAGGACCGCTACATGGTTCAGAAGTGGAATCAGTTCATCGCGGCTTAGGACGTCATGCTTATCTTGTCGCCTCCCCCGTCTGACGGGGGAGGTGGCCCGCAGGGCCGGAGGGGGAAAGCCCCAGTCGAGGTCTTTCCGATTCCGACGTCGGGATCAGAGCCACTTGGTCTGATGCCTTCCCCCTCCGCCCGGCCTGCGCGGCCGAAGCCGCTACCGCGCGGCGAAGGCCCGTATGTTGGGGCACCGCCCCCGATGACGCAGGGCATTCGCATATGGACAAAGATTCCGTCATCCCGACCGGAGCCGCGCGCAGCGCGGCGTAGTGGAGGGGCTTTTTCTTGACGAAGCTGCAACAAGAAAGTTCCCTCCACTTCGCCGCGCTGCGCGCGCCTCCGGTCGGGATGACGGCACTTTTTCCCATGTGCGAATGCCCTGCCCGATGACGGGGGAGGCAAGTCGATACTGATGTCTCGCGTTTCCGCCTGGGTCACCTACCTGCAGGTCGCGCCGCTCACGCTGGTGTTCCTGCTGTTTCTGGTCGTGCCCATCGCCACCATCGTCGTGGTGAGCTTCTTCGACTACAACACGACGCAGATCATCCCGGCGTTCCTGCTGCAGAACTACGAGGAGCTGTTGACCTCTCCGGTCACCTGGCGGACCTATCTGCAGACCATCGAGTTCGCCGCCATCACATGGCTGCTCACCCTGCTGATCGGCTTCACGGTGGCCTACTTCCTCGCCTTTCACGTCCGGTCGGCGACCTGGCAGACCGTGCTGTTTCTCGTCTGCACCATCCCGTTCTGGACCTCGAACGTCATCCGCATGATCTCGTGGATTCCGTTCCTGGGCCGCAACGGCCTCGCCAACATGACCCTGCTGCAGCTCGGCCTGATCGACCAGCCGCTCGAGTTCCTGCTGTTCTCCGACTTCGCGGTCGTGCTGGCCTACGTCCACCTCTACACGCTGTTCATGGTGGTGCCGATCTTCAACTCGATGATGCGCATCGACCGCAGCCTGCTCGAGGCGGCGCGCGATGCCGGCGCCAGCGGCTGGCAGACGCTGTGGAACGTCATCGTGCCGCTGTGCAAGCCCGGCATCGCCATCGGCTCGATCTTCGTCGTCACCATCGTCATGGGCGATTTCGTCACCGTGCGGCTGATGAGCGGCGGCCAGACCGCCTCGGTGGGGCTGATGATGATGAACGCCATGTCGCTCCTGCAGTATCCCGCGGCGGCCGCCAATGCCGTGATCCTGTTGCTCCTGGTGCTGTTCACGGTCGCCGCCATGATGCGGATCGTCGACATCCGCAAGGAGCTGTGAGGTGAACCGCCGCCGCGGGCCTGCCTTCTGGTGCCTTGCCGCCTTCTTCGGCCTGTTCGTGCTGTTCCTCTACGGGCCGACACTGACCATCCTGGTGCTGTCGTTCCAGGGGCCCTCCGGCGGCCTCACTTTCCCGATGAACGGCGTGTCGCTGCACTGGTTCGGGAACCTGTTCGAGAAGCAGATGGTCGGCGACTTCGCCGGCTCCCTGCGGCGCTCGATGATCCTCGGCGTCGCCGCCATGCTGGTGACGGTCGTCGCCTCGTTCATGGCCGGCCTCGCGTTCCGAACCCGGTTCCGCGGCTCGACGATCGTGTTCTACCTCGCCATCGCCAGCCTGATCGTGCCGTCGATCCTGATCAGCCTCGGCATCGGCCTGCTGTTCCGCGTGCTCGGCTGGGAAGCCGCCTGGTACAGCTCGGCCTTCGGCGCCCACCTGACCTGGACGCTGCCGTTCGGGCTCTTGATCATGTTCGCCGTCTTCAACCGCTTCGACCGGCGCTACGAGGAAGCGGCGCGCGACCTCGGCGCCACCTCGTGGCAGACCATCCGCCACGTCGTCATCCCGATCCTGCTGCCCAGCCTGATCGGCGTCGGCCTGTTCGGCTTCACGCTGAGCTACGACGAGTTCTCGCGCAGCCTCTATACGTCGGGCACCTTCAACACCCTGCCGCTCGAGATCTACGGCATGACCACCAACGTCACCACGCCGGTGCTCTACGCCCTGGGCACGGTCACCACGGGCGTGTCGTTCCTGGTGATCGGCATCGCGCTCGTCTCCGTGATCGTGCTGCGCCGACGCCGCGCGCGCCACGGCAGCGACGCCGGCAAGGCGGCATGAGCGGCGTGCGGCGAGCCCGCGTGCTGCGGCTGGCCACGGCCGGCCCGCAGGATACCGCCCCGCTCGCTGCCGCCATCGAGGCGGGCGAGATCGATCCCGCCACCATCGTGGCCATCGTCGGCAAGACCGAGGGCAACGGCTGCGTCAACGACTTCACCCGCGGCTATGCCACGCTCGCCCTCAAGCTGCTGCTCGCCGACAAGCTGGGCTGCGCGCCGAAGGAAGTCGAGGCGCGGGTCGCCATCGTCATGTCGGGCGGCACCGAGGGCGGGCTGTCGCCGCACCTGCTGGTGTTTTGCCGCGAGATGGTCGCGCTGCCGCCCGGCACGGCGCCGCGACTGGCGATCGGCGTCGGCATGACGCGGCCCTTCGCGCCGGAGGAGATCGGCCGCGCATCGCAAATTGCCGCAACGGCGGAAGCCGTGGCAGCGGCCATGGGGGAGGCAGGCATCGCCGTGCCCTCGGACGTGCATTTCGTCCAGATCAAGTGCCCGCTGCTGACCAAGGAGCGCATCGAGGAAGCATCCCGTCGCGGCAGGCCAGTGGCCACGGACGACACCTACCACTCCATGGCCTTGTCGCGCGGCGCATCGGCCCTTGGTGTCGCCGTCGCTCTGGGCGAGGTCGCGACAGGCACCGCGAACGATACGGCAGTTTGTCGGGACTGGTCGCTCTACTCGCGAGTCGCCAGCACCTCGGCGGGAGTCGAGTTGCTGCGCAACGAGATCGTCGTGCTTGGCAACGCGACTGGTTGGGCGGGCGACCTGGTGATCGATCACGATGTCATGAAGGACGCGATCGACGCCGAAGCGGCCAGACGCATACTCTCCCGTATCGGCGGCCAAGCGGTCGCTGTGCTGGCCAAGGCGGAGGCCGCGCCGTCGGGCGAGATCCGCGGCCGCCGCCACACCATGCTCGACGACAGCGACATTCATTCCACGCGCCACGCCCGCGCCCTGGTCGGCGGCGTGCTGGCCGGCGTGATCGGCGACACCATGCTCTATGTCTCGGGCGGCGCCGAGCACCAGGGACCAGCCGGCGGCGGCCCGATCGCGATCATCGGCAAGGTCTGAACCGCTCGATTGTGAAGGCCGAGGTTCTGTTGCACGGTGCGGGCTCTGGGGAGAGGCGGAGGAAGGGGCGGCCGCCATGGCAATGTCTGATCCTTATCGGGATCTCGGGGTTCGGCGCCGCATCAACGCGGCCGGCGCTCTGACCCGTTTGGGCGGCGCGATCATGGCGCCAGAGGTCATCCTGGCGATGGCAGCGGCGTCGCGAGCGTCGGTCGATATCGGCGAACTGCAAGATGCCGCGAGCAAGCGCATCGCCGAGGCGACCGGCGCGGAGGCGGGGCTGGTGACGACCGGCGCCGCCGCGGCGCTCACCTTGGCGGCGGCAGCCGCGATCGCGGGGTGGGACGTGGCGAAAATGGCGGCGCTGCCGCATGCCGAGAGCCTTCCGCGCGACATCCTGATTCCGCGCACGCATCGCACCGGCTACGCACACGCGCTGGCGGCGGCCGGCGCGCGGCTGATCGATATCGGCCATAACGACCGTGGCGCAGGCGCGGGTGTGCGTGGCCTCGAGGCTTGGGAGATCGAGACGGCGCTCACGACGTCGGTCGTGGCCGTGGCGGCCGCGGCCAACGCCACGACCATGGCGGACCTGCCGACGATGGCGGCGGTGTGCAAGGCCAACCGCATCCCGCTGATTGTCGACGCCGCGGCGCAACTGCCACCCAAGGAGAACCTGCGGCGGTTCACGACTCTGGGCGCCGACCTCGTCGCCTTCTCCGGCGGCAAGGCGCTCGGCGGCCCGCAGGCGTCGGGCATCCTGGCCGGCCGTCGGGACCTCGTGGCCTCGGCGCTGTTGCAGCAGCTCGACATGGACGTGTCGCCCGAGACCTGGCGGCCGCCCGCTCTGATCGACCGGGCCAATCTGCGCGGGGTGCCGCATCACGGCATCGGCCGCGGCTTCAAGGCGGGCAAGGAGGAGATCGTCGGCCTCCTGACCGCCCTCGATCGTTTCGTGAAGGCCGACGATGCGGCCGCCAACGCGGCACTCGAGGCGCGGCTGCGCGACATCGCCGGCCAGCTCGATGGCGCCAAGGCGAGGCTGGTGCCAGCCGCCGAGACGGGGCGAGCACCGGTCCTCGAGATCACCCTGCCGGATGCGCTCGCGGTGAGCGCACGCCTGCAGCGCGGCGATCCGCCGGTTCACTTGTCGGAGCGCCATGCCGCGCGCGGCGTTCTCACGCTCGATCCGCAGGTCCTGCTGCCCGAGCACGATGCGCCGCTGGCTGCGGCGCTTCGCGCCGTGCTGTGACGGTCAGGCCGCCTGCAGCAGGCCGCCTGCAGCAGGCCGAGCTGCTGGAGCGCCGTCACGCCGTCGTCGAGACCGATCTCCTCGGCGACCTTACGGCCTTCGACGCGAAGCAGGGGGATGCCCGTGGAGCGCATCCTGCAAGGGCCCCTTCTTGTCGTTGCAGCAACGACGAGAAAGGTCCCTCGACTGCGCCGCCCCTTGGGGCGGCTCCGCTCGGGATGGCGGATGAAGATGGCATGTGTGATTGCTCCCCGACCAAGCCGGGGAGCAAATGGAAGTCACTCGATCGACTGCGCACCCTCGTCGCGATAGGCCCAGCAGGTGTCGGGCGGCAGGGTGATGGCGATCTCGCTGTCGGCGCCGTGGCGGGCGGCGGTGCCGAGCTCGAGCGCCTCGAGCCTCTGGCCGCCCATCTCGACGTCGTAGACGGTCTGCATGCCCTGGTAGCGGCGCTCGAGCACGCGACCGGCGAAGACATTGGCCGGTCCGCGCTCGCCCAGCCGGACGTTCTCGGCGCGCAGGGCCACGCGGGCCTTGTCGCCGGGATTGAGCGCCTGCGGCGTCCAGGCCTCGATGCGGCCGGCGGCGCCGAGGTCGATGGTGGCGCGCTCGCCCTCGCGTCCCAACACCTTGCCCAGGAGCACGTTGGCGGCGCCGGTGAAGTTGGCGACGAAGGGATCGACCGGCCGGTTGTATATCTCGTCCGGCGACGCCATCTGGAGAAGCTTGCCCTCGCGCATCACGCCGATCCGGTCACCCAGCACGACGGCCTCGGCCTGGTCGTGCGTGACATAGAGGCCGGTCATGCCGGTCTGCTTCAGGATGCGGCGCAGCTCGTCGCGCAGGCGCAGGCGCAGCTTGGCGTCGAGGTTGCTGAGCGGCTCGTCGAGCAGCAGGAGCTGCGGGCGGTAGACCAGGCTGCGGGCCAGCGCCACGCGCTGCATCTGGCCGCCCGACAGCGAGGTCACGGGCCGCTCGGCATAGTCGCGCAGGCCGACCAGCTCCAGGGTGTCGTTCACCTTGGCGGTGATGTCGCCGCCGCCGCCGCGGCGGTGCTTCAGCGGATAGGCCACGTTCTGGCGCACCGTCATGTGCGGCCACACGGCGTAAGACTGGAACACCATGCCGATGTCGCGCTCGCGCGGGCTCACCAGCAGCCCGCGCTCGGGCTCCGACACGACGCGCTCGCCGATCGAGATGCGTCCGCCGGTCGGATGCTCGAGCCCGGCGACGCAGCGCAGGGTCGTCGTCTTGCCGCAGCCCGAGGGGCCGAGCAGGACGACGATCTCGCCTGCCGGCACCTCGAAGCTCACGCCGTCGACGGCCGGTTTGCCCGTCGCGAAGCGCTTCACCAGGTCTTCGATGAGGAGCGCCGCGCTCACTGGCGATAGCCGTAGGTCTTGTTCCACTGGTCGAGCCACGACTCGCGCAGCGATTCGAACTGCTTGTACTCTGGCACCCAGACCTTGATGACCTTGGGATCCCAGCCCTTCGGGAAGGCGGGCGGCTCCTTGAGCGAGGTGATGTTGCCGAGCTTGGCGATCTGGAAGGCCTGGCCTTCCTTCGACAGGCGCCAGTTCATGAACAGCTTGGCAGCGTTGGGGCTCTTGGCCGTCTTGGTGACGCCGTCGGCGTAGGGAATGATCGGGACGCCCTCGGGCGCAAAGATAGCCTCGGCCGGCGCGCCCTCGACGATCTTGGTGTAGATGATGTTGTAGAGCAGCGGGGCGATCGAGACCTCGCCGCGCACCAGCGCGTCGGACAGCGGCGCTCCCGACGGGTAGAGCGCGATGCCGAGCGCGGCCTGCTTCTGCCAGTAATCCTCGCCCAGCACCTGGCGCTCGAACATGGCACGTGTCCAGGTCGTGCCGCCCGACGGGCCGACGACCTGGCCGATCTGCTTGCCCTTGTACTCGGGCTTGAGAAGATCCATCCAGGTCTTGGGAGCGTTCTTCACCAGCTGCGTGTTGTAGGCGATCGCCCAGCCGAGGGTGACGCCGGGCCACAGCTTGGGCGATACCAGGGCATCGGGGCGGTAGTCGGCGGCGTTGGGCGGCGCGTAGTCCTGGAACAGGTCGACCAGCGCCAGCATCAGCCCGCGGTCGGAGTGATTGACGACGTCGGCGCCCAGCTTGCCCGCCGCCGCCTCGGTCTTGATGCGGGTGATCAGCTGGCCGCCCGGTGCGCGCACCATGGCAACCTTGATCTTGGGAAAGGTCTTGTTGAACTCCTTGATGACCTCCTGCTCGGTCTCGGCAAAATTGGCCGTGTAGTAGGTGAGCCCACCTTCCTTCTCGGCTGCCGCGATCAGCTCCTTGGAGCCGAACTTGTCCTGCTGGGCCATCGCCGGGATGCCACCGGAAAGGATGCCCGCGGTTCCGAGCACGGCACTCTTGGTGAACGTACGTCTTTTCATCGGTCGAATTCCTCCTTCGCCTGTTCAGTTGAATCGGGTGTTCTGCGTCGTCTCGCGGGAAAGCCAGGTCGTCAGGCTGAGCAGGACGGCGAGGATCACCGTCTGCACGAGGCTGAACGCGGCGGTCTTCCCGATGTTGCCGCCTTCGTAGTAGTCGAGCAGCAGCACCGCCATCACCGTCGTATCGCTGGTATAGAGGAACAGCGACGAGCCCAGCTCGCGGATCGCCAGCACGAAGAGCAGCGTCATCGACGCCACCACGCCCGGACGGGCGAGCGGCAGGACGACGGTGCGGATGGTGCCGAGCAGGCTGCGGCCGCATATCCAGGCGGCCTCCTCGAGCTCCTTGTGGATCTGCAGGAACGAGGTCGACAGCGCCTTCACCGTGTCAGGCATGAACCGCGCGACGAAGGCCAGCGCCAGGATCCACAGGGTGCCGTAGAGGCCGCCGGGCAGGCCGATCCAGGCCCACAGGTAGGCGACGCCGACGACCAGCCCGGGGATGGCGACCGGCA
>JALHMO010000143.1 GCA_022844015.1 Reyranella sp. | reverse complement strand
GGCACCATGATCCACACCGCGTCGCTGCTTCTGTTGGGGATAGCCGTGATCGTCGGCGCGGCGGCCCGGGCCGATGTCGCCTTCCTGATCGCGGCCGGCGCCATCGTCGCGCTGGGCGCGGTCGAGTTCTGGCTGGCCGCCCGCGTCGCCCTCGACGCCGACCTGTTCGACACGATCGCCGCCCGGCGCGCCGATCTGGCGGGCTTCGATCGCGCCATGCGGCGGCTGGACCTGATGCCGCCGGGCAAATCCGGCCGGCCGATCGACGCGCGCATTCGCGGCGCCCTGCGTCTGCTCAAGCTGCAGGCCTCGGCGCTCGGCCTTCAGCTCGCCGTGCTTGTGGTCTTCGTGCTGTGGATATGACGCGCATGCCCGCGAGCACGTCCTCATTCTCCGCCCCAGCTTCGCTGGTGACGTGTCGCCGTCTTGCGGCGACGGAAGGATCATGGCTGGGAGCGCGCCACTCCTGTGGCGCTCTTCTTGTTGAGCGCAGATCCCATGAGCGCCACAGGAGTGGCGCGCTCCCAGCGCATCCCTCCGTCCGCGATTGCCCTTCGGCTTCGCTCAGGGCAGGCGCGGATACCTCCCCAGCGATGACGCTGGGGAGGGGAAGGCTATAGATAGAGACCTGATGCTCACCCGCCTCTCTGCCCGACTCGTCGCGATGTCCGTCGCCGGCTTGGCCCGCGTGCTGACCGGCGTGCTGCCGAACTGGCGGGGCTGCCTGCCGGAAGCCAGGCAGCGCGTCTACATCGCCAACCATACCAGCCATGGCGACTTCGTGCTGATCTGGACCGTGCTGCCGCACGCGCTGCGCCGCCAGACCCGGCCGGTCGCGGCGCTCGACTACTGGGGCGGCAGCGGCGTGCGCGGCTTCATCGGCCGCGAGGTGTTCAACGCCGTGCTGATCGATCGCAAGGCCGCCGCACCCGGGCAGGATGCGCTCGCCGTGGTGATCGACGCGGTCGGCGCCGGCGCCTCGCTGATCTACTTTCCCGAAGGCACGCGCAACACCACGGACGAGGTTCTGCTGCCGCTCAAGAGCGGCCTCTACCGGCTGGCCCAGGCGCGCCCCGACATCGAGATCGTGCCGGCGTGGATCGACAACATGGCGCGGGTCATGCCCAAGGGCGAGTTCCTGCCGGTGCCCCTGCTGTGCAGCGTGACCTTCGGCACGCCCCTGCTGCTGCAGCCCGGCGAGGACAAGGCGGCGTTCATGACGCGGGCACGCGACGCCCTGCTTGCCTTGAAGCCGGAAGAACGCGAGCGATGAGGGAGCGCGACCGATGAGCCTGCCGCAGGAAGCCATCATGCTGTTCCTCGGCCTCGGCGGGGTGCTGGTCGCGGCGACCGTGGTCGGCCAGGCCCTGAAGCGCCGCGCCGGCGGCGAGCAGAGCCCCACCGTCGAGAACCTCAACGCGCGCGTCTTCGCCTGGTGGGTAATGGTGGCGCTGATCGGCGTCGCCTTCCTGGTCGGCAAGGCCGGCGTCATCCTGCTGTTCGCCTTCGCCTCGTTCGCCGCGCTCCGCGAGTTCGTCACGCTCACCGACACGCGGCGCGGCGATCACTGGGCGCTGATGCTGGCGTTCTTCGTCGGCATCCCGGTCCAGTACTATCTGGTGTGGATCGAATGGTACGGGCTCTACTCGATCTTCATCCCGGTCTACGGCTTTCTCATCCTGCCGATCGTCGCCGTGGTGCGCAGCGACACCACCCACTTCCTGTCCCGCATCGCTTCCCTGCAATGGGGCCTGATGATCTGCGTGTTCTGCGTCAGCCACATCCCGGCATTGCTGACGCTCGACATTCCGGGCTTCGAGGGCAAGAAGCTGTTGCTGGTTGCGTTCCTCGTCACTGTCGTGCAGGGCTCCGACGTGTTGCAGTACGTGTTCGGCAAGCTGCTCGGTCGCCGCAAGATCGCGCCCGCGCTGTCACCCTCCAAGACCTGGGAGGGGCTGGTCGGCGGCGTCGCCAGCGCCACCGCGCTCGGCGCCGCTCTGTGGTGGCTGACGCCGTTCTCCCCGGCGCAGGCCGCCGCCATGGCGCTGGTGACCTGCCTGATGGGCTTCTTCGGCGGCCTCGTGCTCTCGGCGATCAAGCGCGACCGTGGCGTCAAGGATTGGGGCCGCATGATCGAGGGCCATGGCGGCATGCTCGACCGGCTCGACAGCGTGATCTTCGCCGCCCCGATCTTCTTCCACCTGACGCGCTTCTGGTACGTGCCGTAGCCCCTGATGAACGGAACAGTCGCGTCTCGCAGCTTCATGGGCAGCTGGCTGCCGCATCTCGGCGTCATGCTGGCCATGCAGTCGCTGACCTCGGTCAGCGCCGCTTCGGTCCCCGTGCTGGCGCCGCTGATCGCGCCGGACGCCGGGGTCGCTGCGGCCGACATCGGCCTGTTCACCATGGTGCTCTATGCCTGCGGCATGGCCTCGGCACTGATTGGCGGAAACCTGGTGCCGCGCCACGGTGCGTTACGGATCTGCCAGGCCGCGCTGCTGCTCAGCGGAACGGCACTCGCCCTCGCGGCCACCGGCCACGTCGCCGGGCTGCTGGCATGCGCTTTCGTGCTGGGCTGGGGCATGGGCGCACCGACTCCCGCCAGCTCGCACGTGCTGGTCCGCGTGACCCCGCCGCGCCTGCTCAACCTGGTGTTCTCGATCAAGCAGACCGGCGTGCCGCTGGGCGGTGCGATCGCCGGCGCCACGCTGCCCGCGCTCACCCTGCTGCTCGGTTGGCGCGGCGCTCTCCTGGGCACGGCGCTGCTGTGCTGCATCGGCATCGCCCTGCTGCAGCTCTGGCGCGCGCGCGTGGGCGACGACCGCGATCTCAAGCGCCGGGGCGCCGGCGCGCACGGCGTGCTGGCCACCATCGGCCTGATCTGGCGCGATGCCGAGCTGCGCCTGGTGGCGCTCGCCTCGGCGACCTTCTCGGCCGGGCAAGTCTGCATCTCGGCCTTCTATGTCACCTACCTTGTCGAGGCGATCGGGCTCAGCCTGACGGTCGCGGGCTTCGCGCTCGCGGTGGCGCAGATCGGCGGCGTCGCCGGCCGGGTCGTGTGGGGCGCGGTCGCCGACTGGAGCCGCCGGCCGCTGCTCGTCCTCGCCGGCCTGGCAGCAATCGCGGCCGTGGGCATGGTTCTGGCGAGCCGGCTTGCGCCCGGCGGACCCATCCTGGCGATCCATGCGCTGAGCTTCGTGCTCGGCGCCTCGACCATCGGCTGGGCCGGCGTGGTCTACGCCGAGGTCGGGCGCCGCGCGCCGGCGGGCCGCACCGCCGAAGCGAGCGGCGGCGTCACGGCGGTGATGTTCGCCGGCATCGTCATCGGGCCGGCGATCTTCGGCCTCATCGTGCGCGCGACGGGCAGCTTCACCGCCGCGTTCATCACCATGGCGGCCGCACTCGCGCTGGTCGTCGTCGCCCTGGCGTTGCGCTTGGCGCGCGGCGGGGTGCGCTGACGCCATGGCAAGGAAGAGCAGGAAGGCGGCAGCCGGCAAGAGGGCCTCGTCCGGTGCGCCGAAGAAGAAGAATCCTTCGTCCGGCGCCGCGACGAAGCCGTCGCCAGGTGAACCGACGAGGTCTTCGACCGGCGCACCGACGAGGTCTTCGCCCGGCGCACCGGAGAAGCCGGCGCGGGCTCGCCCGGCACGGCCGCCACTGGCCCCGCCGGCCCTGCCCTACGGCCAGCAGCTGAGTCAGGCCGCGCGCAGCCTCGCCGTGCCGATCTGGCAGGTGCTGAACGGCATCATCCTCGCCGCCGCCTTCGTCGGCGTGCTGCTGGGGCTCTGGCTGCTGCGACCGACGCCGACGTTCCCCTCGGTCGAGGTCGCGACAGGCTCGCCGTTCGACGTCCGCTTCCGCGTCGTCAACGACAGCGGCTTCGCCACCTTGGCCAATCTCAGGATCACCTGCGTGCTCGCCAGCCTGCGCGGCTCAGGACTGACCGACACCCCGGTCGCGGCGAGCGACCTCGCCTTCGAGACACCTGGCGCCAACCGGCTTGCGCCGGGAGAAGCGGCCACATTCACCTGCCCGTTCCACGCCGGCATTCCGCACCTGGGCAGGAACGACGCGGGCGTGGCACAACGCGCCGAGATCTATTTCCACAGCGAATACGATCTGCCGCCCCTGCCCGGCTGGCTTCCGGTGACAGCCAACAGCCCGAAGCTCATCGTCAACACCCAGTTCCTGCCGCCACGCTGGACCGGCAAGCCGGGAACGTGATGTGAGGATCCGGTGTGCAGCGCATCCCGTTTCGGGCAGGTTGCGTCCATGTCGCTGAGGCTGCCATCGGATCGCGTGGGACGATTCGTTCTTTTCTTCCTGTTCTTCCTCTCGGGCGCGGCAGCCCTGGTCTACCAGACAGCCTGGCATCGCCTGCTCGCCCTGTTCGCAGGGTCCGACTCGATAGCCGCGGCCTTGGTGGTCGGTGCTTTCCTGCTCGGCCTCGGTCTCGGCAGCCTGATCGGCGGGCTCTATGCCGACCGGCTGTCGCGACGCGGCGCCCTGATCGCCTTCGCCCTCTGCGAGGTCGGCATTGCCTTGTTTGCCGTCTTGAGCCCGTGGCTCTACCACGACGTCATCTATCGCGAATTGCTGCCGCTTGCGTCCTCGCGCGTCGTCATGTTCGCCGTGGTGTTCGCGGGTCTCCTGTGGCCGACGTTCCTGATGGGTTGCTCGCTGCCCTGGCTCTCCAAGGCAATCGTCAGCCGGATCTCGGGGGCGGCCGAGCTGATCGCCAAGCTCTATGGGCTCAACACGATGGGCGCCGCCGTCGGCGCCTTCGTGGGTGGCTGGTTCCTGATCGGCACGATCGGCTTCGACAACGCCATCCGGGTCGGCGCGGCGCTCAACCTCGTGGTTGCCGCGGGCGGGCTGTGGCTGGCGCACGGCCTCGATGTGACCGAAGGCGAGGTGCCGGCACAGGCGGCGAGCCGCGCACCGGCCGGCGACGCCACGGTATGGCGCTGGTCGCTGCTGGTGTTCGTCAGCGGTTTCCTGATCGTGGCGCTGCAGATCGTCTGGTACCGGGTGATCGGCATCATGCTGCAATCGAACAGCTACAGCTTCTCGCTGGTGCTGACGGTGTTCCTGTTGGGCGACGCGGCAGGCCTGCTGGTCGGGGCGCGGGTCATCGACCGCATTGCCGATCCGCGGCGCTTCTTTTTCCTGATGCAGGGTCTGGCGACGGCCTTGGCCCTGGCCGGAGCATGGTTCGTCTACCTCGCGATCGGCATCGGGGTGCTGCCCTGGTACTATGTCGATCGCGACATCATGACCGGTACGACGCCCGACACGGCCCTGATCGTCCTGCTGGTCTCGGTCGTCGTGCTGCCGGCCTCCTTCATCATGGGATTCTCGTTCCCCGTCGTGCAAAGGGCCGTGCAGCGCGACATCGCCCGCCTGGGCAGCCGGGTCGGCTTCGTGCAGCTTTCCAACATCGTCGGCAACAGCGCCGGCAGCCTGGTCACCGGCCTCGTGCTGCTCGACGTGATCGGGACCGCCGGCACGCTGAAGCTCATCGTCGCGATCGGGCTTGGATTCGCCGTCCTGCAGCTTGCCGGGCCGCGGCCGGCGCGCTGGGCCTTTCTGCCGGCCGCGGTGCTGGTCGCCAGTCTGGTGCTTTTTCCCGGCGGCGAGGCGTTCTGGCGGCGCCTGCACGGCCTCACGAACCAGAAGGCCATCGTGGCCGAGGACAAGACCGGCGTTGCCGTGCTGAAGCTCGCCGATGGCCAGAGCGGCAATCTCTACATCCAGGGCCACACGCAGAGCATGCTGCCGTTTGCGACGATCCACGCCTTTCTCGGCGCCCTCGGCCCGCTGATCCATCCGGCACCGCGGCGGGTCCTGGTGATCGGCTCGGGCACCGGCGGCACGCCCTATTCCGCCGGCCTCAACCCGGCGACCGAGCGCGTGCGCGTGATCGAGATCGTGTCGCCGGTGATCACCGCGCTGCGCGAGTATGTCGACCAGGGCGGACGCTCGGGCGTCGACCATCTGCTGACCGACCCCAGGTTCGAGGTCGTCATCGCCGACGGGCGCCATGCCCTTGCCCTGGATGCGGGCCACTACGACGTGATCGAGGCGGACGCGATCCTGCCCAAGTCGGCCTTCTCGGGCCTGCTCAACTCCCAGGAATTCCTGCGCCAAGTGCTGGCCAAGCTGGCGCCGGGCGGTGTCTACGTCCAGTGGGCACCGACCGAACGCTCGATCGAGACGTTCCGCTCGGTCTTCCCCTACGCCACCTTGATCGCGCCCGTGCTGCTGGGCAGCAACCGCCCCATCGCCATCTCGCGCGAGAAGATCTTGAAGTTGCTCGATCAGCCCGAGTTCGACAGCCACCTGGCGGCAGCACGGATCGACCGCGTCGAGTTGCGCAGATGGTTGGGGGAGAAGAAGGTCGAGCCCCTGAACGACGGTGCTGTCGTGCCAGCTGCGACAGCCAACACCGATTTCTTCCCGCGTGACGAGTACTACCTCAATCGCCGTTGAGGTCTACTCGCTGGAGACGTCTTGCTTTTCTGCCTTCGCTGGTTTCTAGTTTGCGCTCAGGGAGCAAAAAGACTGGGACACGACGGGAAATGGACGTTGACGATGCCACGGCCGGGCGGGAAGTCGGCCGTGTTACGACTCGGCTTGCAGGCATCGCGGGCACCATCCACGACATCCTCGGCAGGCTGAAACGCTGGAAGTGGCAGGCCTTTGCCGTCTGTGCGATAGCCTTCGTCGCGGGGCCGACCGCCACTGCGTTCGAGGATGCCAAGCGCTACGCCGGGACGGCGCAGGCCGACTGGATCCCGACCAACATGTGGCTGAAGAGCGCGGAGTGTGCCCGCCAGGAAGGCGTGTGGCTGGCCATTTGCGAGAGCGACAAGCTGATACCGATCTCGGAGTACTCCCACGGAGACGATCCCGGACATGCGCTGTTCCTCGGGATCTGGGCGATGGCGTCGGACAGCATCGTGACGCTGGTCGACGTCGCCCGATTGAACATCGTCCTCAACACGGTCGGCCTCGTCGTCCTCGCGGGCTTCATCTTCGCCCTGGGCGCCCATGTCACGTCTATCGTCCTGCTCGCGCTGGGCCCGGTCGTCTATCTGCAGTGGATGGGCGTATCGCCGCATTGGGGCCTGATCGGCGCCGCCAGCCTCGCCATGATCCTTCCGATGACGCTGATCGCGCGGAGTTGCGGCTGGCTCTCGCCGTGGGCCACCAACGCCTATGTCGCCGCTGGCGTCATCGGGCTGGCGCTCGCTGCATTGCTGCGCGAGCCGATCGGGGTCATGTGCCTGGCAGTGACCCTGGCCATCATAGGCATCAAGGCCGCGCGCCGGCTCAAGGCGGGACGGCGGCTGCGCGACCTGCTGGTGATCGCGCCGCTCGTCCTCGCCGCCTCGGCCGCTCCAACGTGGGCGGTGTTGGCGCGCGATGCCTTCTTCGAGATGGAACCGGCGGAGCACGTCACCACGCACAATTTCTCACACACGCTTTACATCGGTCTGGGAGCCGTGCCGAACACGTTGGGCCTGGAGTATGAGGACGAGGTCGCCCGGGTGGCCGTCGAGCAGGTCGCCCCTGACGTCCTCAACAGCTCGCCCGAGTATTACCGAATCCTGTGGACGCTCTACTGGAGCGCCGTAGCCGACGCTCCGGCCGAGGTGTTGCGCATCTATCTGGAGAAGGCCAAGCACATTTTTTCCGACCGCATACTCGACGCGGCACCGCCCTTGGCGGTCGTCCTAATCGTCGCGGTCGCTCACTTCGTCCTCCTGGCCGTGTCGAGCGTGTGGCGGCGCATCGATTTCCACCAGGGCGCCCTGATCGAAGGCGCGGCGCTGGTGCTGATCGGTCTTTTCATCGCCCAGGCTATCCTCGCTCACCACAATCGCATGTTCGCGATGCCGATCGGGATCGCCCTGTTGATGCTCCTTGGCGTCCTGCTGGAATCCTGCTGGCGTGCCGCCGTCGCCCTCCTCGCGCCGCTGCGGAACAGGCAAGCCTGACGGCACAAACCATCGGCGCAGAATGCCCCGGATTCTGTCGCCGCCGAGAACGACACATCATCCGGATGAGCCCGTATGCCGCAGGGTCGGTCGACAGGTCAGCGTTCGATGATGTTCCCGTGGCTGTCGATCGTGATCGTCCACTCGACGTTCCCACGCGTCGCCCGGCCCGTCCAGCTTCCGTCGCTGTTTGCCGTGAGGCCCCTGACGTCCCGGTAGCCCGACCGTTCGAGCGTGCGTCTTGCGCCGGCCTCCGCGTTGGTACCGCCCGCTCCCGGGGCAGGCGTTATCGGCTGCTGAACCACCTGTGCCCAGGCGGATGTGGCACCGGCGATCGCCAGCAGGAGCGCCAGAAGGCCCGGGCACGCCTTTGGCGTCGACCACGAACGGAATGACATGGGGCGAGACTATCGACGGTGATCGAGCTCGGCCACCTCGACATGCCAGCCCTCCTCGAGCGGCAGGGCATTCACACCGGCTCGAGGCCGGAGGCCCGGCGCGCCGCCGGGCGAATCCTCGTCAACGAAACCCACGCCGTTCGGTTCCGAGCGACATCCCGCGCGCGAGGCCAACTGCAACTGTGTGACGCTGCGGCCATTCTCGTCTTGGCACCAAGCCACCAGACCAGACGAACAGCTTTCCCTCGAACGGCCTTTCCTTGCTCATGGAGACGCCCTTGCCTACTCGCCCAACGCCCCTTCGGCCCCTCTTCGTCGCTATCGTCTTTCGGACGGTCGCATGCCTCGGCATCGCAAGCTCGGCCCCGGCGGTTGCGCAGGTACGTCCCGAGGACCGCGCGAACCCGGTCGACATCGCCCGGACGGCCGACGACCGCCTGAAGCCGGTGGCTACTTTCGACCAGCAGGTCACCGGCGTGACCGTCTCCGAGACCGGACGCATCTTCGTCAGCTTTCCCCGCTGGACGGAGGATGTCGCTGTCTCGGTCGGTGAAGTTCAGCGGGACGGCTCGATCAAGCCCTACCCAAACGAGCAGTGGAACAGCTGGCGCACAGCGCGAAAGAACGAGCTGCGCGCCTCCACGCATTTCGTCGCCGTCCAGAGCGTGGTCGCGGACGGACGCGGCTCGCTCTGGGTCGTCGACCCCGCCGCCCCGAACGCCGAGAAGACCATCAAGGACGGCCCGAAGATCGTGCAGATCGACCTGGTGACGAACACGGTCAAGCGGGCCTACCTGATCCCGCGTGACGTCGCCGGCCCGACGAGCTATCTCAACGACATCCGCATCGCGCCGGACGGGAAGTACGCCTTTGTCACCGACTCCGGCGTGCCCGGCGGCCTGGTCGTGCTGGAGATCGGCAGCGGCAAGTCATGGCGGGCGCTCAGCGATGCCCCACCGACAAAGGCCGATCCCGCCGTGACGGTCACCACCGATGGCCAGCCGCTGCGCCGGCCGGATGGCCAGCAGCCCGTCTTCAATGCCGACGGCATTGCCCTCTCGCCCGACGGCGCCTTCCTGTACTGGCAGGCGCTGACCGGCAAGACCTTGTACCGCATCGCGACCGCCGCTCTGAAGACGCCTTCGCCGCAGGGATTGGAGGATCGCGTCGAGAAGGTCGCGGAAACCGAGCCGGTCGACGGGCTCTGGATGGACAAGTCCGGGAGGCTTTACCTCAGCTCGCTCGCCGACAATGCCGTGAAGGCGCTCGAGCCGGATGGCAAGCGTCGCACCATCGTCGCCGACCCGCGCCTGCGCTGGCCCGACACCCTCGCCGAAGGCCCGGACGGCACGCTCTACGTCACCGCCTCGCGCATCCAGGACTCGCCCTGGTTCCATCGTACGGGCTGGCAAGGCAACGGATTCACCCTCTTCTCCTTCCGGCCGGACGCCGAGCCCGGATCGAGATAGCAGGACGCAATTTCGGGATGAGATGGTTGGCACCGGTTTTGCCTGATTTCCCCGGCGCGATTGTTGTAGCCTTGCCGGTGGGCCGATCCTTCGGGCCTGTACGCAGCAACCTTGGAATGAGATGCGACGATGAGTGCCGATTCGCGAGCCAGAGATGACCATGCGGCGGAGATCGGAGCGAGCTTCGATGTCGTCGTCGTCGGTGCGGGTTTCGCCGGACTGTACATGGTGCACCGCCTGCGCGGGCTCGGCTTCACGGTGCGGGTCTACGAAGCGGGCGGCGGCGTCGGCGGCACCTGGTACTGGAACCGCTATCCGGGCGCGCGCTGCGACGTCGAGAGCATGCAGTATTCCTTCTCGTTCTCGGAGGACCTCGACCAGCAGTGGGACTGGTCGGAGAAGTATGCGCCGCAGCCCGAGATCCTCGCCTACGCCAATCACGTCGCCGACCGGTTCGATCTGCGTCGCGACATCCGTTTCGACACGCGCGTGACCGCCGCGACGTTCGACGAGGACACCCGGCGCTGGCGCATCGAGACCGACCGCGGTGACAACGTATCCGCCCAGTTCTGCATCATGGCCGTCGGTTGCCTGTCGGCGACCAACCGGCCGCCCTTCGAAGGGCTCGAGACGTTCAAGGGGCCGATCTATCACACCGGCGAATGGCCGCACGACGGGGTGGATTTCACCGGCTTGCGCGTCGGCGTCATCGGCACCGGCTCGTCGGCAATCCAGTCCATCCCGATCATCGCCCAACAGGCGTCGGCGCTCACCGTGTTCCAGCGCACGGCCACCTACACCGTGCCGGCCTGGAACGAGACGCTGACGCCGGAGTATCGCGCCGCCATCAAGGCCGACTACCCGGCCCTGCGCGCCAAGGCGCGGGCTCGGCCGACCGGCTTCTATTTCCCGTTCAACATGAATCCCGCTCTCGAAGCGACGCCGGAGGATCGCGAGCGGCAGTACGAGGAGGCCTGGCAGCGCGGCGGCCTGCCGTTCCTCGGCGCCTACGGCGATCTCCTGTTCGACAAGGAGGCCAACGACACGATCGCCGAGTTCGCGCGGCGCAAG
Organism: Reyranella sp.; assembly: GCA_022844015.1. GTDB lineage: Bacteria > Pseudomonadota > Alphaproteobacteria > Reyranellales > Reyranellaceae > Reyranella. The sequence continues at coordinate 8,280 of JALHMO010000143.1, read as the reverse complement.
ATCCGCGGCATCGTCAAGGATCCGGCGACGGCCGAGTTGCTCTGCCCGGACAACGTCTTCGGCTGCAAGCGGCTGTGCGTCGACACCGGCTACTTCGAGACCTACAACCTGCCGCACGTCGAGCTGGTCGACGTCTCGAGGACGCCGATCGAGCGCTTCACGCCTCGCGGGATCGCCGTGAACGGCGTGGAGTATCCGGTCGATGCCATCGTCTGCGCCACCGGTTTCGCCGCAATGACCGGCTCCTTCGACAGGATCCGGATCACCGGCCGCAACGGCCTCACCCTGGCCGAGAAGTGGCAGGCCGGCCCGCGCACCTATCTCGGCCTGGCGACCGTCGGCTTTCCCAACCTGTTCACCATCACCGGGCCGGGCAGCCCGTCGGTCCTGGCCAGCATGATCCAGGCCATCGAGCAGCACGTCGACTGGCTCGCCGACTGCATCGCCCACCTGCGCGACATCGGCGCCGCGAGCATCGAGCCGATCGACAGGTACGAGGACGACTGGGTTGCCCACGTGAACGAGGTTTCCCAGGTCTCGCTGCGATCGACCTGCAGCTCCTGGTATGTCGGCGCGAACATTCCCGGACGTCCGCGCGTTTTCATGCCCTATATCGGCGGCTTCCCGGTCTACGTGCAGAAGTGCAACGAGGTCATGTCCAACGGCTTCGAGGGCTTCGTCATCGACGGCGCGAGGTCGACGAACGACGCCCCCCAAGTGCGGCTCACCGAACGCTGGCGCGTCCCGCTCGACGTCGAGGTGATCTCGCCGGCGGCGATCGCAGCCAGGCGCGTGCCGGTGGTGTGACGGCGGGCCACGCGTCAGTCAGGGAAGGTCGACGATCTCGACCCAATTCGGCATGCCGCCCACGGGGTACCGGGCGTGCAGGGCGAGCGCGCCTGTCTCGGCGTCGATCGCATGCACGGCCACCTGGCTCGAATCGAGACCGGCGGCCAGCAGGAAGCGGCCTCGCGGGTCGATGGCGAAGCCGCGCGGCGTGGTTTCCGTGTTCCATCGGCCGATCGGCTCGAGGAATCCGCTCGCGGGGTCTACCCGACAGCCGACGATCGTGCTGGTCTGCCGCTCGCTGGCGTAGAGGAAGCGGCCGTCCGGCGTCACGTGAATGTCGGCAGCATTGGCCTCGCCCAGGAAGTGCGCCGGCAGGGTCGCGATCGTCTCGATCTCGGCCAGCTCTCCCGAGCCCGGCTCGATCCTGTAGGCGCTGATCGTCGCGCTGGTCTGGGCGAGCAGATAGAGGAACCGGCCATTGGGATGGAAGGCGAGATGGCGCGGGCCGGCGCCAGCGCGTGTGGCGACCGAGGCCGGCGAATTCGGCGCAAGGGTTCCGGACGCGGCGTCGAGCACGAGCTGCAGGACGCGGTCGGCGCCGAGGACGGCGCAATAGGCGAACCGGTTTGCCGCGTCGATCACGAGGCAATGCGCCTTCGGATCGGTCGGCGTGGTCTGTATCGGCCCGGCCGAGATCCTGCCCGCCGGATCGATCGCATGAACGTCGAGCCGGGCGTCGGTGTAGGACGCCGACAGCAGGAACCGGCCGCTGCGGTCGGTGACGATATAGGCCATTGCACACGGAAGCGCCGTCGTGGCCAGAAGCGACAGCCGTCCGCCCGACGGATCGATAGCGAAGCTCGAGGCGACAAACGGCGGGCTGCGCAGCGCCGCGTACAGGAAGCGCCGGTCGGGGCTGACGGCCATCGGCAGGCTGGTCGGCGAAGGAAGATCGGTGCCGGGCACCGCGACGCGCTCGATCAGGTCGAGCAGACCCGAGCCCGGATCCATCCGGAAGGCGAAAATATCCTTGCTTTCGGCGTTCGAGACATACACGCACGTACCGCTCATTGGTTCTCCCCTCGGCACACAGTCCAGCCCCGATCCGGAGAGAGTGTTCTTGCGCCGCGCCCCCTCCCCCGAGCGCACAGTAGCCGCCGCGACGACGGCCGTCCTGCCCGCCCGCACGCTGATGCCGATCGATCTCGGGCGGTGGGACGCGAGACGCGGGGTGAGCGCAGCGCTCGCGTGCTGTGTGCCGCTGCTCCTCGCCGAGTGGACCGGCGAGCCGGCGCTGTCCTGGGCCTCGCTGATCGGCTTCTGGGTGTCCCTGGTCGATGCCGGCTGGCCCTTGCGCCACCGCATCCTGTCGGTCGTCGGGTTCGTCGTCGCCACGGCAATCGGGTGCTTCGTTGCCGTGCTGCTCCGCCCCTCCCCCTGGGCGTCGGGCGCCTTCGCGCTCGCCTGGTGCATCGCCGCGATCCTGACGCGGGTCTGGGGCGATGCCTCCGGCAGTGCCGGCAACCTGTCGGCGCTCTCGGTGATCATCGCGCTCGGCGACGATCAGCCTGCCTCGCTCGAGGCCGCGGTCGAGATCGCGGCCGTCACCATGGGCGGCGGCCTGTGGGGCCTCGGGCTGGCCCTGTGCATCGTGCGGCAACGCCCCGACATGCCCCTGCGCAATGCTCTTGCGGCGGTGTTTCGCAGCGAGGCGGCGTTCCTGCGCGACGTGACGAGCGACCGTGCCGTCGCCTCGCGCACGACACCGACGGCGCCATCCCAGCGCGGCGCCGTGCGCGACGCGATCGAGAAGGCCCGCGACACGCTGGTGGCGGCCCGCCGCGAACGGTTCGGCGATGGCGCCCTCCTGCGCCGCCTCGCGCTGATGCTGGGCGACGCCGAGGAGGTGTTGCGGGCACTTCTTGCGGTGCGCGAGATGCTGGAGGACGCGCCCGAGGCCGATCCGCCGCACGCTGCCCTGGCCGGCCTGATCGACAGGCTGGAGAGCCTTGCCTCGGCCCTGAGCTCGGGCAGCAACGCCGCCGCGCCGTCGTTTCCGTCCGTTCCCCTCGAGGCGTCCGGCAGCATCGCGGCCAACCTTCGCCATGCGGTCAGCTGGACCGACGCGGCGGCACGTCATCTGGCCGGGCCGACGGATACCGCCGCCCCCGACCGCGCGATCGTCGCGGAAAGCCGGACCGACTGGCTGGGCCAGCTTCGCGACAACCTCACCCTCGACTCGCTGTCGATGCGACACGCCCTTCGCTTCGGCCTGACGGCCGCCAGCCTGACCATGCTGACCAAGAGCCTGCAGCTCGACATGGGTTACTGGATCACGCTGACCGCCATCATCGTCATGCAGGCCTACCCGTCGGCGACCTGGCAGCGGGCGGTTCAGCGGGTGGCCGGAACCATGGTGGGCGGGCTGATCGCGACCATTGCTGTCTACGTCCTGCAGGGCCCCGCCGCGGTCCTCGTCGTCATCGCGCCGCTCAGCCTGCTGGCGATGGCGGTGCAGTCGGCGAGCTATGCCCTCTACATCGTCTGCATCACGCCGATGTTCATCCTGATCACCGAGCTGTTCAGCAATGGCGGCGTGCTGTCGCCCGAGCTCGGCGGCGTGCGCATGATCGACAACGTCCTGGGGGCGGCCACCGGAATGCTGGCCACCTTCGTCCTGTGGCCGAGCTGGGAGAGCCGTTACCTGCGCCGCCGGCTCGCCGACGATCTTCGCGCCAACGGCGCGTTCCTGCTGGCGGCGCTGCAGAACGCAAGCGGCACGATCACACCGCAGCAGGCCGACGCCGCGCGCCGCCGCGCGGGCCTGGCAGGCAACAACGCCGAGGCCTCGCTGCGTCGCGCCCTCGACGAGCCGCGCCGCCGCCCGGTCGACGAGATCGCTTCGGCCATGCTGGTAACCGCAGTCTCACGCCGGCTGTCGGGAATCGCCGCGGCAATCATGCAAAGCGGGCAGAGCGACGACGGCCAGCATGATCAGGCTCGGCGCGGCCTCGCCTTGCAAACGCAGATCGAGGAGGTTGCGAACGCCATCGCCGAGGCGCGGCCGCCGGCCGCCGCATTGCATCAGCCGATTCCCACTCCGGAGACAGGCGAGGTCGAGCAGCTCGTCTCGCGCGCCGAGCGACAGCTCGCCATCGCCGCGGAAGCGGCGCGCAGCCTGTCCGCGAAGCGGGGACCCGATTCGTCGTCCTAGTGCGCGACGCGGTGCATCCGTGTTGATCCGGGCCGCAATTTGCCCTCCCATATACCGATCAGCGCGGAGGCGCACGGTTCGGGAGGCCGACATGGATCACGCCACCTATCTCGAGGAGCTCGTTGCCGCCTACCAGGGCGAAGTCCGGGGCGAAGCGGGCTTCGCGACCCTGGCGGACCACGCGACGAACACCGACGAGCGCGAGATCTGGCAGATGCTGGCGCGCCTCGAGCGGACGACGCGCGAGCGGCTGGTCCCTCTGATGGAGAAGCACGGGCTCGACACGACTCCCGACGAGGCGCAACGCCGTCTCGGCCGCGAGCGCGGCGAGGCGCGCATTGCCGCCGGGTTTGCCGCGACTGTCAGCGCCATGACGAAATCCCTTCAACCCTATCTGACCCTCTATGCGCGCCTCGAGGCGGAAGGTCCGCCTGACGATCGAGCAGAGCTGGCTTTCCTCAATGCCCACGAGGTCGCGCTGCACGAGTTCGCGAAGCGGGCCACCGCGGGCGACGGCCGACAGGCGCTGCAACCGGTCAAGACATTGCTTGGCGAATAGGGCCGGCGGCCGACCTTGAAGCGGCGGTTCGCGTCGTCCACGCTGGCGGCCACATCTCAGCCGGGGAGAATGCCGTGAAGTCAGCCCTCTGTCGCGATCTCGGCATCGCGTTTCCCCTGTTCGCCTTCAGCCATTGCCGCGATGTCGTGGCGGAGGTCACGCGGGCAGGCGGCATGGGCGTGCTGGGCGCGGTCGGCCACACGCCGGAGTCGCTCGAGATCGACCTGCGCTGGATCGACGAGCGTGTCGGCGGCAAGCCCTACGGCATCGACCTGCTGGTGCCCAACAACATGGAGGCGAAGGAAGGCGGCGTGACCGCCGAGGATCTCGAGGCGCGCGTCCCGCCCGAGCATCGTCGCCATGTCGCAAGGCTCCTCGAGAAGCATGGCATCGACACGGCCGGCCTGTGGGACGAAGGCTTCGCCAACGCGAGCGGCGACAATTTGCGTGAGGCCGGCGCCGAGGCCCTGCTCGACGTGGCCTTCGCCCATCCGATCGGCCTCGTGGTCAATGCGCTCGGCGTTCCGCCGCCCGGCATGTTCGCCCGCGCCCGTGCCAAGGGCATTCCGGTCGGCGCCCTGACGGGAGCGCGCGAGCACGCGCTGCACCATGCGCGCGCCGGCGTCGACATCCTGGTGGTCGCCGGCACCGAGGCCGGCGGTCATTGCGGCGAGGTCTCGACCATGGTCCTGGTGCCCGAGGTGATCGAGGCGATGCGGCCCTATCCCAACGTGCGCGTCCTGGCGGCCGGCGGCATCGCGACAGGCCGGCAGATGGCTGCCTGCATGGCGATGGGCGCCGACGGCGCATGGACCGGCTCGGTGTGGCTGACGACGGCGGAGGCCGAGACCACGCCCACCGTGAAGCAGAAGATGCTGGCCGCCAACTCGCGCGACACGGTGCGCTCGCGCAGCCGGACCGGCAAGTACACCCGCCAGCTGCGCTCGCCGTGGACCGACGCGTGGCAGGCCGATGGCGCGCCCGTCCCGCTGCCCATGCCGCTGCAGGGCCTGATCTCCAAGCGCGCGCTGGCGCGGGTCGATCGCCTGGCCGAGGCCGGCCACCCGGGCGCCAAGGCGCTGGCGACCTACTACGTCGGCCAGTCGGTCGGGCTGATGAACACCGAGCAATCGACGCGCAGCGTCGTCTACGACTTCATGCGTGACTATGCGGAGGCGGTGGAGCGCCTGTCGGGCACACTGGCGGAATGATCGTTGGCGTCGGGGAGCACGCGCGCGCGCGCCATGCCCGTTCCTCGGGCAACTCGGCAGGATTCTGGAGGCATGGCACCTGCGAAAGACCTCCGGTGCCAGCAGGGCAGCGGTCGCCGGCGCGCGGCTCCTCGCTCCAGTGCCGTCACCGCAATCTTGAATGCAGGGCATTAACTAGTTACTGTTGTACAGTAACTTCAACTCAAAACTGTCCTGATGCTGCTCTGAAGCTCCCTTCTCGGCACCTCGGAGAGTTGGGAACGCGGTATGCCGGAAGGCCGCCTCGTCAAGGTGAAATGCAGCGCATTCGAGTAGGCGTACTGGTGCCCGAGTTGAACCTGCCGGGCGACGCGGTGGGGAACGATGTCGCCGGAATGTACAAGTCTCTCGGCCGGCTCGGCTTCGAGTGCGTCGTCTTCACGGCTATCCCGCATGCGCACGAGCACATCCGAAGCGGCACCTACCAGGACGCGAGAGCCTGGCTGCGCCAGGGCGACCTGCTCATCTATCAGTATGCCTCGGGCGGGCAGGAGCCGCTGGAAATTGCGCGCGATGCGCCCTGTCCAACCATTGTTCGCTATCACAATGTGACTCCCGGTCACTTCTTCAGGGGGATATCGGCGGAGCACGAGCGGACGGCCGACGAAGCCGAGAGCCTGCTGAGGGAATTCCTGGCCCTGCCGCAGTGCTACGCACTGTCCGCCTCGAAGTACAGCAACGAGGACCTGTCGACGGCGGGCCTGCCAAGGCAGCGCACCGGGATCGTGCCGCCCTTTCACGTTGTCGACGAGCTGCTTGCGTGCGCGCCCCTCGACAGGAGCCAGGGCCCCTCGGGCTGCATCAATCTGCTGGCCGTCGGCCGTATCGCACCGAACAAGCGGGTCGACCTTCTGCTCGACAGCTTTGCCGAGGTCCTGGCGCGCACGAACCTTCCGCTGCACTTGACGATCATCGGCGAGCGCGACCCGCGACTTCGACCCTACCACACCATGATCGACGACATCGTCGATCGGCGACGTCTCGGGTGCCGCGTCAGCTTTCGCGAGGGCCTCTCCACCGAGGAGCTGGCGAGCTGCTACCGACGGGCGGACATCTTCGTGACATGCAGCGAGCACGAGGGCTTCTGCGTCCCCGCGATCGAGGCAATGGCCTTCGGCCTGCCGATCGTCGCCACTTCGGGCTCGGCTCTGCCGGAAACTTGCGAGAGCACGGCGATCCTGTGCGCCGAGCCGATGGATTTCGTCGAAGCCATTCTCGCTCTCGTCGCCGAACAGAAGCTGCGGGATCAGTTCGGCAGGCGAGGGCAGGTCCGATACCGCAAGAAGTTCACGAACGACCTGAACGCTCGGGCGCTCAAGCGCAACCTTCGACGCGCACGCCACCCGTTACTTGCTCGACTGCAATCTATCCTGTCGATCGCCTGACCTCATCACCGCGCCGTCGGGATCTGATCATTTCTCCGGCTCCATGTCCGCCTTGTCCCAGCCCTTGTCGGGATTGAAGACGTGGATGGCCTGCACCCGCTGCTCGGTGTCGGGACCGAGATCCTGCTCGTAGACGTCGCTGTTGTGGCTGACCATGAAGGTCATGACACCGGTCTCGCCATAGTGCACCGGCCAGGCAATCACGGCGAACCCGCCCATCATGCGCCCATTGACCAGGTAGTCGTAGGCGCCGCCGGGCGCGTCGGGACCCTGGCGATAGAGGAGCCGGAAGCGATAGCCGTAGTATCCATTTTTCTCGACGTCATCCAGCTGCGCCTTGGCAAGCAGCGGACCCAGCGGGCTCTCCGGAGTACCGGCCTTGGGTGGCCAATAGAGGCCATCCATCCTGCCCGGTGAGCTCACGAGGCGTCTTGCATAGACCGGCACACCCACCTTCATCGGGTCGAGGGCCACGTAGTCCCGCTGGGCATCGACGATCGCCAGCATCGTCTGGATCACTGCCAGCTCGTTGCGACCGATGAGGCGGGCCTCCATTTCCACCCGGCCCGCCTCGACGTCGTAGCGCCACTCTGTGCCCTGCTTGACGATCGGGATCGGCGAGACCCAACCCGTGGTCCCGGCGCCGACAAGCGCCTTGTCGGGACCTTGCGGGATGATGGTGTGATTCTCGTCCCAGGCTTTGAGGTAGCGTTCGCGAAACTCCTCGTCTTGCCAATCGCCGCCCGGGATCAGATCGTTCCAGCCCACCCCCAGAATGGCGGCGATGGCCTTGTCGTCGTGCTTCCGGATTGCCTCGGTGAGCGCGTCGGCAGCAGCCTCCGCCGTCGGGAACCCTTGAAGCTGCGGCGCTTGCGACTGAGTCTGCGTTGGAGCCGGCGCTGGCGTCTGGGCGGGAACCGCCGACAGCAGGGTCGCGTACACGGCGAGCGCCGCAATGGCGCGCATGATCAGTTTCGTCATCGCCGACCTCCTCCGCCTCCTCCACCTCCTCGCGCCCCACCGCCGCCACCAGGCCGGCCGCCACCGCCGCCACCGCCGCCGCCTGGGCGCGCGCCACCCCCG
>JALHMO010000142.1 GCA_022844015.1 Reyranella sp. | reverse complement strand
GAAGATCATCGTGGTCGCGATCTGCACCAGCCGGTCGACCGAGGCGAGACCGCCAGTGCCATCCGCCAGGCCGCGAAAGTCGCCGATCTCCGGGTCGGCGAGCTCGCGCACCCAGGCCTGCAGCTCGCTGTCGGCGACGATGTCGGCGTCGCTCCGGTAGAAGTGCCGCAGCACCGCGCCGGCAAACCCGGCGACGGCGTCCCAGATCTTCAGGCCGTCGTCGCGATAGTGGTAGCCGGGCAGCCGTTCGCGATCGTCGACGCCGCGGGCCGCGAGATCGGCGCGCAGATCGTATTGGGCGAACGACCACGCTTTCCACCCCTTGGCGCACAGCGCCAGCGCGCCGTCGCGACCGACGCCCAGCGAGTTGTCGATCGGCCCGCCGGGCGCCAGCATCGTGGTGCGCGCCGAATGGTTGATCGCCATGGTGAACCGGAAATGCGGCACCAGCAGCTGGTGGAGCGGATGGGCGAGGCTCAGCTGGCGATGGGTAGCGACCGCGATGGTCTCCATCACCATGTGGGTTCGCAGCAGATGCGAGACGCACTCCTGCACCTGGGCGTCGGCGCACTGGACGTGGGTCTTCACGGTGCGCCACAGCCATGGATCGTCGTGCGGCGTGAAGATCGGGCCGCTGGCCGGCGACTGCCCGAGCTGTATGGCAAGCGGCATCAGGCGGGAATTCCGATCGACGTGGAACAGGCACATCGGCGCGCACAGGAAGCGCCCCGGCGACGCCGCTATGCCATCGAGGATCGCGAGATCGAGCAGGTAGAGACGCCCGGCGTCGCGCAGCGTCGCGAGGTCGGGCCCGCCCGCCAGCACCGGCGCGACCGTTGCCTGGTCGACCGGAAAGTGGTCCGGAATGGCCACGCAGCGCCGCAGCAGGAAGGGGTTGACGCCATCGAGGCGCTGACGCGCGAATTCCTCGTCGCTGGTGTAGCGCGCGGCGACCGACGGCAGGTCGAGGATGGAACCGTCGAAGAAATCGCCGTAGGCCTCGAGGCGGCGCGACGGGTCGAATGTCTTCTCGATGGCGCCGAGCCCCAGGGCGACGACCGTTCCGGCGACGTCCCAGGCCATCCGGCGGTCCTTGTCGAGCGAGAAGGCCTCGTCTGCCGGCAGATCCCGGACGTGGGCCGGCAATCCGTCGTCGTGGCTGAACTGGTAGAGGCCGCGCGCCTGCTCGAGCAGGCGAGCCCGGACGCGGCGGCGCGCTCTGCTCTCGTTCTGCGGCAGGCGCGCGTCCATCCAGATGTCGTTGGCGGTGATGGGGGACGCCGCCTCGTCAGGGTACGACGCAGGCGGGCGGACATCGGGTACCGGCTGCGGCGGCCCGAACAGCCGCATGCCGAGCAGCCGTGCGCGATGCGCCCAGGCGCCGCCGACGCGCAGATACTCGAGCGATGGCGGATCGTGGATCGACAGCGGCTCGATCAGCCGGATGCAGTCGGGATGGTTGGTGATGGGGAACACGCACCTGTAGCCATAGGGATCCGCCTCGTGAATCGACTCGATGTGAACGGTGGCGAGTGGCATCCAGGGATGCGTCGTCTCCTCCCAGGCGTACAGGCTGCTGAGCACGATCTCGCGGCGATCGCCCGGCTGCCAGTCGTGCAGCTGCATCTCGAGATGGTAGGTCGCGCCGCGGCTCCGGATGCGCTCGCGATACTCGTTCTTGAGGTAGTTGGGCGACAGCGTCTCGCCCGGACGCGCCTCCTGGAACCACGGCGTGGCGAGATCCGCCTCGGCCGGAATGCCGGTTTCCGGTCCGCGGTCCTCGGGCAGCAGCCGGAACTTGCAGTAGCGCAGGCGACCATCGCCGGCACGGAACTCGAACGGCGTCTGCGATTGGTAGTTGAGCTGGGTGAAGGAGGTCGGACGGAGCCTCAGCGCCACGTTGACGTTCGCGAAGCAGCGCGGGTTGGCCTGGAAGTAGGGGATCAGATGGGCGCGTCCGCCGCGGATGCGGCAGAGCATGAAATGGGCGAACGTGTACATGTTCCAGAACGGCGAGGCGGCGCCGCCGTTCATCAGCAGGTCGAGCGGGCTGTCGATATCGGCATCGGCGAATTTCAGCGACGCACCGCGCACGTAAAGCCCGGCATCGTCCATCAGGGTGATCGACGCGTGCCGCAGGCGGCAGGGAAACTCGCGGCCTGGCTGGAAGAAATCGTTGGCCGGGATCGCGAGATCATCGACGATCCGGATGCGTCCGCGCGCCACGATGCCGTTCTGGTGGGACATGCGCGTGCGCGTCGTCAGGCTGTTGAGCGAGATGGCCAGCACGCAGAGCGCGCGAAGGCCTGCGAGCTGCACCCCGGCCCACCAGGTTCGTGTGGTCGTCATGGCGTTCCCCCGTTGCTCCGCGTTCCGACAAGCTGTTTCGATGCCGCGTGGTGCTCGGCCGGAGAGGCCGATGCGCGGTTCTTGTAAGCCGGACTGGGCACTCGACGCTTTGCTGTCAGAGTCGCACGCCGGAGCCGCGGGTGAAAGCGAAGAACGACATCGATCGCTGCCCGGTGCTCCCTTCGGGAATTGATGCCATGGTCGTCCTGCATCGGAAACCAATGCGATGGAGGGCAAATGCCGCAAGATTTCGAGGGCCGGGTCGTGCTGATCACCGGTTCGGGACACGGGATCGGCCGCGCGACGGCACTGAGGTTCGCGCAAGGCGGGGCAACGGTTGGCGTGAACGATCTCAAGCCGGAATTCGTCGAAGCCGTGGTGCGCGAGATCGACGAGGCCGGCGGCACGGCGATCGGCATCGTCGAGAACGTCGCGTCGCGCGAGGGCATGCGCCGCGCCGTGCTGGGGCTGGCCGAGCGCGCCGGCCGGCTCGACGTCATGGTCAACAACGCCGCCTGGGTGCGCTACCAGGCGATTGCCGACGTCGCGCCGCAGACGCTCGATCGCATGCTCGATATCGGCTTCAAGGCGGTCGTCTGGGGCATCCAGGCGGCGGCCGAAGCGATGCATGCCGAGCGCGGCGGCGCGATCGTCAACCTGGCCTCGGTCGCCGGCATCGTCTCGCAGCCGAGCAGCATCGTCTACAGCGGCATCAAGGCCGGCATCATGGGCATCACCCGCGCCGCCGCGGTCGAGCTCGGCGCCCGCGGGATTCGCGTCAATGCGGTGGCGCCCGGCGCCGTGCCGACGGAAGGCACCCAGCGCAATCGCAACGTCGAGCGCGATGCCAGGCGCATCGCGCGCACGCCGCTCGGCCGCCTGGGAACGGTCGACGACATCGCGCGCATCGTCTGCTTCCTGGCCGGCGACGACAGCGGCTTCCTGAGCGGCCACACCATCACGGCCGACGGCGGCTTCACCATTGCCAATCTGTGACAGCCTATCGATGCTCCACCCCCCAAAGGGACGCAACCGACAACACGGGGAGAACGCCATGATCAAGGCCGCTCGCCTCCGCGGCGGGGTCGAACCTGCTGCGCATCTGCTCGCCGCGAGCGCCGGGCAGCGGGTCGCGCCATGATCGACGCCGCCGATCCGACGTTCCCGCAGAGCGCCGCGGCCGCGTCGCCTTTCCCGGCGATCGCCGACTACGCGTTCCTGTCGAACTGCCACACCGGGGCGCTGGTCGCGCCGGACGGCTCGGTCGACTGGCTATGCCTGCCGCGCTTCGATTCACCCAGCGTGTTCGGCGCGCTGCTCGACCGGCAGGCGGGCAATTTCCGGCTCGGACCGTTCGGCGTGACCGTACCGAACGTGCGTACCTACGAGCCGGGCACGAACACGCTCGTCACCACCTGGGACACGGGCACGGGATGGGTGGTCGTGCGCGATGCCCTCACCATGGGGCCGCGACTGGGTCCCGATCGCATCACGCCCTCGACCCGGCCGCCGGCCGACAGTGGCGCCGACCACCTGCTGGTGCGCACCGTGCGCTGCATCGACGGCCAGGTCGACATCGAGCTGGCCTGCGAGCCGGTCTTCGACTACGGCCGTACGCCGGTCGAATGGACCCTGGCGGACGGCAACAACCAGGTGGCCGAGGGCGCCGCCGGCGATCTGCGGATCCGGCTGAGCAGCAGCATGCATCTCGGCATCGAGGGCGGCAGCGTTCGCGCCCGCCACACGCTCACCGTGGGCGAGGAGCTGTTCTGCGCGCTGTCGTGGGCCGAGAATCTCGATTCGCCCACCACGGTCGACGAGGCCAACGCGCGCATGATCGCGACGACACGCTTCTGGCGCTCGTGGCTGTCGCGCGCACGCATCCCCGACCATCGCTGGCGCTACGCCATCGAACGCTCCGCCCTGGTGGTCAAGGGGCTCACCTACATGCCGACCGGTGCCACCGTGGCGGCGCTCACGACCTCCCTGCCCGAGACGCCGGGGGGCGTCCGCAACTGGGACTACCGGTACTGCTGGATGCGCGATTCGACCTTCACGCTGCAGGCGCTGCACTGGCTCAATCTCGACTGGGAAGCCAACGAGTTCATGGAGTTCGTCGCCGATCTCGTGCCCAACGAGGACGGCGCGCTGCAGATCATGTACGGCATCGACGGCCGGCGCGATCTCACCGAATCGACGCGCGAGGACCTGTCGGGTTACGCCGGCGCGCGGCCCGTGCGCATCGGCAACGGCGCCTTCAACCAGCGCCAGAACGACGTGTTCGGCGCCGTGCTGGGCTCGATCCTGCTGCACTCGCGGCGCAGCCAGCGCCTGCCGCGGCGCCTGTGGCCGGTCGTGCAGGCCCAGGCGGCCTGCGCGGCTCGGGTGTGGCGCGAGCCCGACCAGGGCATCTGGGAAGCCCGCGGTGCGCCGCAGCACTACGTGTCGTCGAAGCTCATGAGCTGGGTCGCGCTCGATCGTGCCGCGCGACTTGCCGAGATCCGCGGCGCGCCCGACCTGCAGCGCAAGTGGCGGGGCGTGGCCGACGAGATCAGGGCCGACATCATGGCCCACGGCTTCACCGCCGACGGCGTCCTGCGCCAGCACTACGCAACCGATGCGCTCGACGCCTCGACCCTGCTGGCGGCCATCCTGGGCTTCCTGCCGGGCAGCGACGAGCGGCTGCGCAAGTCGGTGCTGGGGGTCGCCGCCGGGCTCGACGAGCACGGTCTCATCCTGCGCTATCGCACCGAGGAGACCGACGACGGCCTCACGGGCAAGGAAGGAACGTTCCTGATCTGCTCGTTCTGGATGGTCTCCGCGCTCACCATCATCGGCGAGATGCACCGGGCGCACGACCTCATGGAGCGCCTGATGCGCGCCGGCTCTTCACTGGGGCTCTATGCCGAGGAGTTCGACGTGGCGACCGGCCACCATCTCGGCAATTTCCCGCAGGCCTTCTCGCACCTGGCGCTGATCGAGGCGGCGTCGCGGATCATCTACCTGGAGCGGCTCGGGGAATTCACCTGAGCTGCTCCCGACGCGGCGAGCAGGCGGATGATCTCCGCGGCGACCCGATCCGCCGGCGGGCCAATATCGACGGTCAGCGGATCCTCGTCGGGAGCCGGCTCCTCGAGCGTGTCGAACTGGCTTTGCAGCAGGGCCGCCGGCATGAAATGGCCTTTCCGATTGGCCAGGCGCCCGGCGATCAGGTCGCGACCGCCTTGAAGATATACCAGCCGCGCTTCCTGCCGGTCGCCGACGACAATGCGCCGGTACGATCGCTTGAGCGCCGAGCAGGTGACGATGCCAGGCTGCCTGCGGGCCCGCTGATCGTCGATCCACGCCGCGACCGCCTCGAGCCAGGGTTGGCGATCCTCGTCGGTGAGGGGCACGCCGGCATGCATCTTGGCGACGTTCGACTCCGGATGCAGCGAATCGCCCTCCTCGAAGGTCCAGCCCAGCCGCGCGGCAAGCTCGCGCGCCACGGTCGACTTGCCCGATCCCGACACGCCCATCAGCACCAGGATCGGCGGGCGGCCGCGATGAACCCGCGCGCTGTCGAGGCGGCGCACGCCGCCGGTATCGGCCGCGAAGACCATGTCGGCGCGATTGGTGAACAGCCCGCTTTCGAAGACCCCGACGACGCGGCCGATGCGCTCCTCCAGGGCCGCCGGGCGGGCAATGAGGCCAAAGCGACAATCGAGGATTCGATTGCCGCCGTCGGTGACGAACGGCTCTCCGGCAGGCGAGCGTCGGAGCTGCACGCTCGCGCCCAACCCTTCGAGCGCAGCCTGCGTCGGCTCCAGCCCGAAGGCCGCGACCTCCACGGGAACCGGCGCCTGCGTGCCGAGCCGATCGACCAGCTTGCCGCCGTCGACGATGATGGCGAGGCGATGGCTGGCCGCCGCGACGATCTTCTCCCGCAGCAGCGCGCCACCCAATCCCTTGATGAGGTTGAGCGTTTCGCGCTCGACCTCGTCGGCGCCGTCGATGGTGAGGTCGATGCGGCGATGCTCGGCGAACGTGGCGAGCGGGATTCCAGCCGCTGCCGCCTGCGCGGCCGTGCGCTCCGAGGTCGGGACAGCGACGAAACGCAGGCCCTGCCGATGACGCCGGGCAAGCGCCTCGACGGCGAAGGCCGCGGTGGAGCCGGTGCCGAGGCCGACGATCATGTCGTCCTGCACGAGCTGCACGGCCGCCTCGGCGGCCGCGCGCTTCAGGGCGTCCCGCTCGCCGCGCGAAGAAGATGCGTTCGCCGTCATCGACCGGTCGCCTCCGACCCGACGCCGCCGCGGACCACGGCGATGGCGGCCCTGTCGGCGGGCAGGACCGACGGCGCGACGAACACGGCGCCGGGCATCAGCCCGCTCCCGCGGCCGCGTGGTCGATGAACCAGACGAGCTCGCCGACCGGCCTGACCTGCGCCGCCGGCACAGCGCTGCCGCCCGAGCGGATCGCGCCGACCATCGCGGCCTTTTCCCGGCCGGCCACCAGGAACGCCGCCTGCCGGCTGCTTTCGATCACCGGATAGGTCATGGTGATGCGCACTTCCGGGCGGCCGTGCGCCACCGCGGCGACCCAGCGGCGACGTTCGGACAGCACCGCCTCGCCGGGCAGCAGGGAAGCGGTGTGGCCATCGGCGCCGAGGCCGAGCAGGGTGACGTCGAACAACGGTCGCGTGGCATCGAGCGTCGCGGCCCCGTAGTCGGCCTGCAGGATCCGTTCGTAGCGCGCCGCGGCGTCGTCGGGCGTGCCGTCGGTCGGAACGGCACGAATGTTGGCCGCCGGCACGGGCACCTTGGACAGCATGGCCTCGTGAACCATGCGGTAGTTGCTCTCCGGATGATCGTGCGGCACGAAGCGTTCGTCGCCCCAGTACCAGAAGACGCGATCCCACGGGAAGCGGTCGCGCAGCTGGGGCGAGGCGAGCAGCGCATAGAGCGCCTTCGGCGTCGATCCGCCGGACAGCGAGACGCGAAACGGCCCTGTCGAGGCGAGGGCGGCCGAGATCAACCATTCTGCCGCCCGCGCCGCCAGCGCGGCGGGATCGGGCAGGGTCTCGACGCGAGGATCCTTCGTGGTCATGCGCGCCACCTCATGTCGCCGAGCCGAGGATGAATCGTTCCATCGCCTTGGCGAAGCCCTCGTCGTTGCAGGAATCGGTCACCGCCGCGGCCTGCGCCTTGACCTCCGGCGGGGCGTTGCCCATGGCGATGCTGAAGCCGGAGCGCTTGAACATCGGCACGTCGGTCGGCTGGTCGCCGATCGTGGCGATCTCGGCTGCGGGCAGCGCCAGATAGCGCGACAGGTAGTCCACCACCGCGCCCTTGTTGGCGTCCTTGTTGGTGACATCGAGATAGTAGGGCTGCGAGCGGTTTGCCGTCGCGCGCGATCCGAAGGCGGCGCGAGCGTCGGCCTCGCAGCGCTGGACACGCTCGAGATCGTCGCTGACACCGACCACCTTGGCGACGCCCTGCAGGTCGGCGCTGATGTCCGCCACGACCTTGGGCGCGAGCTTGACGGTCCACGCCTCGCGGATGACGTGCGGCGCGTCGGCGTTGGTGATCAGCCAGTCGTTGCCGCGATAGACCCAGGCATCGAGGCCATGGCCGCGGATCAGCTCGATCGATCGGGCGGCGACGTCCTCCGGCACCGTCTTCTGCTCCAGGATGGTGCTGTCCGGCGCGATGAACAGGCCGCCGTTGAACCCCGCGATCGGCGTGTCGAGGCGCAGCGCATCCAGCAGCATCGCCATGCCGAGCGGCGGCCGGCCGCTGGTGAGGGCAAAACGGATGCCGGCTTCGCGCAGCTGTCGCACCGCCTCCCGGGAGCGATCGGTCAGCACCTTCTTCTCGGTGACCAGGGTGCCGTCGACGTCCGCCAGCACGAGGGAAATCTTCTTTCTGTCGACCATCGCACTCTCCTTCCGCGTCAGTCGAGCAGACGCCAGGCGCGCCCGTCCCGGGCGAGCAGCTCATCCGCGGCGGCCGGGCCGCTGCTGCCGGCGGCATAGTTCGGAAACTCGCCGGGCGGGCGATTGGCCCAAGCATCGAGGATCGGCTGCACCGCCGCCCAGCCCGCCTCTATGTTGTCGGCCCGCTGGAACAGGGTCGCGTCGCCCATCATGCAGTCGTAGAGCAAGGTCTCGTATCCGGTGTTGGGTGCCATATCGAAATAGCTCTTGTAGCCGAAGTCCATGCGCACGTTGTCCAGCGTCACCGTGGGCCCGGGGCGCTTGGCGGCGAACTCGAGGGCGATGCCCTCGTCGGGCTGGATGCGCAGGATCATCCAGTTGGGATTCATGCGTTCGACATTGGTGCCGCGAAACAGCGTGAAGGGCGCCTGATGGAAGCGGATGGCGATCTCGGTCCATCGCTGCTTCAGGTACTTGCCGGTGCGCAGGTAGAAGGGCACGCCGGCCCACCGCCAGTTGTCGATCTGGAGCCTCCAGGCGATGAAGGTCTCGGTGGTCGAGCCCGGCGCGACGTCGGGCTCCTGCCGATAGGCGCGGACTGGCTGTCCCAGGACGGTGCCCGCATCGTACTGGCCGCGTACGGCATCGCGCAGCGTCCGTTGCGGGGTGACGGGCCGGATGGCTTCGATGACCTCGGCCTTCTTGTCGCGCACGGCGTCGGCGTCGAAGGAGATCGGCGGCTCCATGGCGGTCATCGCCAGGAGCTGGAAGATGTGGTTGGGCACCATGTCGCGCATCGCGCCAGTGATCTCGTAGAACCTGCCGCGGTGCTCGACGCCCACCGTCTCGGCCGCGGTTATCTGGACGTGGTCGATATGCTGGCGGTTCCATAGCGGCTCGAACAGGCCGTTGGCGAAACGCAGGGCCATGATGTTCTGGACCGTCTCCTTGCCGAGAAAATGGTCCATCCGGTAGATCTGGCGCTCGTCCAGCGTCTTCAGGATGGCGGCGTTGAGCGCCTTGGCGGAGGCGAGGTCGTGCCCGAACGGCTTCTCGATGACGACGCGCCGCCACTTGTCGTCCGTCTCGGTCACCAGGCCTGCGGCCCCCAGGGCCGCGACCACGGGCCCGAAGAAGCGATCTGCGACGGCGAGATAGAAGAGGTGATTGCCGCCCGTGCCGGCGCTCTTCTCGAGCCCGGCCAGATGCTGGCCGATCCGCTCATAGATGTCGGGGTTGGTCAGGTCACCCTGCAGATAGGTCATGCGGCTGGTCAGCCACTGCCAGGCCCTGGCGTCGATATGGTCGGCGTTGAACTCGCCGCCGCCCTTGGCGGCGAAGCCCTGCATGGCGTCGCCCAGGTCCTTCTGCCACTGCTCGGCGGTCTTGGCGGCGCGATCGACGCCGACCAGCTGGAAGCCCGCCGGCAGGCGCTGGGCGGAGACCAGATTGTAGAGCGCCGGCACGACGAGGCGCTTGGTGAGATCGCCCGCGGCACCGAAGATGACCATGGCACAGGGCGGCGCCGCCGGCGCCCGGGCGGCTCGCGAATTGCCCCGGGCGGGGGCGGGATTGTCCTGCCTGGCTGCCATGGTCCTCGTTCCTCCCGTCGTTGCGCCAACGCCACCGTCTCGCCGGCGTCACCGGCGCCCGAGCATCTCCAGCGCGGCCGTCACCACCCTTTCCGGCTCGAAGCCGTACTTGCGCTGCAGTTCCTTGAGCGGCGCCGACGCACCGAATGCCTTCATGCCGATTACCCGGCCCTGGTCGCCGACATAGCGCTCCCAGCCGAGGGTCGATCCCTGCTCGACGGCGAGGCGCCGCTTCACGGCGGGCGGCAGCACTGCGTCGCGATAGGCCTGCGGCTGGTCCTCGAAGATGTCCCACGAGGGCATGGAGACGATTCGGGAGCGCACGCCGCCGGCCGAGAGCGCCTCGTGCGCCGCCACGATCAGCGCCACCTCGCTGCCCGACGCGATGAGGATGATCTCCGGGGCACCGTCAGCCGGGTCGGCCATCACGTATGCCCCGCGCGCGACGCCGGCGGCCGGCGCGTATTTTGTGCGATCGAAGGTGGGCAGCGCCTGACGCGACAGCGCCAGCACCGCCGGCTGGTGGCGCAGCTGCATGACGTGGCGGTAGGCCTCGACGACCTCGTTGGCGTCGGCCGGCCGCAGCACGACCAGCCCGGGAACGGCGCGCAGCGAGACCAGCTGCTCTACCGGCTGATGCGTCGGCCCGTCCTCGCCGTCGCCCATGGCATCGTGGGTGAAGACGAAGATCGTCGGCAGCTCCATCAGCGCGGACAGCCGGATGGCCGGCCGGGCGTAGTCGCTGAAGATGAAGAAGGTGCTGCCGAAGGCGCGCAGCTTGGAGAGCGACAGGCCGTTCACGATGGCGGCCATCGCATGCTCGCGAATGCCGAAATGCAGGTTGCGACCGCCGAAGCTCCTCGGCTCGAAGTCGCCGGCTCCGGCGAACTTCAGGGTCGTCTTGTTGGAAGGCCCGAGGTCGGCCGAGCCGCCGATCAGCCAGGGAATGTTGTGGGCCAGCCGGTTCAGCATCTCGCCCGAAGCGTCGCGTCCCGCCACGCCCTTGGCGTCGGCCTCGAAGCTCGGCAGGTCGCGGTCCCAGCCGTCGGGCAGCTCGCGCCGCTGCATCTGCTCGATCTCGGCGGCGAGCTCGGGGAACTGCTTGCGATAGGCCTCGAACAGCGCCTCCCAGCCTTGCCGTGTCGCGGCGCCGCGCGCGCCGATCCCGGCGTCGAACGTCTCCATGACCCCGTCGGGCACCAGGAATCTCGCGTCCTCCGGCCAGCCGTAGGCGCGCTTGGCGAGCTTGACCTCGTCGTCGCCCAGCGGCTCGCCATGCGCGGCAGCGGTGTCGATCTTGTGCGGCGAGCCGTAGCCGATGTGGCTGTCGAGGATGATCAGGGTCGGCCGGCCGGTGGTCCTGCGGAAAATATCCAGCGCATCCTCGATACGCTGCAGGTCGTTGGCGTCGCCCACGCGCAGGACGTTCCAGCGATAGGCCTGGAAGCGCGCCGCGACGTCCTCGGTGAAGGTGATGCTGGTCTTGCCTTCGATGGTGATGCGGTTGTTGTCGTAGATCCAGCAGAGATCGTCGAGCTGCAGGTGGCCGGCGAGCGAGGCGGCCTCCGAGCCCACGCCCTCCATCAGGCAGCCGTCGCCGCACACCGCGTAGACGTCGTAGTCGAACAGCGCGAAGTCTGGCCGGTTGTAGCGGCTGGCCAGCCACTTGCGCGCGATCGCCATGCCGACGCTGGTGGCGATGCCCTGGCCGAGCGGGCCGGTGGTCGTCTCCACGCCCGACACCCAGTGATACTCGGGATGGCCCGGTGCCTTGCTGCCGAGCTGGCGGAAGCGGCGGATGTCGTCGAGCGTGACCGAAGGCTTGCCCAGCCGCTCGTAGTCGGCGTTCACCGCCTGGGTGCGCGTCAGGAACAGCAGCGACCACAACAGCATCGAGGCGTGGCCGTTCGACAGCACGAAGCGGTCGCGGTTGGGCCAGATCGGATCCCTTGGATCGAAGCGGAGGACCCGGTTCCACAGCGTGTAGACCAGCGGCGCCAGGGCCATCGGCGTGCCGGGATGGCCGGACTTCGCCTGCTGCACGGCGTCGATGGAAAGGGTGCGAATGGTGTCGATCGCCAGCTGGTCGCGTTCTTCCTGTGTCATGCCACGCCCCGCCTCAGCTTCCAGCCTGCTTCTCGATATGCCCACCGAACTCGTAGCGCATGGCCGACAGCAGCTTGTCGGCGAAGTCGGCCGCACCGCGTGAGCTGAAGCGCTCGTAGAGCGCCGAGGAGAGCACGTATGCCGGCACGCCCTCGTCGATCGCCGCCTTGATTGTCCAGCGGCCCTCGCCGGAATCCGAGACGCGGCCGGCGAAGTGCGCCAGCTCGGGATCCTTGATCAGGGCCGCGGCCTGCAGGTCGAGAAGCCACGAGGCGATCACGCTGCCGCGCCGCCAGACCTCGGCGATGTCCGGCAGGTTTAGGTCGTACTGGTAGTGCTCGGGATCGCGCAGCGGCGTCGTCTCGGCATCGACCTCGTGCGTCCTCTTGCCGACGTTGGCGGCCTTCAGGACCGCCATGCCCTCGGCGTAGGCGGCCATGACGCCGTACTCGATGCCGTTGTGCACCATCTTCACGAAATGGCCGGCGCCGTAGGGACCGCAGTGCAGCCAGCCCTCCTCGGCGGTGCCGCCCGCCGTCTCGCGGCCCGGCGTGCGCGCGATGTCGCCGCGGCCCGGCGCCAGGGTCATGAAGAGCGGCGCCAGCCGCTTCACGACATCGGGCTCCCCGCCGACCATCATGCAGTAGCCGCGTTCGAGACCCCACACGCCGCCGCTGGTGCCGACATCGACGTAGTGCAAGCCCTTCTGCGCCAGCGACGTCGCCCGCCGGATGTCGTCGACATAGTAGGAGTTGCCGCCGTCGATCACGATGTCGCCGCGCTCGAGCAGCGGCACCAGGTCGGCGATCGTCTGGTCGACCGCCGCGGCCGGCACCATGAGCCAGACGGCGCGCGGGGCGCGGAGTGTCTCGACGAAATCCGACAGGGAGCCGGCGCCGACGGCCTTCTCCTCGACGAGCTCGGCGACGACCTTGGCCGACCTGTCGAAGACCACGCATTCGTGGCCGCCTTTCAGGAGGCGGCGCACCATGTTGGCGCCCATCCGGCCGAGGCCGATCATTCCCAGTTGCATGGCCCGAGCCCCTTCGAAAGGTTCAACGAATTCCGGATGGCGTGCCGCGATCCGCCCGATCCCGACCGCGCGGCATCAGCTTGCGCCCTTCAGCTTGCGGTAGCGCCGGATCAGCGCGTTGGTCGAGCTGTCGTGCGACAGCGCGGGCTCGGACGGGGCCTCGAGCTCGGGGATGATCTTCTGGGCGAGCGCCTTGCCGAGCTCGACGCCCCACTGGTCGAAGGAATCGATCTGCCAGATCGTGCCCTGGGTGAAAACGCTGTGCTCGTAGAGCGCCACCAGCTTGCCCAGCGTCGCCGGCGTGAGCTGGTCGAGCAGGATGGTGTTCGACGGCCGGTTGCCGTCGAACAGCCGGTGCGGCACCAGCCAGTCCGGCGTGCCCTCGGCCTTGACCTGGTCCTCGGTCTTGCCGAACGCCAGCGCCTCGGTCTGGGCGAACACGTTGGACAGCAGCGTGTCGTGGTGACGGCCCAGCGGATTGAGCGCGCGGGCGAAGGCGATGAAGTCACAAGGGATCAGTCGCGTGCCCTGGTGGATCAGCTGGTAGAAGGAATGCTGGCCATTGGTGCCGGGCTCGCCCCAGTAGATCGGCCCGGTGTCGTAGTCGACCAGCCTTCCGTCGCGCGTCACGTGCTTGCCGTTGCTCTCCATGGTGAGCTGCTGGAGATAGGCGGGAAAGCGCTTGAGGTACTGCTCGTAGGGCAGCACCGCCACGGTCTGGGCCCCGAAGAAATCGTTGTACCAGACCGCGAGCAGGCCCATCAGCACGGGCAGGTTGCGCGCGAACGGGGCCGTGCGGAAGTGCTGGTCCATCTCGTGGAAGCCGGCCAGCATGGCGCGGAAATTCTCCGGCCCGACCGCGATCATGGTCGAGAGCCCGATTGCCGAGTCCATCGAGTAGCGCCCGCCGACCCAGTCCCAGAAGCCGAACATGTTGGCCGTGTCGATGCCGAACCTCGCGACCTCCTGCGCGTTGGTCGAGACGGCGACGAAGTGCCTGGCCGTCGCCGCCTGCTCGCCGCCGAGGCCGGCCAGCAGCCAGTCCCGCGCGGTGTGCGCGTTGGTCATGGTCTCGAGCGTCGTGAAGGTCTTGGACGAGACGATGAACAGCGTTTCCGCCGGGTCGAGCCCGTGCACCGCCTCGGCGAAATCCGTGCCGTCGACGTTGGACACGAAGCGGAAGCGCATGTCGCGCCGGCTGTAGTGGCGCAGCGCCTCGTAGGCCATCACCGGCCCCAGATCCGAGCCGCCGATGCCGATATTGATCACGTTGCGGATCGGCTTGCCGGTATGACCCTGCCAGGCACCGCTGCGCACGCGATCGGCGAACCCGGCCATCCTGTCCAGCACGGCATGCACCTCGGGCACGACGTCGTGGCCGTCGTGCAGGATGGTGGCGTCGCGCGGCGCGCGCAGGGCGACGTGCAGCACCGAACGCTTCTCGGAGACGTTGATCTTGTCGCCGCGGAACATGGCGTCGATGCTCTCGCGCAGGCCGGACTGCTCGGCGAGCTGCAACAGCAGCCGCAGCGTCTCGTCGGTCACCCGGTTCTTGGAATAGTCGAGATAGACGCCCGCCGCCTCGACGGCGAGGCGCTCGCCGCGCTGCGGGTCCTGATCGAACAGCTGGCGCAGCGTCAGCTTCGCGATCTCCTTCTGGTGCTTGGTGAGCGCCGGCCAGGCCGGGCGCCTGCGCAGGGTACGGACCTTCATCGATTGTTCCTTGCTGACTTGTTCCTTGGCGACTTGGGGGGCGGAGGCTGGACGTCGGCAAGCAGCGCCATGGTCAGCTCGCCTTGCGCATGGCGCCGCGCTTGGATTCGATGCGCTCCATCAGGTCGTTCCACGACTTCACGAACGACGCCGCGCCCTCGTCCTGCAGTTGCTTCGCCAGCGCGTCGATGTCGATGCCGGCCTTGGCGAAGCGCGCCAGCACGGCCTCGCCGGCACGGCCATCGGCAGCGATCGGCTCGCCGACCTCGCCGTGGTCGCCGAACGCCTTCAACGTACCCTCGGGCATGGTGTTGACCGTCAAGGGCGAGGCCAGCGCCTTGACGTAGAGGATGTCGGATGCCTTGGGATCCTTGGTGCCGGTGCTGGCCCACAGCAGCCGCTGGGCGCGGGCCCCGGCGTTGGCCGCCCGCTGGAAGCGCGGCGAGGCGAGCAGGTCTCGATACGCTTTGAAGGTGCGCTGGCCGACGGCGACGCCCAGCCGGTTGGCGAGCCTGGCGGGCACCTTGCCGGCCACCGCCACGTCCCACCGGCTGATGAACAGCGAGGCCACGGAGGCGACTGCCGGGTTCAGCCCTTCGGCGATGCGCCGCTCGACGCCGCGCAGGTAGGCGTCGGCCGCCGCCAGGTACTGCTCGCGCGAGAACAGCAGGGTGACGTTCACCGGCACGCCGGCGAAGATCGCCTGCTCGATCGCCGGCAGCCCTTCGGGCGTGCCCGGGATCTTGATGAACAGGTTGCGCCTGCCGCCGCGCTTGTGCAGGTCGATCGCCGCCTCGATCGTGCTCTCGGTGTCGTGCGCGAGGAGCGGCGAGACCTCGAGCGATACGAAGCCATCCACGCCGTCCGTCCGTTCGTGTACCGGCTGGAACAGGTCGGCGGCGCGCCGCAGGTCGGCCAGTGCCAGATCGAAGAACAGCATCTCGCCGGAGCGGCTGTCGGCCGCCGAGGCGATATCCTGATCGTACATCGGGCTGTTGCGGATCGCCTGGTCGAAGATCGTCGGGTTCGAGGTCAATCCCGTCACCGACAGCTCGTCGATGTAGCGCTGGAGCGTGCCGCTGTTCAGCAGCTCGCGGGTGATGTTGTCGAGCCAAAGGCTCTGGCCGAGCTCGTGCAGCGTCCTGGTGGGGTTCATTGCGTCACCTTGCTTGCGGGGGTGGGCGGCGCGTTCGTTGGATGCAACCGCATGGGATCGTGGTCGAGCAGGTCGGCGATGCGCTCGATCGTGAGATCGGCCGGCGGCAGCGCCGACAGGACCTTGGCATCATGGGCGTAGCTGCCCTGGCGCGGGAACACGGTGGTCACGCGATCCTTCCAGATGTCCTTCACGGCCGACAGGATGCGCAGCTTGTCGTCGACCAGCACGTAGTGCTGCGCCGGAAAGCGGCGCTCGACGTCGAACAGCGCTTCCTCCTTGTGAATGTAGATCAGCACCTGGCCATCGACTGCCGACGCGAGGCCCGCGCGCTCGACCTTGCGCGGCTGGAACACGACGTCGCCGTCCGAAAGCAGAACCGTCGGGCCGTGACGCCGCAGGTGCGCCAGCACGTCGAGCGACCCGGCGTACAGCCGATCCGCGAAAGGATAATCGATCAGGAAGTGCGACATCGCGAGCAGCTCGATCTCCATCGGATGCTCCACCCGATAGCGCTGCAGGGCGCCGATGTAGTCGCGATAGCCGAGCTCGGCGAACAGGTCCACGAGGATGCGCCAGTACCGCTCGCGCGCTGCGGCGCCGTACGTCTGCTCGATGTGATCCTTGAGATCCTGCTGGATCGCGTCGTTGTCGAGCAGCGTGTTGTCGACGTCGACGAGGAAGACGATCGGATGACGCAGCGGCATGCAGCACCTCTCCCGGAAATACGTCGCGCGGCCCCGCGCGTCCTACATCGAAATGACAAGCTCCCTCGAGGCGGCCCTCACGATGAGGTTCAGGTGCGCATGCACCTGATAGCTTGCCATGCTCCTTGCCGGCTGAGCCACTCGCTGTGGCCCGATGTGTCGATGGCTCAATCTATACCGATAAGCGCTCGGCCTCAATCGCACGAGGAGAGTCCCCAGCTCGGAGTCGACTATTGCGCTCCGTGCATACGCTGCTCGTGCTTCGACGAGGACAAATGGCCAGAGATGAACGTGGATCGACACGGATGCTCGACATGATGCACGTCCTGCCCGTTCCGCATCGCGCGCTCGATACCCGCTGGGATTTGCCACGATCCGGCGTATCCTCCCGGCCATGGAGACTCCATCGACCGAAGCCATCCCGCAAGCTGCCGCCGTGAACGGCCCGTTCGACGTCATCGTCGTCGGCGCGGGCGTGGCCGGGCTCTATCAGCTCCACCGCCTGCGCGCGCTCGGATTGCGCGTGCGCGTGCTCGAGGCCGGCTCGGACGTCGGCGGCACGTGGTACTGGAACCGCTATCCTGGCGCGCGCTTCGATTCGGAAAGCTGGTCCTACGGCTACTCCTTCTCCGAGGAGCTGCTGCAGGAATGGGAATGGCCGGAGCATTTCGCCGCCCAGCCCGACACCTTGCGCTACCTGAGTTTCGTCGCCGACAAGTTCGACCTGCGCCGCGACATCCGGTTCAACAGTCGTGTCGTCGCTGCGCACTTCGACGACGCGGCGGACCGCTGGACGATCACGCTGGAGAACGGCGAGCGGGCGAGCGCCCGCCTGCTGATCACCGCGCTCGGCCCGCTCTCGGCCTACACCTTGCCCGTCATCCCGGGGCGCGACGATTTCGCGGGCCAGGCCTTCCACACCGCCCGCTGGCCGCGCGAGGGCGTGTCGCTTGCCGGCAAGCGCGTCGGTATCATCGGCACAGGTGCCACCGCCATCCAGGTGATCCAGACCATCGCCGCCGAGGTCGGCTCGCTCACCGTGTTCCAGCGCACGCCCAACTGGGCCGCGCCGCTGCACAACCGGCGCATCACCGCCGATGAGCAGGCGAGGATCAAGGCGTCGTACCCCGAGATCTTCGAGCGCTGCCGCCAGACCAGCACCTGCTTCATCCACCAGACCGACCCGCGCAAGGCGCTCGAGGTTTCGTCCGAGGAACGCGAGGCATTCTGGGAGAAGCTCTATGCCGAGCCGGGCTTCGGCATCTGGGTCGGCAACTTCGCCGACGTGCTGGTCGACAGGAAGGCCAATGCGCTGGCGAGCGAGTTCGTCGCCCGGAAGATCCGCGAGCGCGTCAAGGACCCGGCGGTGGCCGACAAGCTGATCCCCAGGGACCACGGCTTCGGCACGCGCCGCCTGCCGCTCGAGTCGGGCTACTACGAGGTCTACAACCGCGCCAACGTGCGGCTGGTCGACATCAACGAGACGCCGATCGAGCGCATCACGCCCGAGGGCGTGCGCACCAGCGCCGAGGATTTCGCCTTCGACGTGCTGATCTACGCCACCGGCTTCGACGGCGTCACCGGCCCGTACGACCGTATCGACATCAGGGGGCCCGGCGGGCGGCGCCTCAGGGACGACTGGATGGGCATGCCGCGAACCTTCCTCGGCATGCTGGTCGACGGCTTCCCCAATCTCCTGATGGTGCTGGGCCCGCACACCGCGCGCGGCAACATCCCCCGCAACATCGAGGAGATCGTCGACTGGCTGACCGGCCTCGTCGCCCACATGCAGAAGAACGGCCTTCGCCGCGTCGAGACGCGGCGCGAGGAGGTCGACCGCTGGGTGAGCGAGGTCGAGCAGGCCGTCGAAGGCCTGCTGTTCAGCGAGGTCAACTCCTGGCAGACCGGCGTCAACCGCAACGTCGAGGGCCGCCAGGTCCGCCGCGTGCTGGGTTACTACGGCGGCGCCGTCGAGTATCGCCAACGCACCGGCGATGTCGCGGCGGGCGGCTATCGCGAGCTGCTGTTCGACGGGCGCTCCCTCGCGGCTCCCGAGCTGACGGCAAGGCGCGTGGCGCGAGGCACGTAGCGCATCGGCATGGCCTGCCATCAGGGTCACGAGATGCCAGCTGTCGCGCCATCGGGGTCGACGCATCTGTGCTCGCCTGCCGGATTGCTTCGCCGGTCGAGGCCTCCTACGATCGGCAACCGGAAGGCAGGGAAAATCCACTGGCCCGTGAGCAGCGCAGACTGGCGGCGATCCTCGCGGCCGATGTGGTCGGTTACTCCCGCCTGATGGGCCGGGACGAGAGTGGCACGCTCGCGCGCCTTCGCAGTCATCGCGAGCAGCGGCTGGAGCCGGCGCTGGTCCGCCATGGCGGTCGGCTGGTCAAGCTGACGGGCGACGGCGCCTTGGTCGAGTTCGCGAGCGCCGTCGACGCTCTCGGGGCGGCCATCGAGTTCCAGCAGGCCATGGCGGAAGCCAACCGGGACCAGCCCGAGGACACGGCGATCGTGTTCCGCATCGGCCTGCACCTAGGCGACCTGATCGTCGATGGGGATGACCTCTACGGTGACGGCGTGAACGTCGCCGCCCGGCTCGAAGCCGGGGCGCCCGCCGGTGGAATCGTCGTGTCCGGCGACGTGCACAATGCCGTCGCGGGCCGGCTGATGGCCGGTTTCGACGATCTCGGGCGACTTGCTCTCAAGAACATCGAGCGGCAAGTACAGGCGTTCGAGGTGACGTGGGACCCGGCGGCCTGGAAGCTCGCGGCGCCGGCGCCCGTCGCGCTGCCGGCCGCAGCGGCGCCTCCGCCCGTCGGCGCGCTGCTGGCGCTCCCCGACAAGCCGTCCATCGCAG
>JALHMO010000141.1 GCA_022844015.1 Reyranella sp. | reverse complement strand
CCCTCCCTGCTCGCTGCCCTGATGATCGCGGCAGGCGCTGCGGCGCAGTCCATCGCCGTGGCAGCCCGCGACAATTGCATTGCCGTCTTCGCCGATCACCTCGAGCGCCAGCTGCTGCGTGTCCAGTTCGACCAGGCCGCGGGCAAGGTCGCGTTCGCGCCGTTCGGCCCGCCCGGCATCGAGACGTTTGCGGTGGCGCCCGGGGGAGCCTTCGTCGCCTATGCCGGCATGACCGGCAGCGGTGTCGATCAGGCACCGCAGCTGTTCCTGCTCGACGCGGCCGGCAGGCCGATGGGCGAGCCCGTCGCGAGCCCGATCGGCGCCGTGGCAGAGCTTGCCGTGTCGCCCGACGGCAAGTGGATTGCCGCCACCAGCGAGCGCGGCTGGATCGGCCTGCTCGCCGTCGAGCGCACCGGGCCGACCTTGCGCTTGCGGCCGCACGCCACCTTCGGCGTCTCGCCCGACAGGGCATTCGCCTACGCCTTCCGCCCCGATGGCGGCCTCGTGACGATGACCGAGAATTGGGTCGCGGTGCTTCGGGCACCGGACGGCGCGATCGAGCGTGTCCTCGATCTCAAGAGCGTCGACGGCGGCCTGGAGCCGATCGACCGCAGCAGCAGCGGGCTCTTCCGCCTGCTCTGGTCGCCGCGCGGCGATCGCTTCGCGGTGAGCTGGGGCGGCGGGCCGATGTTCACCAGGATCTTCGACGCGTTGACCGGGCGCCGCCTGAGCCCTGCCGACGATTTCCCGGGGACGGCGGTCCAGTACATCGACGGCGGCGACGCCGCGATCGTGTCCGGCATGACGGCGCCGATCGTGGTGCGCATGGCCGATCTCGCCACCGCGCCTTTCGGGGGGCCCGAGATCAACGTGGCGCGCTTCGCGGCGCTGTCGGGAGGGCGTCAGGTCCTCTCCCTCGACGGCGATCGTCTCGCCCTGTTGTCGAGCGACGGCAGGCAGTTGATCGCGCCGTCCGGATTCCTGAACTACGCCTTCGACGCCGCGGCGGCCGGTGCCGAGAACGAAGCGATCGTCGCCGCCAGACGAGGCGGCTGGATCGACCTCTACACCAGGCAGGGCGAGTTCGTTCGCCGCGTCCAGTCCGGCCTTCTCGGCGCCAGCGGTCAATTGGCCATATCGGCCGACGGCACCGTCGTCGTGGCCTTCGATGGCAGCGAGATCGCCACCCTGCTCCGCCCGACAGCCAGGGCCTGGCGGGCCGCCATCCCCGGCAACGACTACGGGCATCAGTTCGTGGCGATCGCCGGCAATGGCAGCCGGATCGTCGCCGCCGGCCCCGACAATACCCTGCGGACATGGTCACGCGACGGCGGCGAGACCGCCACGCTCCAGCTGGAGGCCGACGGAAGGAAACCCGGTCCGCCGGCCGGGCTCGCCGTCTCGCCGGAGGGCGACACCATCGTGGTCGTCGACGAGAGGGCGACGGCGTGGTTCGCACGGCCAGCGGCTGGTGCCGTCCGGCCGGTCGCGTTGCCCGGCGAGCCGCGGGTCGTGGTGCCGCTTCCGCAGGGCTTCGCGTTCGGGCTGGCCGATGGCAGGGTCGTGCGCCTTTCGCGCGACGGCTCGCTTCAGGGCGAGTCGGTCAAGGCCTCGGAGTTCGGCGGCGTGGGAGACATCGCCGTCGCCGAGGACGGCGAGAGCTTCATGGTCGTGGAAGGCGACCTGATCTCGGTCCGCCAGCTGGATTGGAGCGGCCGGGTCCTGGCCGGCCCCTACAGGACCAGCCCGCCCTACCTCATCCGGGGAGCCTTCTTCGATCCTGGCAGGGCCATGCTGATCCTGTCGCAGGAAAAGTCGCCCGGGCTCGCGGGTGACGATCTCGCGCTGAGGCCGCTGCTCGGCGCAACCGGTGGCGGCCTCAGCTATTTCGAGCGGCCGCGCTAGATGGCGTCGCGGGGGCCCCTTCCCGAGCGCCGGCCCGTCCCGTTCCGCGGCGGCGGCTTCAACCCGACTCCGCGTCGCGTGCTGCCATGGATCGTGTTCCTGGTCGTCATCGCCGCCTGGCAGGCAGCGTCGAGCGCCGAGCTTCTGCCGGCGCTGTTCATGCCCAGCCCGCTGACCGTCGTGCGCGCTCTCGGGGAGCTATGGCTCGACGGCACGCTGATGGAACACGTGACGGCGTCGCTGAAGCGCATCGTGCCGGGCTGGATCATCGGCACCGGCGCCGGTCTCGCCGTCGGCCTCGCCATGGGAATCTTCTCGGCGGCACGCGCCGGCGGGCTGCCGATCGTGTCGGCCCTCTTCCCCATCCCGAAGATCGCCCTGCTGCCGCTCCTCATCCTGTGGTTCGGCATCGGCGAGCCGTCGAAGGTCGCCACGATCGCGCTCGGCGTCTTCTTCCCGACCGTGATCTCCGCCTACAGCGCCTGCGATTCGGTGCCGCGCAACCTGATCCGCATGGGCCAGAGCTTCGGGCTTCCGGGAACCGACATCGTCGCGAAGATCCTGCTGCCCGGCGCCATGCCCGGCATCCTGGCCGGCTTCCGCATCTCCGCCTCGGTCGCCCTGCTCCTGGTCGTCGCCGCCGAGATGATCGGCGCGCAGCACGGCATCGGCGCCTTCGTGCTGACGGCGGGCAACCTGATGCAGACCGACCAGCTGCTGGCGGGCGTCGTCATGCTGTCGATCCTGGGCCTGCTGATCTCGTGGGGCCTCGGCATGGTCGAGCGCTCGGTGCTGCGATGGCGGTGAGCCTCTTTCGTCCGCATGCCGCAGAACGGGCAGCCTTCGCCGCCTGCGGGCGCTGCAACCTCGCCGCGTGGCGGCCGATCGTCGGAAGGGCGCCCGTCAGGATCGCGAGGCGTCCGGCGCTACGCGCAAGCCGGCGGCACGGGGCACGGCGGCAGCAGCTTCTCGATCGCCCGGGCGACGCACAGCAGCTCGATGTCGCGCCACTTGCGGCCGATGAGCTGCAGGCCGATCGGCAGGCCGTCGCGCGAGAAGCCGCAAGGCAGCACGACCGACGGCTGGCCGGTCAGGTTGGCGAGAAAGTTGTAGGACGTGCCGGCGAAGAAATAGGGATGCTCGACTCCGTCGATGCGAAGCGGTTCGTTCTGGCTCTGACGGATGAAGGCGGCGTCGGGCATCACCGGCATCAGCCAGGCGTCGAAGTCGTCGAGAAACGTCTCGCACCGGGGCAGGAGGCAATCACATCGAAGGCCTCCTTTATGGTGATCGGCACGCCATGCAGGGCGCCGAGCTCCGACGCCTTGCGCTTGCCGCGCGCGCGGTCGGCCAGCCGGGCCGCTTTCAGGGCGCGATCGCCATCGACCACCACGAGGGCGTTCAGGGAATCGTTGAGCTTCGCGATACGTTCGAGATGCGCCCTGGTCGCCTCGACCGAGCTGAGACGTCCCGCCCGGATGGCACGCGACAGACGTGTGGCTGTTTCGAAGCACGGATTCATGGTCTCTCCCCGCGGAATGCAAAGACTAGCCGCCCCCTGCCGGGCCGGCTATAGAGCCCGAGTTCCTTTTGGGGGCGCCATGAGCCTGCATAACAAGACACTGTTCGTCACCGGCGCCAGCCGAGGCATCGGGCTCGCGATTGCTTTGCGCGCGGCGCGCGACGGCGCCAATGTCGCCGTTGCCGCCAAGACGGTGAAGCCCGACCCGCGGCTCCCCGGCACGATCTTCACCGCCGCCGAGGCAATCGAGAAGGCCGGCGGCAAGGCGTTGCCGCTGGCCTGCGACATCCGCGACGAGCAGAGCGTCGAGAGATCGGTCGCCGAGACCGTGGCCAAGTTCGGCGGCATCGACATCCTGGTGAACAATGCCAGCGCGATCAGCCTGACCGGAACGCTGGCGACGCCGATCAAGCGCTACGATCTCATGCACCAGATCAATGCGCGCGGCACGTTTCTTGTTTCGCAGAAGTGCATCCCGCATCTCCTGAAGGCCGCGAACGCGCACGTGCTGAACCTCTCCCCGCCGCTCGATTTCGACGTCAAGTGGTTCGCCAACCATGCGGCCTACACGCTCGCCAAGTACGGCATGTCGGTCTATGCGTGGGCGATGGCGTCTGAGTTCAAGGACAAGGGCATCGCCTTCAACTGCCTGTGGCCGCGCACCGGGATCGCCACGGCGGCGATCCAGAACATCCTCGGCGGCGAAGAAGGCATGAAGCGCTGCCGCAAGCCCGAGATCATGGCCGATGCGGCCCACGCGATCCTCAGCAGGCCAGCGCGCGCCTGCACGGGCAACTTCTTCATCGACGACGAGGTCCTGGCGGCGGAGGGCGTGACCGATCTCGACAGCTATGCCGTGTCGCCCGGCACGCCCCTGATGCCCGATTTCTTCGTGCCCGCGCCGGACGCGCGCACGCTGGTCGGGCGGAGCTGAGCCATGGCGACGTTCATGCTGGTCCACGGCGCCAGCCATGGCGGATGGTGCTGGGAGAAGGTCGCGCCGCTCCTCGAGGCGAGCGGCCACCGCGTGTGCGCGCCCGACCTGCCCGGGCTCGGCAACGACCCGACGCCGCCGGCCAACGTCACGCTCGCCGACAATGTCGAGAAGCTGTCGCGCCTGCTCGACAAGATGGACGAGCCGGTGGTGCTGGTCGGCCACTCGCTGGGCGGCATCACCATCAGCGCGCTCGCCGAGGCGCGGCGGCGCAAGCTCAAGGCCCTGGTCTATCTCTGCGCGATCCTGCCGCAGCCGGGCAAGACCGGCCGTGACATGAGCGGGCTCGATCCGGACGCGATGTGGCGCCTGTCGCGCCAGGTCAGCCCCGACGGCCTCACCTACACCTTCGCGCGCGACAAGATCCCGGGGCTGTTCTACGCCGACGTCTCGCCCGAGGATCGCTATCGCGCCATGGAGCGCCTGCGCCCGCAGCCGCTCGCCATCTCGACCACGCCCGTGACCCTGACCGAGGAGCGCTTCGGCTCGGTGCCGCGCTGGTACATCGAGTGCACGCTCGACAACGCGGTGAAGATCGGCCTGCAGCGCCAGATGCTGAAGCTTACGCCCTGCAAGGTCATCACCATGGAGTGCGGCCACTCGCCGTTCTACAGCAACCCCGAGGAGCTGGTGGAGCACCTCGAGGAGATCGCCCGGGCGTAGGGCCGGCTATCGAGCGAGCGCCCAGCTGTCATCCTGAGCGCAGCGAAGGCTCTCATCGCCGCTCCCACGACCGCGCAGGGGCGACGGGCGATGAGATCCTTCGCTTGCGGCGCTTGCTTCGCAAGCGTCTTGCTCAGGATGACATGAAACGCATCGGCGCCGCCGGCGCCGTCGGCTCAATCGAAGAAAGCCAGCGTCCGCGTCTCGATGCTCTCGCGCGGCTTGGGACTGGGCGGCGAGGACGGGTCGTCGAACGCCGAGTGAAGCGAGAACCGGGCGCGGCCGTCCTTCATCGAGTCGTAGCACTTGATGAGCACGGCCTCCTCGCGGGTCATGCGCGGGAAGTAGCACCAGCGGTGGTCGGCGTTGTAGACGCCGATATAGATCTCGCCCACCCGGTCCTCGTAGACCAGGTCGCAAACCGCGAGGTCGCGCGGCGCGATGCTCTCGGAATCGACGAAGCCCAGCGGCGACATCTCGACCGGATCGTGGCTGATGTTGCGCCACACGTTGTACTCGGCGAAGCGCTTGTGCAGGCGCCTCTCGGCCTCGTCGGGCGGCAGCAGGTCGCGCACGCGCTGCGGGCCGGACCTCTCGGTGTAGTCGTTGTGGACGCTGCGCACCGGCGCCCGCAGGCCGCGCTCGACGCCGCGATCGGCGGCGCGGATCGTGTGATCGAACACCACGACCTTCGAGGCGCCGGTCTGGCGCTTGACCAGCGCCTCGACCTCGGGCTCGTAGACCCGGCTCACCTCGTCGCGATCGTAGAAGTCGCGCACCGCCGTCTCGTGCTGGGCAAGCACGAAGGCCTGGCGATCGAGCGACAGGTCTCTGGCGATCGGCCGCACGTTGTGGATTCGCACCTTGAAATCGCGATAGTTGCCGAGTCGGCGCGCGACGCCAGTGCCGATCGGCGGGTTGTAGGTGACGGGCTTGACGCTGAGATCGGCGAGGTAGGGAACGCTGGCCTCGACCCAGGCGGCAAGTGGCGGCTGCGCAATGCCGGTCGAAGCGTGCTGGACGGATGGCATGGGATTCCTCCGGATCGGTCGAGGACGAACATATGACCGATTGGCCGACTTGCCTCATGAGAAGACTTCATGAGGTCGAAAGCCGATCAACGGAAAAGCTTGTCGATCAGGCCGGCGCCCAGCCCGGCCTTGTCGTAGTGGGCCCTGCACATCGCTATGTAATTGTGGACGTCGAAGTAGCCGTCGGGCTCGCCCTTGTCGTCGAGCCAGATGAGCGGCCCCTTGACGATGAAGAACACCTTCATGGGATCGGGATGGTCGTGCGCCACCAGGGTATGGGCCTCGCCCGGCGTCTCGTAGACGAAGGCGCCTGCCGTGGCCACCCAGTCGTGCTCGAGGTAGCCCCACTTGCCCGAGATCGTGTAGGCGAAGACCTCGTGCGGATGGTAGTGGCGGTTCACCAGCCCGGCCGTCCTGGCCATCAGGATGTCGCACCATTTGTTCTGGCCGGGCGAGATCCAGAGCGGCCGCGACGACACCGTCTCGGTGAACGGCACATAGTAGCGCTCGTCGTCGGTCGCGGCGTCGGCGTTGAAGACCTCCGGCAAGGCGTCGGCCTGAAAGACCTTCTCGATCGGCTTGAGATCGCGCCAGAACTCCATCCTGCCCTCCTGTGAAAGTGCGCCGGGAGCGCGCCACTCGAGGCGAAGCAAGCTCCGCCGACGTGACGGTCTTTTCTTCTCCTCCCCAGCGAAGCTTGGGAGGTGTCCGCGTCTTCGCGGACGGAGGGGTCATGAGTCACAGTCGCGGTGCCCATGACCCCTCCGTCGCCGTAAGACGGCGACACCTCCCCAGCGAAGCTGGGGAGGAGAAGAAAAAGGGCGCCACAGAGTGGCGCGCTCCCGGCAATGACCACCGTTCTGCGCCGCCGTCACACATGCATGCCGCCGTCGGCCATCACGACGCTGCCGGTGGTGAAGCTGCTCCGGTCCGAGGCGAGGAACAGCACCGTTTCGGCGACCTCCTCGGCCTTGCCGTGCCGGCCGAGCGGGATCACCCCGTCGAGAAACTTGCCGGCATCGGTGCCGAGCGCCTCGCTCAGCCCGCTCTCGACGTCGCGCTGGAAGTCGTTGTCGATCGGTCCTGGCGCCACGATATTGACCCTGATGCGGCGCGCCGCCGCCTCCTTGGCGACAGTGCGCATCAGGCCGATCAGGCCGTGCTTGGAGGCGGCGTAGGCCGAGATGCCGGGATCGCTGGTGACGCCGACCACGCTCGACGTCATGACGATGCTGCCGCCGTCGCGCATCTTCGGCAGGCCGTACTTGCAGGCGAGGAAGCTGCCCTTGAGGTTGACCGCCATGACCGCGTCGAACACTTCCTCGGGATAGTCGGTCACCGGCTTGATGACGCCGCTGATCCCGGCGTTGCTGAACAGCACGTCGATCGGACCCCAGCGCGCCACCGTCGCGTCGACATAGGCCATGGTCGAGCGGGCATTGGTGACGTCCGCCAGCATGGCGGTCGCCCGCCCCTCCGGCAGAGACTTGAGCGCTGCGTCGAGCTTCGCCCGGTCGCGATCGACCAGCATCACCTTGGCGCCTTCCGCGACGAAGCGCCGGGTGCTGGCGCGACCGAGGCTGCCGGCGGCGCCGGTCACGATGCAGGTCCTGCCGTCCAGCATGCCCATGGATCATCTCCCGCCGAGGTAGGCGCGCTGCACCGCCGGATCGCCGGCAAGATCGGCGGCGCGCCCGCTGCCGACGATGCGTCCATTCTCGATCAGGTAGCCGCGGTCGGCGACCGCCAGGCTCTTGCGAGCGTTCTGCTCGACCAGCAGCACCGAGATGCCGTCGCCGCGAATGCGCTCCAGCGCCCGGAACAGCTCGCTGCACAGCAGCGGCGAGAGCCCGAGCGACGGCTCGTCGAGCAGCAGCAGGTCGGGCGCCGACATCAGCGCCCGGCCGATCGCCACCATCTGCTGCTCGCCGCCGCTCATCGTGCGCGCGGTCTGGCCGAGGCGCTCGGCAAGCCGCGGAAACAGCGCCAGCACGCGGGCGCGGTTGCGCGTCTCCTCGCCACGCGCGCGCCGGGCGAAGGCGCCCAGCAGCAGGTTCTCGCGCACCGTGAGATCGCCGAAGATGGCGCGGCCCTCCGGCACCAGCGCCAGGCCGGCCTCGACGATGGCATGCGCGGGCAGGCCGACCAGCGGGCGTCCCGACAGCATCACCTTCGCGCCGGGCGCGGCAGGCAGGAGCCCCGCCACCGCCCGCAGCAGCGACGACTTGCCGGCGCCGTTGGCACCCAGGATGACCACGATCTCGCCGGCGCCGACCGAGAGGTCCGCCTGGTCGAGCGCACGGTGCTTGCCGTAGAGAACCGAGAGCCCGGCGACCTCAAGCATGGCCGCCTCCCCGGTCGTTGTCGTCTTCCCCCAGGTAGGCGCGGACGACCTCGCGGTCGGCGAGCACCTCCGCCGGCAAGCCGGCGGCGATCAGGCGTCCGGCGTTCATCACCACGCAGCGATGGCAGAGCGAGCGGATCGCATCCATCACGTGCTCGACCAGCAGGATCGTGATGCCTTGCCCGTTCAGAGAGCGAACCAGCTCAATTCCGGCATCGAGCTCGGTCGGGTTGAGGCCTGCCAGCCATTCGTCGAGCAGCAAAAGGTCGGGCTGCAGCGCGAGCGCCCGGGCAAGCTCGAGGCGCTTCTGGTCGATGTAGGTGAGCTCGCCTGGCAGCGATCCGCGCACGCCGCCGAGCCCGACCCGATCGAGCAGGCGGCCGGCTTCGGCGTCGGCAGCGGCGCCCCAGGCGCGGCGACGTCCGAAAGCGAGACCTGTGCGAACGTTGTCGTGGCAGGAGAGCGAGGCGAGCGGCCGCACCAGCTGGAAGGTCCGCGCCATGCCGAGGCGGGCAATGCGGTGCGCCGGCAGACCGGCAATCGCGTGACCGCGAAAGGCGATGCGGCCGGCGTCCGGACGCAGCACGCCCGACAGGAGGTTGAGCACCGTGGTCTTGCCCGAGCCGTTGGGGCCCAGCAGCCCGACGATCTCATGCTCCGCGACCGTGAAGCCCAGCGCATCGACGGCGACCAGCCCGCCGAACCGACGCGTCAGCCCGTCGATCTCGAGCAGCGTGCGGCTCATGCCGCACCTTTCGCGGCGGTCCGCTGGCGCACCGTGTCCTCGACCAGGCCGACGACGCCGCGCGGGATGAGGTAGACGATCACGATGAAGACCAGGCCGACCATGATGCTGAAATGGTTGGGGAAGCGCGCCAGCAGGTACTCGAACAGCAGGGCCAGCGGCACCACCCCCAGCACCGGGCCGTAGAGCCGGTGCACGCCGCCCAGCAGCGCCATGATCAGCACGGTGAACGACACCACCGGGTTGAAGGCGATGGCGGGATCGATGTAGGTCCAGCGCGGCGCCATGATCGCGCCGGTGAGGGTCATGAACACCGTGCTGAGCACGAACAGCGCGACCTTGGCACGCGTCACGTCGATGCCGGAATGGCGCGCCACCGTCTCGTCGTCGCCGATCGCCCGCAGCGCCAGCCCGAGCCGCGAGCGGCCGATCAGGAAGCCGATCGCGAAGACCAGCACGGCGAGCGCCAGGAGCTGCCAGTAAATCTGCGCCGCAGTGATGTCGGCGAAGACGTAGCGGCCGAGCGTGCGGGTCTTGTTGACCTCGAACCAGGTCACCAGTTGGCGGACCAGCTCGGCCAGGCCGAAGCTGAAGATCACGAAGTAGACGCCCGACAGGCGGAGCGTGGCGAGCCCGACGAGGGACGCCACCACGCTGCCGACGGCCATCGCGATCAGCAGCACCAGGGGCCAGGCCAAGGCCTCGACGAACACCGCCGTGGTGTAGGCGCCGATACCGAAGAAGGCGACGGTGGCCAGCGAGACGTAACGCGTCGGTCCGGAGAACAGGCTCCACGCCGTCGCCAGAACCGTGTAGCTCATGATGTTGATGGCGAGCGACAGGCCGTAGTCGGCGACGACGAACGGCAGCCCGGCGAGCAGCGCCACGCCGGCCAGGCAGACGACGCCGATCAGCCCATCGCGAACCGTCACCGGCCGGCCCTCATCGGTTGGGCTTCATCGGCTGGCTCTTCCGAGAATGCCCTGCGGCCGCACCAGCAGGACGATCAGGAAGATCGCATAGGTCGCGGC
The DNA here is from genome assembly GCA_022844015.1 of Reyranella sp. Classification (GTDB taxonomy): domain Bacteria; phylum Pseudomonadota; class Alphaproteobacteria; order Reyranellales; family Reyranellaceae; genus Reyranella. The sequence goes on along the minus strand of JALHMO010000141.1, from coordinate 9,257 downwards.
GAGCGTCAGGCCAGGATCGACGAACACGGCGACATAATTCTCGACCAGGCCGAGCAGCAGGCCGGCGATCAGCGCGCCCAGCAGGTTGCCGACGCCGCCCATGATCACCACGACCAGCGCCTTCAGCGTGAACACGACGCCGAGGTTGGCGTTGAAGGTGAGGAACATCGACACCAGCACGCCCGACGCCGCGACCAGCGCGCCCCCGAGTGCGAAGGCCAGCGCCGAGGCGGTGCGCACGTCGATGGCGACCAGCTCGGCCGCCACCGGATCGACCGCGACGGCGCGCACCGCCGTGCCGATCCGCGTGCGCGTCAGGCCGAGATAGAGGCCGACCCCGATGACCACCGCGAGGACCAGCGCCAGCAGGCGGTTGGCCGCCACCGTCGCGCCGGCGATCTGCAGGGGCACCGCGAGGAACGAGTAGCTGAAGTAGGCGCCGCCGAAGATCGCGAGCATGACGCCCTGGATGACGAACAGGAGGCCGAAGGTCGCCAGGATGCTGTCGACCTCCAGCGCATCACGCGTCTTGGCGCGGCGCACCAGCGGCTGCAGCAGGACCCTGTAGATCCCGAAGCTCAGCGCGAAGGCGAGCGGCGGCACGACGATCAGCCCGACCAGCGGGCTCACCGCCACGCCGGTGTAGAACCAAAGCGCGGCGAAAGCCGCGGCGACCAGCAACTCGCCGTAGCTCAGGTTCATGATCCGGGCGACGCCGTACTGCAGCGTCAGTCCCAGCGCGACCAGCGCGTACATGCCGCCCAGCGTCGCGCCGGACAGCGTCACCTCGAGGAGCATGGAACCCGCAGCGTATGTACCTCTGCCCCTGGCGGGCGTGGCATTCGCACATGGACAAAGACTCCGTCATCCCGAGCGGAGCTGCCCAAAGGGCGGCGCAGTCGAGGGACCTTTCTCGTCGATGCCACGACACGAGAGGTCCCTCCACTGCGCCTCGCTGCGCTCGGCTCCGGTCGGGATGACGGTGCTTCTTGCCAAATGCGAATGCCCGGCCCTGGCGGGAGAGAGGAGAATGAAGGAGGTCGCCCCACCCTCAAGGCTTCCAGGCTGGCTTCGGCACGACCACCGGCGCGGCGCCGGCGCGTTGCGGGGCGACGCCGGCGAAGAAGCCGTCCTGCCACTGGCCGATCAGCCAGAAATTGTCTCGCATCATGTTGTCGACCAGCTTCACCTTGCCCAGCACGGTATCGAACGTGCCGGTCTGCAGCTCCTTGATTATGGCGGCGCGGTCGATCTTGCCGACGCGCTCGATCGCCTGCTCGAGCATCTGCAGCGAGGAGTAGCCGATCTGGCTGCCCCATCGGTCGGGTCCGCGCTTGAACATCTCCTCGTGCTTCTTGGCGTAGGCGACCGTCGACGCGTTGTCCTTCGACCAGCCGCCGAGCGACATGACGCCCTCGACGTTGGCGCCGAAGCGCTGCGGGTAGAGCGGGAAGCCGACGCCGACGCCGAGGAACATCACCTTGGGCGCATAGGACGCGACCTTGGCCTGCTCGGTCAGCGCCAGCGTGTCGGGCGGATAGGAGAAGGCGACGAAGGTATCCGCGCCCGAGCGCGACGCCTCGCCGATCAGCGGCGACAGATCCTGGGTGCCGATCGGATAGCTCTTGTCGTAGGCGAGCTTGAAGCCGGCATCGGTGAAGCCCTTGCGCGCGGCCTGCGAGAGATCGATGCCGAAGCCGTCGGCGATGCTGATCATCGCGATGTTCGGGCCGATCTTGCCCTCGTCGCGCAGCTTCTTCAGCAAGCCCGTCAGGGCGTCGACGTACTGCTTGCTGGTGCCGAGCAGCCAGAAGCTGTTGGGCCAGCGCTTGACCAGATCCGGTGCGCGGTCGGTGACGGCGCTGAAGGCGAGCTGCGGATAGCCGTGCTTGTTGAACACCGGGCCGACCGCGAGATTGAGGCCGGTGCCCCAGGGCGGGAACAGCAGGTCGACCTTGTCCTGCGTCACCAGCCGCTCGACCGCACGCACCGCCTCCTCGGAGTTGGAGCGGTCGTCGTACTCGACGACCTCGATCGGCACGCGCTTGCCGCCAATCATCAGGCCGCCCTTGGCCATGACGTCCTTCACCCACATCTCGTAGTTCGGGATCTGGGTGATGCTGGCGCCGCCGGCGTTGGGGCCGGTCTTGGAGATGGCGTAGCCGATCTTGACCTTGTCCTGCGCTGACGCCGCAGCCGCGACGGCGAATGTCGCGGCCGCCGTGGCGGCGAGCAGACGCAATCCGAGTCCGATCATGAGTATCCCTCCTCCGCGTTTCTTCCCGATCGGTCCGCACCTCGAGGAATCCCGGGCCGGTCCTTGTTAATGAGAGCGAGTTGCAACTCGTTCTCACTCCAGACTATATTGTTTGGAACCCAAATCAAATCCAATCACGCCGCGAGGTCGAGAATCTCCATCACCTCGCCCGGGCTCGTGATCGGGCGCGGATTGTTGAGCACGGCGCGATCGTGCATCGACTTCTCGGCGATCTCCTGGAAGCGGTCGCGGCCGACGCCCACATCGGCCAGCCGGCTCGGCAGCCCGAGAGATTTCACCAGCGCGGCTACCAGGTCGGCCGCCGCCGAGTCCGGCTTGCCGAATGCCTCGCTGACCCGTTTCTGCCGCTCCGCATTCGCCGGCAGGTTCCAGCGCAGCACCGACGGCAGCATCACGCACGACGTGTGGCCATGCGGCACGTGGCAGGCCGCGCCCAGCACGTGGCCGATGCCGTGGCTCGCGCCGGTGCCGACGCCCGACGTGCCGGCGCCGATCGACAGCCACATGCCGAACTGCAGGTCGAGCCGCGTCGCCCTGTCGTCGGGCGCCTGCTTGTGCGCTGGGAGCGCGCGCGTCAGCAGCTTCAGCGCCTCGGTCGACGTGCCCAGCACGAAGGGGTGTGCCTGCTGGGCGCACAGCCGCTCGACGGCGTGATCGACCGCCTTGAGCCCGGTCGACAGCATGAGATTCATCGGTGTGGCGAGAGTTGCCGCGGGATCGAGCACGATGACGCGCGGCACGACGAGACGATGCCCGAAGCTTTCCTTGATGCCGTAACGCGTGTCGCTGATGCCGGCGAAGGGATTGAACTCGGCGGCCGACAGCGTGGTCGGCACGGCGAGCATGCGGATCGCGTCAGCCGGCGGCCGGATCGCCTCGGACGGCGGTGCCGCACCTTCCTTCGGCCGGCCGGCGCGATAGGCGTCGAGATCCTCGATGCGGGTCACGCCCTGCCACAGCGCGATCAGCATCGCCTTGGTGGCGTCGATCGCAGAGCCGCCGCCCACCGCCACCAGAAGATCGGCCTTGGCCGCGCGCGCAAGCGCCGCGCCCTCGACGACGCAGGCGCGCGGCGAGTGCGCGGTGATCCCGGCATAGACCCCGGCATAGCGATCGCCCAGCTCGCGCACGACATCGGCCAGCGACGCACTCTGCGCCACCGACTTCGAGGTGGTGATGAACACCCGCGACGCGCCAAGCCGCTCGGCCTCGGCGCGCAGCGCCGGCCCGGCGGGCTTGCCGTAGACGACGCGCTCGATGTCCTGGTGCCCGTGGATGCCGCTCAGCATGGATGGCTCCTTACTTCGATCACGATCATGGTCTTCCGGACCGCGAGCGTCCGGCTCGCCCGTTCTTCCGAGCGAGCGGGACGCTCGCGGTCCGGAAGACCATGAAGGCCTTCGGGTTTCGTCGCCACCGCCTTCACCCCAAATGGCGCCGATACAGTGCCAGCACCGCCGGCAAGGGCCCGCCATCGTCGGGCCGTCCAGGTGTTCATGGCCCCGTCGCGCGTGGCGATATCGAGCACGCGTTCGATCATGGCCGACCGTATCGAGCCTGCCGCCCATGGTCTATAACCGCGGTCGTCTCGTGCTTCGGGTGAGGAACTTCATTCATGTCGGGTGCCCTGGAAGGCCTGAAAGTCGTCGATCTGTCGCGTGTGCTGGGCGGCCCCTATTGCGGCCAGATGCTGGCCGACCACGGCGCCGAGGTGATCAAGATCGAGCCGCCGCAGGGCGACGAGACGCGGCTGTGGGGCCCTCCCTTCGATGACGAGGGCATCTCGGCCTACTTCTCCGGCATCAACCGCAACAAGCGCACCATTGCCCTCGACCTCTCGAAGCCGGAAGGCCGAGAGGTTCTGCTGAAGCTGCTCGTGCAGGCCGACGTGCTGATCGACAACTTCAAGACCGGCACGATGGAGAAATGGGGCATCGGCTACGCCGATACGCTCGCCAAGAAATTCCCGCGCCTGGTCCATGCCCGCGTCTCGGGCTTCGGCGCCGACGGGCCGCTCGGCGGGTTCCCGGGCTACGACGCCATGGTGCAGGCCTCGGCCGGCCTGGTGTCGGTCAACGGCGCGCCGGACAGCGGCCCGGTGCGCGTCGGCGTCCCGGTGGTCGACCTGTCGACCGGCATGAACGCCTGCATCGGCATCCTGATGGCGCTCTACGAGCGCAACCACTCGGGCAAAGGACAGTTCGTCGATGCCACGCTGTACGACAGCGCCATCGCGCTGCACCAGCCGCACGCGCCCAACTACTTCGCCGCCGGCCTCAAGCCCAAGCTGGTCGGCAACAGCCACGGCAGCCTGGCGCCCTACTGCAACGTCCCGACCAAGGGGCGCAACATCGTGATCGGCGCCGGCAACGACGGCCAGTTCCGCAAGCTCACGCAGCTGCTCGGCAAGCCCGAGCTCGCATCCGATCCGCGGTTCGCGACCAACCGCGACCGCGTCGTCAACCGCGTGGCGCTCGAGGCCGAGCTGCGCGCCCTCACCAAGGACGTCGACGGTGAGAGCTTCTCCATCATGCTGATGGAGAACGGCGTGCCGTCGGGGGCGGTGCTCGAGGTGCCCGACGTCATGGAGCATCCGCACACCAAGCATCGCGGCATGGTCTGGGAGAAGGACGGGTATCGCAACGTCGGCAACCCGGTGAAGCTCTCGCGCACGCCGGCCAGCCCACGCAGCAAGCCCCGGCGTTTCGGCGTGGATACGAAGGCGGTGCTCGCCGAGGCGGGCTACTCGGCAGCGGAGATCGACAGGCTCGTCGCCTCGGGCATTGCGCTTACGGAAATCCGCAAGCCGTAGGACGGCGGCCTGACGGCCTTCATGCCCGGTTGATGCAGTACGCCCGAAGATGATCATGCGGAAGCCCCGAGCGCCTTGGCAGTAGCGAGATAGGACAAGGTCCCTGCCTTGATAATCCACCGGTCCCGCTCTTACCTTTGATGCGCACAACGAGCAGGAGGGTAGGTAAGGCCTATGACTCCACCGGGCCAACCAGGGTGACGCGGCACCGGTAACACCGCGATCCAATTGTCGCCGGCAACCTCTCCTGCACGTGCAGGGACGGCGCGCCGACCTCCTGAGCCGATGGAGGGGACCATGTCCTGAGAGAGCCCCGCCCGCTGCCCGTGGGCGGGGCTCCCGATTCGGGGCTGCCCTCCACCGGCTTCTCGTCAGGGTGCCATCGGCGGCTCTTGCGGACGCTCGCGGACCCAGGCCGAGACGAGATCGTAGAACACCGCCAGCACGACCGGCCCGACGAACAGGCCGATCAGGCCGCCGGCCAGGGTGCCGCAGATCACGCCGAACAGGATGATCACCATCGGCGTCTGCAGGCCGCGCGCCATGACCAGCGGCCGCAGGACATTGTCGAGCAACAGGAGCGGGATCGTGTAGACGGTGAAGGCGGCCGCGCTGAGCATCGGGAAGGTGAACCACGCCCACACCACCACCGGCAGCATCACCAGCCCCGGGCCGACCTGGACGATGGCGAGAACCAGGGCGGCAAAGGTGATGGCGCCGGCGAATGGTACCCCCGCGACCAGCATGCCGACGCCGAGCAGCGCCGCCTGCAGCAGGGCCACCCCGATCACGCCCTGCGACACGTTGCGGATGGTGGCGCCGGCAATTTCGAGGAAATGCCGTCCGCGCACCGCCGTGACCCGGTTGGCGATGCCGCCGACGAGGTCGGTCAGCCGCTCCGAATAGGCGAGCAGCACGCCGGAAACGATGATCGCCGCCGCGAACTGCAGGACCTCCAGGGCGATGCCTGCGGCGAGGCGACCGATGAAGCGGCCGGCCGACGTGATCTGCGCGACATGAGTTGTCAGGAGCGCGCGAATGTCCTCCGACGCCGCAAGCCAGAAGTCGTAGAGGCGCTGCCCGATCACAGGCCAGCCGCGGATCGATTCGGCCGGCGGCGGCACGATGTGATCGCCCTTCAGGAGCATTTTGGCATAGGCTTCGAGCGACTCGACCGCCGATCCCGCAAGCATCGCAACCGGGATGAAAAGCAGCGCCAGCAGGAAGATCGACAGCACGGCGGCGGCCCATCCGTTGCGCAGGTGTGCCCGCCGGCGCAGGAAGGCGAACAGCGGGAAGACGGCAACCGCCAGGATCACCGCCCACAGAAGCAGCGGCACGACCGGGCGCAGCAGCAACAGGCTGACGACGACGATGCCGGCGATCAGGGCGATGCGAATCAGAAGGTCGATCACGAACCGTGAGACCTCCGCGCGACCGCGCTCGGTGTCGATCATGGTTCTCTCCCTCGTGTGAGCCTCTGATCGGACTGTTTAGCGGGCTTGCCGCCCGGCGGCCATGCTGCCGGGTGTTTGCGGCCTCCCCTTCGTTCGCCTCCCCCGTAAGACGGGGGAGGCGAATGAGCAGGACCTCCGATCGCCTGTCGGCGCCATATTGCCCCTGCGTCCCGCGTCGCCCTGGGCTAGGCTCAGCGCAGCGGTGACGACGCCGTGAACGGGAGGGATCGAGGCCATGGCCGATTACGACTACATCATCGTGGGCGCGGGCTCGGCCGGCGGTGCCCTGGCCGCGCGGCTGAGCGAGAACCCGAGGAACAAGGTGCTGCTTCTGGAGGCCGGCGCGGCGAGCCATCCCTACTCGCGCATGCCGCTGTCGTTCGGCCTCTTGATCGACAATCCGGCGGCCAACTGGTGCTACCAGTCCGAGCCCGAGCCCAACACCGCCAACCGTACGATCCCGGTGCCGCGTGGAAAGCTGCTGGGCGGCTCGAGCTCGATCAACGGGCTGGTCTGGGTGCGCGGCCAGCCACTCGACTTCGACACCTGGGCACAGATGGGCTGCCGTGGCTGGAGCTGGCAGGACGTGGCGCCGCTGTTCACCCGCATCGAGACCTTCGTCGACGGCGACGGCAGCAACGGCCGCGGCACCTCGGGCCCGCTCAAGGTCTCGACCGTGCCCGACCAGAACCCGCTCTACGACGCGCTGTTCGCCGCCGCCAAGGCGGCCGGTTTCAAGCTCAACCCCGACTACAACAGCGAGGACCAGGAAGGCATCGTCAAGACCCAGACCTCGATCTTCAAGGGCCGCCGCATGAGCGTGGCGCACTGCTACATCGAGCCGGCGATGAAGCGCTCGCCCAACCTGCAAGTCGTCACCAACGCCATGACCTTGCGCGTCCTGCTCGACGGCAAGCGCTGCACGGGAGTCGAATACGAGAAGGACGGCAAGGTGGTGCAGGCTTCGGCGCGCGAGACGATCCTGTCGGCGGGCGGCGTCGCCAGCCCACAGATCCTCGAGCTGTCCGGCATCGGCCAACCCGAGCTCCTGAAGAAGCACGGCATCGAGGTCAGGCACGAGCTCAAGGCGGTCGGCGAGAACTTCCGCGACCACATCAACGCCCGCATTGTCTGGAAGGTGAAGGATCCCAAGGTCTCCTACAACCACATGGCGCGCGGCCTCGGCGCGGTGACCCAGATGACCAAGTATCTGCTGACCGGCGGCGGCTTCATGAGCCTGCCCTCGGCACCGCTGCTCGGCTTCCTCAAGACCCGGCCCGAGCTCGCCACGCCCGACATCCAGCTGCATCTCGTGCCCTACTCGATCAAGGATCCCAAGACGCGCAAGTTGCAGGACTTCCCGTCGATGACGATCGCCTGCTACCAGCTCCGGCCCGAGAGCCTGGGCTCGATCCACATCCGCTCGGCCGATCCCAAGGCGCAGCCGGCGATCCGCTTCAACTTCCTGGCCGATTCGATCGACCAGCAAGCGATGACCGGCGGCTTCCGCCTCATGCGCAAGCTGGTCGCTGCCCAGCCGCTGGACGTCTACCGCGGCGAGGAATTCTCCCCCGGCCCCGCGGTGACCAGCGACGAGGAGATCCTGACCTGGATCCGCAACAACTCGCAGACCGCCTACCATCCGATCGGCACCTGCCGCATGGGCCCGGCCGGCCCCACCACGGTGGTCGACGACAAGCTCAAGGTGCACGGCATCGACGGCCTGCGCGTCGCCGACGCCTCGATCTTCCCGACCATGCCCTCGGGCAACACCAACGCGCCCTCGATCATGGTTGGCGAGAAGGCCGCCGACATCCTGAAGGCGTAGCGGGCCGCTCATGCAATCAGGGGCACGGAGCCCCCGTCGCGTTCCGGGCCGCGAGAGTCCGCGACGGAGCTCGAAGCGACCCTATGGGTGAGACACGAGGCGGTGCGGCCAATCTCCCTGCGCTTGCAGAGAAGCAAGTCGCCCGCGGCAGGGCCCGAGGACCTGAAAGACAAGACATATCAGTGACCTGGCCTGCTCGTCTGAGATTGCGGCGATGCCATAACAGGGAATTCGAGCAGGGAATTGCTCGCACCAGAGCAGGGAATTGGAGTCATCGGATCAGGGAACTTGGAACCGGATCAGGGAAAGCTCGGCACTTCGGGCGGATGGCCGGGGACGCCGTGGCTGGCGGCGAGCATCCCGCGTCGGCCCACAAAGTAAAACGACCCCGGATTCTTGCAGTCGGTGCGGTCGCTTGCGGTCGCAGCCTTTTGAATCAAGGAGTTGGAGCGACCGCAAGCGACGGTTCGGCAGCACCCTTGCGGTCGCAACCGCTGTCTTGCGGTCGCTGTCATCCAATGCCCGCTCCGTCGCGGTGTCGCCTTTACCTTCCTGGAGCGGCAGCGGAGAGCAGGCCCGGAATCTTGCGTCATTTGCGTCTTTGCGTCATCGGCCTTTGAGATCAACGACTTGGCTGTGACGCACCGGAAAGGCGTTGCGCCGATGGTGGATCGGATTGCGTCGGTCATGGCGATCATGGTGATGTCCTTCGAATCGCACGATCATGCGGCACGTCGCTATCGCGACGCCGCCCGCGACGGCAGGTGAGCCAACCGAAGTGGATCGCTCCTGCAGCCACGACCGCGTGCACTACGGGCACCTCATTGCTGGGAGCGCGCCACTCCGATGGCGCTCATGGGATGTGTGATCGACGAGAAGAGC
>JALHMO010000140.1 GCA_022844015.1 Reyranella sp. | reverse complement strand
GCCGAGACGGCTCAACGCAGCAAGAGCTTGATGTCGTTGAAGGTCGCCACCAGCGCCAAGCCAATCACCAGCACGAGGCCGACCTTCAACCCGAGTTCCTGAGCCCACAGGCTCAGCGGCCGACCCCGGATGGCCTCGTATAGATACATTGCGAGGTGACCGCCATCGAGCATGGGCACTGGCAACAGATTGAACACACCCAGCACGATCGAGAGCGCGATCACCAGGTTGAGGATCCCGAACCAGCCGGCGTACGACGCCTCGCCGGCGGCCTTGGCGATCCTGATCGGCCCGCCCAGCTCGTCGACCGGGCGGGTCGCCGTGACGATCTGCATCAGCGACGTATAGAACATGCTGGTCATGCTCCAGACGTGGCGGACGCCGGCACCCATCGCGTGGACGAGCCCGTCACGTCGGAACTCCGTCACATGGGCCGGACGGACGCGCAGGCGGCCGACGGTCAGCTCCTTGCCGGCGCAGTCGAGTGCCTTGTCGGCAATCGGCACCACCGTGGCCTCGCCTCGCTGGCCGTTGCGCAGGTACGTTATGGTGACCGGCTTGCCGGCCCGATCACCGATCATCTCCGGGATGCGCGAGAAATAATCCACCGGCTTGCCGTCGATCTCGAGGAGCAGGTCCCCGACCTTGAGGCCGCCTGCTTCCGCGGGGCTGCCCGGCGTGAAGCCGCCGACGACGGGCCTGATCAGCTGGTCCATCCCGAGGTCACCGAAGCGCAGGGTATTGTTGTACCTGTCGGTTCGCTCGCAGAACTGAGGGACGATCTCGCCATGTCGGACCTGGTTGCCCCGGCGGTACTCGACCGGCATCGGCCTGGTCCAGTAGAGCAGCTGCGAATCCTGGATGTCCTCGTATCGGTCGATCCGCTTGTCGCCAAACCGGATGATCTCGTCACCCGATTGCAGTCCGGCCTTGGCCGCCGGGCCGGTGGTCTGGACGGCGACTACCGGCGGCGAATAAGGCTCGCCGACGAAGTAGAAGACCGCCGTCAGCAGAATGAACGCAAACAGGAGATTGGCGGCCGGACCGCCGACGACGACGGCAGCACGCGCATAGAGCGGCTGGTTGAAGAAGGCGCGTCGTCTCTGGTCGGGCGCGAGAGCCTCTCCCGACGAGGTGACGCTCGCCTGGTCCGCATCGCCCAGGAACTTGACGTAGCCACCCAGCGGAACCGCGCAGATCTTCCAGCGCGTGCCCTTGCGATCCGTCCAGCCGAACAGCTCGGGGCCAAAGCCGATCGAGAAGACCTCGGCATGAATGCCGAAACGCTGCGCCACCCAGTAGTGGCCGAACTCGTGAACGAACACGAGAAGGGTCAGGACGAGGACGAAGTACGGCAGGTAGGTCGTGAACAGGCTGATCGCGCCTTGCATAGGTCAATACACCATGATTTTCATTTCAGCTCAATTGCTTGGCGACCTGACCTGACATCGCGCAACGGCCCTCCGACGCGCCTCCTCGTCGGCAGCCTGGACCTCCTGGAGCGCCTCGACAGGTGTCGACAGACCATCCCAGCCGGCCATGACGTCCTCGACGATGCGGGCGATGTCGAGGAAGCCGATGCGTCGTTCCAGAAACGCCGCGACAACCGCCTCGTTGGCTGCATTCATCACGATAGGTGCAAATCCATTGGTCGCCAAAGCCTGACGGGCCAACCGTAAGGACGGAAAGCGGCCGGAATCAGGCTGCTCGAACGTAAGCGCCGAAAGCGTCGAGAAGTCGAGGCGCGCGGCGGGCCCCTCGATGCGTGATGGCCAGCCGAGGGCATGCGCGATCGGCACCCGCATGTCCGTCGAGCCGAGCTGGGCGAGCACCGATCCATCGCGATAGGCCACCATCGAATGGATGACCGATTGCGGGTGCACCACGATCTCGATCTGCTCCTCCGGTATGCCGAACAGAAGGTGGGCCTCTATCAGCTCCAGACCCTTGTTCATCATGGTGGCCGAATCGATCGAGATCTTGTCCCCCATCTGCCAGTTGGGATGCGCCAGCGCCTGCGGCGGGGTGACATCCGCCATGTCGGCGAGCGACCAGTTGCGGAACGGCCCGCCCGAGGCGGTGAGGATGAGACGGTCGACCGCATGGCGCTGCCGCGGGTCGAACACCTGAAAGATGGCATTGTGCTCCGAGTCTACAGGCAGCAGCGCTCCCCCGGAGCGATCGACTGCCTCGATCAGCAGGCGGCCGGCGCAGACCAGCGCCTCCTTGTTGGCCAGGGCCACCATTGCGCCGCGCCCGGCGGCGACCAGGGTCGGCGGCAGGCCGGCAAAGCCTACGATCGCCGCCATCACCCATTCCGCAGGTCGGGCGGCTGCTTCGGCCATAGCCTCGGGTCCTGCCGCCGCCTCGATCGACGTGCCGGCCAAGGCCTCCTTGAGCGGCTTGTAGCGCATCGGATCGGCGACGACCGCCAGCCGGGCTCGCAGCCGGCGCGCCTGGTCGGCCAGCCTTTCGACCGATCGGCCAGCGACCAGGGCTTCGACCCGATAGGAGTCGAGGTCACGGGCAATGAGATCGACTGTGCTTTGCCCGACCGAGCCGGTAGACCCCAGGATGGTGACACCCCGCGGCCGGTCGTGCGAGGGCGCCGCCCAGCGCGTCACGTCCACGGCCAACCTCCATCACCGAGCAGTCGAACCAATGCCACCACCAGCAGGATCGCGATCAGCCCATCGACGCGGTCGAGAAGGCCGCCGTGGCCTGGGATCAGGGCGCCGCTGTCCTTCACGCCGGCGCTGCGCTTCATGGCCGATTCGAGAAGATCGCCCACCTGCCCGACGACGGCAAGAAGCGCCCCGATGACGGCGAGGGGGATGGTCTGCCCGAGGTCGAATGCATAGCCGAAGGCCGCACTGGCGACCGCCGACCACGCCATCCCGCCGATCAGCCCGGACCAAGTCTTTCCCGGGCTGATGCGCGGTGCAAGGCGGGCGCCGCCGGCCGACCGGCCGACGACATAGGCGCCGATGTCGGTGGCCCAGGTACAGCAGACGATCCACAGGATCGTTTCGCGGCCCAAGGCCGGCTGATGGCGCAGCCAGAGAAGCGCCACGATGGCGGCGAGCACATAGGCGACCGCGCTCCACCGCATTGCCGGTCGGCCTCGGCTCAGGCGAAGGCATTCCGACACCATCAGCGGCGCGGCCAAAGCCGCGATCAGATCGAGCCATGGGAAGCCATACCAGATCGCTGCGACCAGCAACGGTCCCAGCACGACCGCGGTCACAGCCCGGAGAATCAAACCCTTGAACCGCCCCGATCCCTGCGTGGACGTGTCAGCCGCCGACGCCGCCATAACGTCGCTCGCGCCGTCGGAACTCCAACATCGCTCGCTCGAGGTGCTCCTTGCCGAAATCGGGCCATAGCGTGTCGACGAAGATCAGCTCGGCATAGGCGCACTGCCAAAGCAGGAAATTGCTGATGCGCTGCTCGCCGCTGGTGCGAATCAGCAGGTCCGGATCGGGCACCCCCGAGGTCAGCAACTCGCGCTCGAAACGGCCCTCGTCGATGCGATCGGCGTCGAGCTGCCCGGCTGCGACCTGCTCGGCAAGACGACGGGCAGCACGCAGGATCTCGTCGCGCGCCCCGTAATTGACGCAGATGTTGACGTCGATGCGGCTGTTGGCGTGCGTCATCGCCTCCGCGCGGTCGATATCCCGGACGATGTCCGTCGCCAGCCCCGACCGGTTACCGATTACCCGCAGGCGCGCACCGTTGCGGTGCAGCTCGTCGAGCTCGCTTCGCAGGTAGTGGCGCAGCAGCCCCATCAGATCGTTCACTTCCTCGGCCGGGCGTGCCCAGTTCTCGGTCGAGAAGGCGAACAGGGTGAGGACCGGTATGCCGAGCTCACCCGCGCCTCGGACCACCCGCCGCACCGCGTCGGCCCCCCGGCGATGACCGGCGACCCTCGGCAAGCCGCGCGCCTTCGCCCACCGGCCGTTGCCATCCATGATGATGGCGACGTGATGCGGTCCAGGCGGCGGATCGGAACGGGCGGGCAGTGACGCGGTCGACATCAGACGGTCTTGATCTCTTTTTCCTTGTGCGCGAGCACGTCGTCGACCTGCTTGACAAATCGATCGGTAAGCTTCTGCACCTCGTCCGACCTCTGGCGGTGCTCGTCCTGCGAGATCTTGTGATCCTTCTCGGCCTTCTTGAGCGCTTCCATGCCGTCGCGGCGAACGTTGCGCACGGCGACGCGGCCCTGCTCTGCATACTTGTGGGCGAGCTTGACCAGCTCGGCGCGACGCTCGCTGGTGAGATCGGGGATCGGCACGCGAATCATCTGACCGTCGGGCGCCGGATTGAGGCCGAGACCCGCCTCGCGGATCGCCTTTGCTGTCGACACGACCAGCCCCTTGTCCCAGACGTTGACCGTGAGCAGCCGCGGCTCGGGCGCACTCACCGTGCCGACTTGATTGAGCGGCATGCGCTGCCCGTAGGCCTCGACCATGACCGGATCGAGCAGGCTGACCGATGCCCGCCCCGTCCGCAGGCCGGCCAGGTCTTTCTTCATCGCGTCCACGGCGCCATGCATGCGTTTCTCGAGTTCCTTGGGGTCCGCGCTCATCTCAGGCCTCGTCCTTGATGATGGTAAAAGTCCCCTCCCCGCGCATCGTCTGGGCGAAAGCGCCGGGCTTGTGGATATCGAACACCACGATCGGAATGCGATTCTCTCGCGCCAGCGAGATTGCCGACGCATCCATGACCTGAAGGTCGCGCGAGAGCACGTCCATGTAGGTCAGGGAATCGTAGCGCCGGGCGTTCTTGTCCTTGTGCGGGTCGGTCGAGTAGACGCCGTCGACCTGCGTGCCCTTGAGCATGGCATCGACACCCATCTCCGCCGCCCGCAAGGCTGCCGCGGTGTCTGTCGTGAAGAACGGGTTGCCCGTTCCGGCCGCAAAGATCACGACCCGCCCCTTCTCCATGTGGCGCACCGCCCGCCGGCGGATGTACGGCTCGCAGACCGTGGTCATCGGGATGGCCGACTGCACGCGAGTCTGCAGGCTGCGCCGCTCCAGCGCGCTTTGCATCGCCAGGGAATTGATCACCGTCGCCAGCATGCCCATGTAGTCGCCGCTCGCGCGATCCATGCCGGACGCGGCGGCCGACACGCCGCGGAAGATGTTGCCGCCCCCGATCACGAGGCAGATCTGCACCCCCAGGTCGTGCACGGCCTTCACCTCTTCGGCCACCATGGAGACCATGGCCGGATCGAGACCATACTCCCGATCGCCCATCAGCCCCTCGCCCGAGAGCTTCAGCAAGACACGGCGATAGCGAGGGGCCGACGGCATCACTTGCCTCTGTATGCGATTTCTTGGGCGGCGCGGGCAAGCCACCCGCGCGCCGGGGTCGAACTCATACTACTTCTCGGGCTGAGCAGCCACCTCGGCCTTCGCGCGCTGAGCAGCTACCTCGGCCGCAAAATCCTCCGACTTCTTCTCGATTCCCTCGCCGAGCGCGAAGCGCAGGAAGCCGGCCAGCCGCACCGGGGCTCCGACCTGCTTGGCCGCGTCGTCGACGACCTTCGACACGCGCGTCTTGCCGTCGATGACGAACAGCTGCTCGAGCAGCACGACTTCCTGGTGGAACTTGCGAAGGCCGCCCTCGACCATCTTGGCGACAATATCGGCCGCCTTGCCGGTCTGCCCGGCCTTCTCCGCCAGAACCGCGCGCTCGCGCTCGATCGCGGCGGCATCGAGCTCGGCCACGGTGAGGGACTGCGGATTGGCCGCCGCGACATGCATGGCGAGCTGCTTGGCGATCCCGGCCAGCTTGGCCTTGTCGCCCGTCGACTCGAGCGCCACCAGCACGCCGATCTTGCCGAGGTCCGGCGCGACCGCGTTGTGCATGTAAGCCGCGACGACGCCGTCCGACACCGACAACGAGGCGGCGCGGCGCAGCGACATGTTCTCGCCGATCGTGGCGATCATGTTGGTCAGCTCGCCCTGGACGTCCCGGCCGGTGCCCGGAAACGGCGCCGCGGCGATCCTGGTCATGTCGGCGGCGCTGTCCAGGGCGATGGAGGCAGTTGCCGCGACGAACTTCTGGAAGGTCTCGTTGCGGCCGACGAAGTCGGTCTCGGCATTCACCTCGACGACCGCGCCGCGGTTGCCGCGCGCAGCCACGCCGACGAGGCCCTCGGCCGCCACGCGGCCAGCCTTCTTGGCGGCCGCCGACAGGCCCTTGGTACGCAGCCAGTCGACCGCCTTCTCGAGGTCACCCTGGACCTCGCCGAGCGCCCGCTTGCAATCCATCATTCCCGCGCCGGTCTTCTCGCGCAGTTCCTTGACCAGGGAAGCCGTGATCTCAGCCATGTCTCGCTCCGTTCATGCACCCGTTGGCGCAATTGGGGCCGGTTCTCAGACCGGCCCCCTCAATCCCCGAAAGATAACACTCGAAGATGAAGTGTCGGCTTACTCCGCCGCCGTCGCTTCGGCGCCTTCGCCGTCTGCCAGCGGCGGCAGGTCCTCGCCCATCGGCTCGCCCATCTCGCCGAGATCGCCGCCCGATGCCGCGATTTCGGCACGGATGCCGTCGAGCACCGCGCCCGACAGCAGCTCGCAATAGAGCGACACGGCGCGGATGGCGTCGTCGTTGCCCGGCACCGGGTAGTCGATGCCGTCCGGGTCGGAATTGCTGTCGAGGATCGCCACGATCGGGATGCCCCGCTTGCGCGCCTCCTGGACGGCAATGGCCTCCTTGTTGGTGTCGATGATGAACAGCATATCGGGCGTACCGCCCATTTCCTTGATGCCGCCCAGCGACCGCTCGAGCTTGTCGCGCTCGCGCGTCAGGTCGAGCTGCTCCTTCTTGGTCAGGCCGACGACGTCGCCCTTCAGGCGCTCATCGAGCTCGCGCAGGCGCTTGATCGATGCCGAAATGGTTTGCCAGTTGGTGATCATGCCACCCAGCCAGCGGTGATTGACGTAGTACTGGCCACAGCGCCTGGCCGAATCGGCGATCCGCTCAGCCGCCGCCGCCTTGGTGCCGACGAACAGCACGCGCCCGCCGTTGGACACGATCTGGCGAACCTGCAGGAGCGCCTGCTCGAGCAGCGGGACCGTCTTGGTGAGATCGATGATATGGACCCCGTTGCGCACCCCGAACAGGTACGGCTTCATCTTGGGGTTCCACCGCCGTGTGTGGTGACCGAAATGGACACCCGCTTCCAGCAACTGACGCATCGTAAAAGTCGGCATAGCCATGCCGTTTCTCCTTTTCCGGTTGATCCTCCGCGGGCGCCGTCCCCTTGCCCGAAGGCGCGAAGGACACCGGAGCGAGCGGCGGGATGTCTCCCCGTCGACCGCAAACCCGCGTGCGAAGTGGGCGTGGTTCTAACGACTTCGCCTGGCCATTGCAAGTACCAGCAAAATCAACCGGTTAAGGCGATAATTTGGCGATCTCCTCAGCCAGCTTCAGAAGCGACAAGGGCGCGCTCCCCTCGGCCTTGTTGTTGGCCGTTATCCAGACTGGCTGGCCCTTGGCGATAGCCCGGGCGGCCATCCGGGCGACAACAAGCCGGGTTTCCGGGTCCTCGTCGACGAGTCGGTCGAACGGCTCGTAGCGCTGCTTGGCCGCCTCGTAGCGGAAGCCACGATGGAGGTTCCAGCGCACGACCAAGGGGCCCGGCGACAGGCCGTCGAGCACCTGCAGCGCTGCCTCCTGGCGCTCGACCTCGGGCATGCGGGCATGCAGGCCGATGCAGTACCGAACGCCAGCCGAGGCCAGCATCTTCATCAGGCGCGGCGTCAGCAGCTCGCCATTGCGCAATTCGAGGGCATAAAGCGGATGGTTCGAACCGAGGCGATCCGGCAGCGTGGCGAAGAACGCCGCCAGACGCTCGACCAGGGAGGCCGCATCTTCGATCAGGTCGCGCGGCAGCGGCGAGATCTGGAAGACGAGCGGCCCGGCCTTACGGCCGAGCCCGTCGAGACAGGGCACGATGAACTCCCGGGCGGCCAGGCCCGGATCGAGGAAATGCGGATTGGCGACCCTGCCGCGTCCCTGCTCGTCACGGGTCTGGGCATCGCAGACCAGGGCTGGCGCCTTGACGACAAAGCTGAAATCGTCCGGCACCTGCCGGGCATAGCGCTGGTAGTCGGCCGCCGAGATCGGCGCATAGAACGTGCGGTCGAGACTGACGGTGCGCAGCATCGGGATCTCGCCGTAGGCCGCCAGCCCATGGCGGCTCAGGCTGGTCTCCGCATAGAGGCGGTCGTAGACCAGGCCGCGCCATCCGGGAAAGAACCAGGATGATGTCCCGAGCCTGATCCCGGGGGGCAGCGGCGGTGCCAGGCGCAGGGGCGAATCGGATACCGGGCGGACCTCCCCTGCCCGTCTCGACGACGGGCCTGGTCGAGCGAACAGCTCGGCCTGCTGGCTCAAATCTCCTCCACCTGCCTGATGCCCGGCAGCCCACCGATGGCATCTCGCAAGCCACCGGCGATGGCGTAGGCACCGGGCAGAGTAACCTCCGCCTCGGCATCGTCGTCGGCCATCGGCACGACCAGAGTCACCCGCCCGCGGCCGCGCTTGCCGTCCAGCGCCCTGCGCAACGGTTCGACGGCCGCCCGATCCGACACGACCACGCGCAGGCCCGCCGCCGCGTTGGCCACGGCCTCTTCCAGCCTGTCGATCGTCTGTGCCGTCAGCTTGACCTGCTCCCCGTCCAGCCGGCCGTCGGCTGAAACCAGGATCGCCTGACCGGCTTCGAGGAGGCTGCGTTTGCTTCCCAGAAGCTCGCTGAACACCGTGAGCTCGAAGGCCCCGGACTGGTCCGAGCATTGAACGAAGGCGAAGCGATTGCCTTTGGCGGATGTCCGCTCCTGACGGTCGATCACGGTGCCGGCCAGCTTGATCCGGCCGGGCGCCCCCCGACCGAGCAAAGCGCCCAGGTCGGCGGCACGGCTGACGCCGAGCCGCTTCAGGCTGCGCTCGTAGGCCGCCAGAGGATGCGACGACAGATAGAAGCCGATCGCCGAGAACTCGTGCTGCAGGCGCTCCATCGGCGCCCACTCGGGCAAGTTGGGAAGCTGCGGCCGGCGCTGGGCAGTGTCGTCGCCGAACAGGCTGTTCTGACTGCTGGCGCGCGCCTCGTGCGTCGCTTGCGAATGGCGCGACAGGACCTCGACGGCGCCGAACGTCTGGGCGCGCTTCCTGTTCAACGAATCGAAGGCGCCAGCCTTGACCAGGCTCTCGAGCAGACGCTTGTTGATCACGCGCTGGTCGAGTCTCTCGGCGACATCGAACAGGTCCCTGAAGGGGCCATTGGCTTGCCGCTCCTCGACCAGGCGAGCCATCGCGTCGCGTCCCACCCCCTTGATCGCGGCCAGGGCGTAGCGCACGCCCTTCTTGCCCTCGGCCGTCATCTCGACGGCGAACTCCGCCATCGACCGGTTGATGTCCGGCGGCATCAGGGGAATCTGCAGCCTCTCCAGCTCGCGCCGGAAATTGCCGATCTTGTCGGCATTGCCCATATCGAGCGTCATCGACGCGGCGAAGAACTCGACCGGGTGATTGGCCTTCAGGTATGCCGTCTGGTAGGCGACCAGGGCATATGGCGCCGAATGGCACTTGTTGAAGCCGTAGCCGGCGAACTTCGCCACCTTGTCGAAGATCATCGAGGCGCGCGCCTCCTCGACGTTGTTCTTGCGGGCGCCGTCGACGAAGGTTGCGCGCTGGGCGTCCATCTCCGCCTGGATCTTCTTGCCCATGGCGCGGCGCAGCAGGTCGGCGCCGCCCAGCGAATAGCCCGACAGGACCTGGGCGATCTGCATTACCTGCTCCTGGTAGACCATGATGCCGTAGGTCTCCTCCAGGATGCCCTTCAGCGACGGGTGCAGGTAGTCGGGCTTCTCCAGCCCGTTCTTGACGCTGATGTAGGTCGGGATGTCGTCCATCGGGCCCGGCCGGTAGAGCGCCACCAGCGCGATCAGGTCCTCGAAGCGGTTGGGCTTCAGCTTGGCCAGGATGTCGCGCATGCCGCTGCCTTCCATCTGGAAGACCCCGTAGGCATCGCCCTTGGCCAGCATCCTGAAGGTCGGCTCGTCGTCCAGAGGTATTTTGGCAATGTCTATATTGGCCTTGCCGACGAGTGCGCAGGCTTTCTCGATGACGGTCAGCGTCTTGAGGCCGAGGAAGTCGAACTTCACCAGACCGGCCGTCTCGACCCACTTCATGTTGAACTGGGTCGCCGGCAGCGAATCCTTGTTGTCGGTATCGCGATAGAGCGGCACCAGCTGATCGAGCGGGCGATCGCCGATCACGACGCCGGCGGCATGGGTCGAGGCGTTGCGGTACAGGCCCTCGAGCTGCAACGCCAGGTCGATCAGGCGCTTGATCTCCTCGTCGCCGGCATACTGCTCCTTGAGGAGCTGCTCGCTTTCCAGCGCCTGGGCGAGTGTCACCGGCTTGGCCGGGTTGTTGGGCACCAGCTTGCAGATCCGGTCGACCTGGCCGTATGGCATGCCCAGCACTCGGCCGACGTCGCGCAGCACGGCGCGCGCCTGCAGCTTGCCGAAGGTGATGATCGCGGCGACCCGGTCGTGGCCATATTCGTCGCGCACGTAGCGGATCACGCGGTCGCGCTTGTCCTGGCAGAAATCGACGTCGAAGTCCGGCATCGACACGCGCTCGGGATTGAGGAAGCGCTCGAACAGCAGGCCCCAGCGCAGCGGGTCGAGATCGGTGATCTTGAGCGACCAGGCGACCAACGAGCCGGCGCCCGAGCCGCGCCCGGGGCCGACCGGGATGTCGTGGTCCTTGGCCCACTGGATGAAGTCGGCAACGATCAGGAAGTAGCCCGAGAAGCCCATCTTCTCGATCATGCCGAGCTCGTAGGAAAGCCGTTCGCGGTATCTCGCGAAGTCGATATCCGGCGACAGTCGCCCGCCGGCTTGCAGCGCCGCGAGCCCGTTCTCGGCCATCTCGGCCAGCGCATCCTTGTCGGCACGGCCGGCGAGCTTGGTGTAGCGCGGCAGGATGGGCTTGCGCGGCGCCGGCATGTAGGCGCAGCGGCGGGCCACCACCAGGGTGTTGTCGCAGGCCTCCGGCAGATCGACGAAGGCCTCGCGCATCTCGGCGGCGGACTTGAAGTAGTGCTCGGGCGTCAGCCGGCGGCGGTTGGGATCCTCGATGTGCGCCCCCTGCTCGATGCAGAGCAGCACGTCGTGCGCCTCGTACATCGCACGATTGGGGAAGTGAACGTCGTTGGTCGCCAGCAGCGGCAGCCCACGCTGGTAGGCAAGGTCGATCAGCGGCTCCTCGATGCGGCGCTCGAGATCCTCGCCATGGCGCTGCAGCTCGATGTAGAGCCGTCCGTCGAAGGCCGCCTGCAGCCGATCGAGGTGGTGCGCAGCCGCCGGCCCCTGCCCGGCGCCGAGCAGGCGCGCCACGCCGCTGCCTGGCCCACCCGCCAGGGCCAGCAAGCCATCGGTGTTGCCAACCAGCTCGCCGAGCGGCAGCGCCGCCAGCGAGCCGGTCTTGAACTCGAGATGAGCCCGGCTCACCAGCCGCATCAGGTTGAGATAGCCCGCCTCGTTCTGGACCAGCAGCGTGAGCCAGTCCGCTTCCTGGGCCCTTTCGGCCGTCGCCAGCCCGCTCTTGTCCTCCCGCCGGATCCCGAGATCGCAGCCGATGATCGGCTGGATGCCCGCCTTGGCGGCGTACTGGGAGAATTCGAGAGCGCCGAACAGGTTGCCGCGATCGGTGATGGCGACAGCCGGCATGTCGTTCGCCCTGGCGAGCGAGGCGACGACGTCGACCTTGTTCGCCCCTTCGGTGAGCGAATAGGCGGATCGGACCTTGAGATGGATGAAATCGGCGGTGGCCACGGACCACTATGGTGCCGCGATCTTGTGGAAAGCGAGCCGCAATCGCGCGTGGCGCATGCCGTTCCTCCGCCTGTTCAGGCCTCACGGGTGCTCGAGACGTATCTCTAGGCCAGCACGCCGTCCTTCAACGTGATTGTCCGGTCCATGCGCGCGGCGAGATCAGGGTTGTGGGTGGCGATCAGGGCCGCCATTCCCGTCTCGCGCACCAGGGCGAGCAGCTGGCGGAACACGGCATCGGCCGTTGCCCCGTCGAGATTGCCGGTCGGCTCGTCGGCCAGCAGCACCTGCGGCGCGTTCGCCACCGCGCGGGCGATCGCCACGCGCTGCTGCTCGCCGCCCGACAGCCGGCCCGGCCGATGATCGCCGCGCGCCTCGAGCTGGACCATCGCCAGCAACTCCGCGGCGCGCTGGCGCGCCACGCGCCGCGATTGCCCATTCAGCATCTGCGGCAGCATCACGTTCTCGAGCGCCGAGAATTCCGGCAGCAGGTGATGATACTGGTAGACGAACCCGAGGAAGCGGCGGCGCAGCTCGGTGCGCTCTCGATCGCTCGCCGTGCCGGCCGCTCGACCGTCGATGACCACGTCGCCGCCGGTCGGTCGTTCCAGGAGCCCCGCGATGTGCAGCAGGGTCGACTTGCCGCTGCCCGACTGCCCGACCAGGGCGACGATCTCGCCCCGATGCAGGTCGAGGGCGATCCCGCGCAGCACCTCGAGGCGGCGGTCACCCTGCACGAAGGTGCGCGTGATGCCGCGCAGGGACAGCAGCGAGGCCGACTCATTCATGGCGCAGCCCTTCGACCGGCTCGATTCGCGTGCTGCGCCACGCAGGGTAGGAGGCCGCCATCAGCGATAGCAGGATGGCAACGACGACGATGGTCGCCACCTCGGTCGATTGCACGCGCACCGGCATGGAGGTGATGAAGTCGACCTCGGCCGAGCCGCCGCCCGCCGCCCCGGTGGCCCACGACAGCAAGGCGCCGATCGACGGCATGTTGGAGCAGACCAGCAGGCCGAGCGCCGTACCCACGGCAGTGCCGACCAACCCGACGGCGGCGGCCGACATGAAGAAGGCACGAACGATCGTCCGCGGCGAGGCACCCATGGTGCGCAGGATGGCGATGCTGCCACGCTTTACCCGCACCAGCATGGTGAAGCTCGCCACCACGTTCATCGCCGCCACGACGACGATCAGGGTGAGAATGATGAACATCATGACGCGCTCGACCTGCAGCGCGCCGACGAACCGGGCATTGAGCTCGAGCCAGTTGGCGACCTTCAGATCGTCGCGCCCCAGAACCTTGCGGACCTCGATGGCCATCCGCGGCGCCTGCGACGGATCGGCGATGTCGAGATCTATCGAGCTCACCGTCTCGTTGCCAAGCTCGAGGTCGTCCTGAAGCATGGCCAGCGGCACGAAGACCAGGGAGCCATCGAACTCGAAGCGGCGAGTCAGGAAACTGCCCAGCACGCTGTAGTCGGTGTAGCGCGGCGCGATCGTGCCGTTCTCGTTCAGCTTGTGGGTAACCAGGGTGACCTTGTCGCCCAGGCCGACATTGAGGGCCAGGCGCAGGCGCTCGCCCATCACCACGCCCGGCTCGGTGCCGAAGCCGGCAAGGCCGCCCAGGACCATGTTGCTGGCAACGATCTCGCGCCTCGGGAGGTCCTCCGGCCGGATGCCGCGCAGCATCGCTCCCCGCGTCTGGCCGCCCGAGGCGATCAGCGCCTGGCGCTCGAGCACCGGCCGGACCGCCGTCACGCCCGGGATCGCCCCGAGCCTGGAAAGCAGGTCCGGCGTCGCCTGCGCCATGCCGTCGCGCGCGGCGATCACGATATGGCCATTCATGCCGATGATGCGTCCGAGGAGCTGCTCGCGGAAGCCGCCCATGACGGACAGCACGACGATCAAGGTGGCGACGCCGAGCGCGACACCGACCAGCGAGAAGATGGCGATGAAAGAGACGAAGCCCTCGCGCTGCCGGGTCGCGAGATAGCGCCAGGCGAGCCAGCGCTCGACTGCGGGGGCACTGTCACTCACGGCGCAGCCCCTCGATGGGGTCGAGCCGGGCGGCACGCGCCGCCGGATAGAGCGAGGCGAGCAAGGCGAAGACCATCGCCATGCCGGCGATCGCGGCGACCTCCGACCATTCGATCCGCGCCGGCAGCTCGGCAAGCAGATAGAGCGTCTCGTCGAACAGCACGATGTCGAAGGTGCCCTGCAGCCACTGGCGGATGGCCTCGATGTTGCGCGCGAAGGCGAGCCCGAGCACGACCCCCAGCGCCGTCCCGACGCCGCCGATCACGAGACCATCGATGAGGAAGACCCGCATGATGGCGGCGCGAGTCGCGCCCATGGTACGCAGGATCGCGATGTCGGCCGACTTGGTGCGCACCAGCATGACCAGGCTGGAGACGATGTTGAAGGCCGCCACCAGCACGATCATGGTCAGCACCAGGAACATGACGTTGGTCTGCGCCTGGATCGCGGAGAAGAACCCGAAATTGGCCTGCAGCCAATCGAACACCCAGCCCTGCGGGCCGACGGCCGCCGAAACCAGGCGCCGCGTCGCCGCCAGAGGCACGCCTTCGCCGACGAACACCTCGATGCCGGTGACCTTGCCCCCGAGATCGAGCAGGCGCTGCACGTCGGCGAGCGGTGCATAGACGAAGTTGGCATCGTAGTCGTACATGCCGGCGCAAAAGACCGCGGCGACCCGCGCCGCCGCCGAGCGCGGCATGACACCGAGCGGGGTGGCGACGGAGACGGGCGAGACGAGCTGCACGACGTCGCCCACCTTGACGCCGAGCAGGTCGGCGAGCCGCCGGCCGATGACGACCGAGAAGTCGCTGCCGAACCCCTTTAGGGTGCCCCAGTCGAACGCCTTGTCCTCGTCGCCGCGGCACTGCGCCCGATAGCGGGCACGCAGGCCGGCGGGCCCGTCGATGGCGGCGGAGAGCGGCGTGCGCGCCGCGAGATCCTCGGGCCGCATGCCGCGCAGCACGACGCCGCGAACGTTGTTGCCGGCCACCGCCATCACCTGACCCTCGGCGGCCGGCGTGGCCGCCGCGACGCCCGGCACCGCTCCGATCCGGGTCAGCAGGTCGGCCGAGGCTTCGAGGCCGTCGCTGGTGCCCTGGACGCCGAGCTGGCCGCTCATGCTCGACATCTGGCGCAGCAGCTCGACGCGAAAGCCGTTCATGACCGCCATCACGACGATCAGCGTGCCGACGCCCAGCGTGATGCCGACCAGCGAGAAGCCGGCGATGACCGAGATGAATCCCTCCTCGCGACGAGCCCGCAGGTAGCGAAAGGCGATGAGGCGCTCGACGGCGGCGAAGGGCATGACGCCCGCAATCCGGCTCAGGCGAACCGCTGGACGACCTGGTCGAACGGCACTTCCTCGCGGGCACCGGTGCGGCGGTTCTTGATCTCGGCCTTGCCGGCCGCCGCGCCCTTTGGTCCCACGATCACCTGCCATGGCGTGCCGATCAGATCCATGTCGGCGAACTTGGCGCCCGGCCGCAGGTCGCGATCGTCGTGCAGCACGCCGACACCGCGGGCGGATAGCGCGTCGTAGAGCTTGCGGCAGACGCCGGAAACGGCGCCGTCGTCGGGCTTGAGATCGACGATCGCCACCTTGAAGGGAGCCACCGACTCCGGCCACACGATGCCGGCCTCGTCGTGGCTCGCCTCGATGATGCCGCCGACGAGGCGCGACACGCCGATGCCGTAGGACCCCATCTCGACCGTGATCTGCTCGCCGCCCGGCCCGGCCACCACCGCCTTCATCGGCTCGGAATACCGGGTGCCGAAGTAGAAGATATGGCCGACCTCGATGCCGCGCGCCGCCAGCCTCTCGCCCTCGGGGATCTTCTCGAACGCCGCCTTGTCGTGCATGTCGTCGGTCGCCGCGTAGAGCGAGGTCCACTCGTTGACGATCGGCTGCAGGTCGGCCGAGTAGTCGATCGTGCGACCCAGGATGTCCTTGTCGACCAGCCCCTTGTGGCAGAACACGGCGCTCTCGCCGGTGTCGGCCAGGATGATGAACTCGTGGCTGAGATCGCCGCCGATCGGACCGGTATCGGCGCGCATCGGGATCGCCTTCAGACCCATGCGGGCGAAAGTGCGCAGATAGGTCACGAACATCTTGTTGTAGGAGTGCGTGGCGCCGGCCTTGTCGAGGTCGAAGGAATAGTTGTCCTTCATGAGGAATTCGCGGCCGCGCATGACGCCGAAGCGCGGCCGCACCTCGTCGCGGAATTTCCACTGGATGTGGTAGAGATTCCTCGGAAGGTCGCGGTAGCTCCTCACGCCGTCGCGGAAGAGCACGGTGATCACCTCCTCGTTGGTCGGGCCGTAGAGCATCTCGCGATCGTGGCGGTCCTTGAAGCGCAGCATCTCGGGGCCGTAGGCGTCGTAGCGGCCGCTCTCGCGCCACAGGTCGGCCGACTGGATGGTCGGCATCAGCACTTCCTGGGCGCCCGACGCGTCCTGCTCCTCGCGCACGATGCGCTCGATGTTCTTCAGCACGCGAAAGCCGAGCGGCAGCCAGGCATAGATGCCGGCGCTGGTCTGGCGAACCAGGCCGGCCCGCAGCATCAGGCGATGCGAGACGATCTGCGCCTCTGCCGGGTTCTCCTTCATGGTCGGCAGGAAGTATTGGCTCATCCGCATCGGTGCTCGGGTCCTGGCTTTGAGGGAGTTCGGAGGGGAAAGCGCCGCGGACTGTAGAAAACGCAGCCTGCGATGGCAAACGCGCGCCCTCTTCTCCTCCCCAGCTTCGCTGGGGAGGTGCCCCCGTAATCGGGGGCGGAGGGGTCATGAGCAGCCCCTCCTGTGCCCATGACCCCTCCGTCGCCGTATGACGGCGACACCTCCCCAGCTTCGCTGGGGAGGAGGAAGAGCGACGCGGCTCGCGACTGGATTTGCACAGGCCGATGCCGGCACACTGCCTGCAACAACCGGGGGAAGCCAGAATGCTCGAGCAACTCTTCAAGCTCGGCGAGAACGAGACCAATGTCCGGACCGAGGTCGTGGCCGGGCTCACGACCTTCCTGACGATGGCCTACATCATCTTCGTCAATCCCGACATCCTGAAGGCCGCCGGCATGCCGTTCGGCGCCGTGTTCGCCGCGACCTGCGTGGCGGCTGCCATCGGCTGCTTCCTGATGGCGTTCCTGGCCAACTACCCGATCGCCCTGGCGCCGGGCATGGGGCTGAATGCCTACTTCGCCTTCACTGTCGTCGGCGGCATGAAGTTCAGCTGGCAGGTGGCGCTGGGCTGCGTGTTCCTGTCGGGCGTGCTCTTCTTCATCATCAGCGTGCTGCCTATCCGCGAATGGATCGTCAACGCCATCCCCCGTTCGCTCAAGATGGCGATTGCAGCCGGCATCGGCCTGTTCCTGGCCCTGATCGCGCTCAAGAACGCCGGCATCGTCGTCGACCATCCGGCGACCTTGCTCACCCACGGCGATCTCACCAGCTTCCCCGTGGTCATGGCGACGCTCGGCTTCGTGCTGATCGTGGCGCTGGAGTACCGGCGGATCATGGGCGGGGTCATCATCGGCATCCTGGTCGTGACGATCGTGGCCATCGCCGTCGGGAAACAGAAGTTCGCCGGCATCTTCGCCATGCCGCCGTCGATCGCCCCGGTGTTCCTACAGATGGACCTGGTCGGCGCTTTTCATGTCGGGCTGCTCACCGTCGTCTTCGCCTTCCTGTTCGTCGACCTGTTCGACAACACCGGAACGCTGATCGCGCTCGCCCATCGCGGCGGCTTCATGCGGCCGGACGGCACTGTTCCCCGCCTCCACCGCGTCCTGATCGCCGACAGCGGCGCCGCCATGGTCGGCGCGGCGGTCGGCACCTCGACGACGACCAGCTACATCGAGAGCGCCTCGGGCATCAACGCGGGCGGCAGGACCGGTCTCACCGCGGCGGTGGTGGGCGTGCTTTTCCTGCTCGCCCTGTTCGTCGCACCGCTCGCCGGCTCCATCCCGTCCTACGCCACCGCGCCCGCCCTGCTCTACGTCTCCTGCCTGATGGCGCGCGGTCTGACCGAGATCGAATGGGACGACATCACCGAGGCGGCGCCAGCGGTCATCACGGCTCTCGCCATGCCTTTCACCTTCTCGATCGCCGAGGGCATCGCCTTCGGCTTCATTTCGTATGCCGGCATCAAGGTCGCCACGGGGCGCTTCGGCGACATCCACCCGGCGGTGGGCATCCTCGCGGTGCTTTTCGTGACCAAGTATGTGATCATTGGATAATCACACCTTTCCCGCGGAAATATGGTTGTTGGCGGATACGCCGTTGTCACAACAAATGTTCTATCGAAGGGCCAGTGCTCGAAAGAAAAGGTCTTGGCAAGCAACAGCGTTCCGGCTAGAGAGCCTAATGCTTAGGCGCGCAGCCTGAGTTTAGGGAGGAGAGCAGCACAAGCTGCCGTGTGAGACGAGTTTCGGGGAAAGATGAAGCGGCGGGCATGGCCCGCCGTTTCTTTGTCCGGCTCGAGGCTCGAGTCGTCTGCCTCACATCGCCTTCCAATCGCCCGATTGCTCGAAAGCGAACGCCGCCTTGTAGATGGTCGGCTCGTCGAAGTGCTTGCCGACCAGCATCAGCGACACGGGCAGGCCGTCCGACATGCCGCACGGCACGGCCATGGCCGGATGATGCGTGATGTCGAACGGCGCCGTGTTGGAGATCATGTTGAGCGCCCGCTCGACATAGAGCTCGCGCGATGCGTCGGCGGGCGGCAGCTCCGTCGCCTTGATCGGCGTAGTCGGCATCATCAGCAGATCGTACTCGGCCAGGGCCGCATCGTACGCAGCGGTCAGGACCCGCGTCTGGTTCATCGCCTTGCCGTAATAGCGGCTGCCGTAGTAGCGGCGGATGTAGGTACCGAACATGGTGAAGAGCTTGGTCGTCTCCGACAACTCGTTGGCGCGCGTGCGCCAGTTGCGATGGAAGTCCATCAGGCTGGTGACGTAGAGGTCGGGCCGGCTGACGCCGTAGCCGTCGCCCCACATCATGGTCTGGGTGAGCCCTTCCGTGCCGATCGGCATCCACAGGGCGGGCGCCACCAGATGCATCGGGATCGAGACCTCGCCGACGCTGGCGCCGAGCGATTCGAGCCGCTTGCCCGCCGCCTTGACCTTGGCGTTCACGTCGGCCTCCGCATTGGCCTGGGCGAAGCCTTCGGTCACCAGGCCGATCCTCATTCCCTTGATGTCGCCCTCGAGCGCCTTGGTGTAAGGGTGGGTCTTGATTGCGATCTGGCGCGAATCGTAGCCGTCCGGACCGGCCAGCACCTCGAGCAGCAGGGCGTTGTCCGACACGTTGGCCGTCATCGGGCCGGTGTGATCGACATAGATCTCGATCGGCATGATGCCGGTGTAGGGCACCAGCCCGTGCGTCGGCTTCATGCCGTAGGTGCCGCAGAAGGACGACGGCATGCGGATCGAGCCGCCCTGGTCGCCGCCCAGCGCCATGTCGACCTCGCCCAGCGCCACCAGCACGGCGCTGCCCGAGGACGAGCCGCCGGCCGAGTAACCCATCCTGTGGGGATTGTGCACCGGGCCGGTCGCGTTGGTATGGCTGCCGCCGGACAGGCAGAAATTCTCGCAATGCGCCTTGCCCACGATCGTGCCGCCGGCATCGAGGATGCGCTGCACCACCGTGGCGTCGATATCCGGCACGTAGCCCTCGAGCGTCGCCGCACCGTTCATCATCGGCACGCCGGCCAGCATGATGTTGTCCTTCAGGACGACG
>JALHMO010000139.1 GCA_022844015.1 Reyranella sp. | reverse complement strand
GCGCGATGGTGGCGACGAAGGTCGCCTCGGGCGGCCGCGCCGCCAGCGGCGTGATCGCCACGCGGGCTGCGATGATCCCGGCGAGCGCAAGGGCGGCCGCCACCAGCGGCAACAGCGCCACGCCGGGCAGGCCGAGCCAGGCGCCGCCCGCCACGGCGACGGCGCCGCCCAGCGCCACGAGATCGCCATGGGCGAAGTTCACCGCGCCGACGGCATTGAGCGCCAGCACGAACCCCAGCGCCACCAGCGCATAGGCCATGCCCAGCGCCAGCGCGTTGACCAGGAGCTGGAGGGTGATCAGTGCCGCTGCGTCGCTGTTCGTGGCATCGAGGATCGTGACATCGATGATCGTGACATCGATGATCGTGGCATCGATTTTCGTGGCGTCATGTTCGTGGCATCGAGGATCGCGGCGACGATGGTCGCGCCCTCAATGCTCGCGCGGCGCGTGCTTGCCGAGGATGCGCTGCAAGGTGCGCCGGTGCATGTTGAGGCGGCGTGCCGTCTCCGAGACGTTGCGGTCGCATTGCTCGAACACACGCTGGATGTGCTCCCAGCGCACGCGATCGGCCGACATCGGGTTGCTGGGCGGCGGCGGCAGCTTGCGGCCGTGCGCGGTCAGCGCCTGCTCGATGGCGTCGGCGTCGGCCGGCTTGGCGAGGTAGTCGATGGCGCCTTCCTTCACGGCCGCCACCGCGGTGGCGATGTTGCCGTAGCCGGTCAGCACGACGATGCGGATGTCGGGCCGCGCCTGGCGCAGCGGCCCCACCAGCTCCAGCCCGTTGCCGTCGCCCAGCCGCAGGTCGATCACGGCGAACGCCGGCGGCCGCGCCGTCTGCGCCAGCGCCTCCGCAACCGATCCGACGGCCGAGACGATGAAGCCGCGCTGCTCGAAGGCCCGGGCGGTCCGGTTGCGAAAGGCCGCATCGTCGTCGACGATCAGCAAAGTGCGGTCCTTGTTCGCCGTCGCGCCGTCGATTATGGGCGACACGGGTCGGCCCGCGCCTGTGTCCTGGCTCATGGCGACTCCTTCGACATCGGCCGCTATGTAGCCTTGAAGACGGGGTTTGGCCAGCGCACCGATACTGCAGCACCCGTGCCGAGCCGGCGATTGCCGAAGGTCACGGTCGCGCCAGTGCGCTCCAGGAGCGTCTTGGCGATGAAGACACCCAACCCCATGTGTCCTTCCTCGCCCTGGCGGGTCGAGATGAAGGGCGTTCCCAATTCGTCCAGCAGGGCCTCGGAGAAGCCCGGACCGTCGTCGGAAACCTCGACCTCCGACCATTCGGTGGTCCAGCGCGTCGCGATGGTGATCTCGCTGCGCGCGAACGAAACGGCATTCTGCACGATATTGCCGACACCCTGCATGAGCTCGGGACTGCGCACCTGGATCGGCGCCATGGTCGGCACGCCCTCGCCCGTCGGGCCGGCTTCGAAGGCGATGGCGATATCCTCGCGCTTGTAGGGCTGCGCCGCCGCCTCGATCAGGGCCGGCAGCGGCACCAGGATGTAGGCGTCCGAGACGTCGCCCGCCGGATCGACCGACAGCCGGGCCAGGATGGTGCGGCAGCGCTCCGATTCTGCCGACAGCAGCTCGACGTCCTCGCGCAACGGGTCGTCCGGCTCGACCTCGCGCAGCATCTCCTTGGTCACCACGGCTATGGTCGAGAGCGGCGTGCCGAGCTCGTGCGCCGCCGCGGCGGCGAGCGCACCCAGCGCCGACAGGCGCTGCTCGCGCGCCAGCGCCACCTGCGCGGCGGCCAGCGCATCGCCCATCTGCCTCCCCTCCTCGGCCAGCCGCCAGCCGTACAACGTGGTCAGCAAGGTGGTGAGCGTCAGGCCGGCCCACACGCCGGCGCGATAGATGTCGGGCAGCTCGGGCGGCGGGCCGTGCCATGGCAGCGGCTGGTGGAACAGGCCGAGCACGCCGATGCACAGGATGGTGAGCATCGACAGCACGATATTGCTGGCGAGCGACAGGATGGTGGCGCCGATGGCGACAGGCGCAAGCAGGAGCAACACGAAGGGATTGGTCAGCCCGCCGGTGAGGTAGAGCAGGATGGCGAGCTGGAGCACGTCGAAGGCCAGGAAGACGGCCGCCTCGCGGTCGTCGACGCGCGCCGAGGCCGGCCGGCCGATGCTGACCGTGAGGTTGAGCAGCGCCGACAGGGCGATCGCGCCGAACACCGCCAGCAGCGGCAGGGTGAAGCCGAGGCCCCAATGCACCACCGAGACGGTGAAGAACTGGCCGGCGACGGCGGCCCAGCGGATGAGCACCAGCGCGCGCAGCCGCACGCCGCCGCGAGTCGGCAGGCTGGAGCCCGCCGCGGCCGGTGAGAACGGGCCGGGCGCAACCCCGCCCGGGGAGGGCGACGCGGCCCCGGCACGATCCCCGACAGGGGCCTCGATCTTGGCCTCGCCCCGGGCCATGGCGCTACTCCTCGAGCATCAGGTGCTTGCGATGGACGGTGGTGAAGAGCGGGATCCTGCGCTGGGCAGCGCGGTTGGGCGGCTCTTTCGCGAGGCGGCCGACCTCGCCCAGGATGAGACCGGTAATGGTCGGCAGCGGCAGCTCGCGCGCCTCGTCGAGCTGGACCCAGCGGATGTCGCCGAGCTCGCTCGAATGGCGGATCTCGCCCGTGGCGTCCTCGGCGCGCGCCATGAAGAAGCGGGCATTGAAGCGGCGCGGCCGGCCGGGCGGCGTCACGGCGCGCGCGATCAGGTCGAGGCAGTCGAGCGCCGGCGCAAAGCCCTTGTCCAGGAAGCCATGCCAATGCTCGCCGAAATCCTCCGCGGGCGGTCCGTTCTTCAAGGGCTTGCCCAGCATCAGCCCGGTCTCCTCGAAGGTCTCGCGCACCGCGGCGACGGCCAGCGCCCGCGCCCGTTGCGCCGTCGCCGCCTTGCGCAGCCGCTCGTCGACGAAGCGGTCGAGCGGCGTCGCCACCGGCACGCGCGCGTCGTCCGGATCGACGCGGCCGCCGGGGAACACGTAGCGGTTGGGCATGAAGGCGTGCTTGGCGTCGCGGCAGCCGAGCAGCACCTCGGGAACCGCGCCGCGCTGGCGCACCAGGATCAGCGTCGCCGCATCGCGCGGCCGCAGGTAGGGATATTTCTTGTCCTCGTGGGTCGGGTCGACGGGTCGCTCCATGGGGGGCCGCTCGGTGACGGGCCTGGGGGCTTCGTGGTCGTAGCCCTTGTCGGTGCCGCGCACGACGGCGCCGGCGGGAATCGTTCGCTTGCTCATGATCGCGACGATAGACGCTGGGAACGCAGCGCTCCAGTGCCCCGCGTCATATGCCGGGAGCGCGCCACTCCGATGGCGCTCATGGGACGTGTGCTCAATGAGAAGAGCGCCATCGGAGTGGCGCGCTCCCGCCAATAAAGAGTTTCGAGACGCATCGTGACGCCAGGCTACGCGCCGTCCAGCAGCGCCCGAGGAGGCGCCGCCGGGACACGGGCAACCACGGCGACGCGCCCGTGCAATCAATTGCACGACGACCTCTGTATGCCGATCAAGCGACTGCGAAAATGCAGCGCGGAATCTTGCGTCATTTGCGTCACTGCGTCATTAGCTTTTGGAATCAACGACTTGGCGGTGACGCACCGCGAAGGCGCTGCGTCGCTCGCGCATTGCTTTGCGCCGGTGGCCGCAATCACGATCATGTCTGTCGTTTCCACGCAGTCTGATGCACGTCTGAGCGTACGCGATATCGGGACATCGCGAGGGCGGGCAGATGGCCCCGCCGAACTGGCTCGCTCCTGCAGCCAACATCCCCCCATGCATCGATTGCACAACGACTTCTGTCTGCCGATTGAAGGACAACGATCGTCCCTTGCTGCGCGGCAACGACGGTTGACGACATCGTCCTGGCGGAAGCACAGAGCGAACCCGCAATCGTTGCGAGAGGGTATTGACTCGCGAAAAGGTCTGTCACGGCAAGGTATCAGCCGAGCCGTCGCTTCGGCGAAGCGGCCAAGTAACAGGGAATCGGAACAGGGATTTCAAAAATATTATCAGGGATTGACTTGCATCAGATCAGGGAATCTTTCGCACGTGAACAGGGAAGGTGCGACGCGATGTCGGGAAGGTCGGACATGGGATCCTCGCTGAGTTGCAGACACTGCGCGCTACACGCGCGCGCTTTGCCCCTAACGCTAGGCGCTCGATCCGCGATGTAATGTTCACCCTGCCATCAAGGTGCGCAAGTGCAGCCACTTGTTCCGTTCGCCGACTCGGCGGCCCTCAGGGGCGGCTGCATCAATGGTGGGTCTTTTTCGGAATGCCGAGCGCCATCTCGGCAACGAACGTCCCCCGACACGTGGATTTCCTGAGTTCTAGCGCCTCTCGCCTTGCGCGCGTCAATCTCAGCGCCCAGATTTGCGGGCAATGGAGTTGACGTATGAGCCATGCTGAATCGACCGACGGGCCCGTCATCTCACCCGACAAGCTGGCCCGCGCGTTGCGGACGACGAAGAAGGAAATCGGTGACACGATCGGCGTGCCGCATGGGTCTCTTTCGCGGAGAGCCCGGATCGAGGCACCGTCGACCCAAACTTCATTGCGCCATCTGGTGGAAATCCTCCATGCGATCAGGCCCGTCGTTGGCAATCTGGTCATGGCGTTCGCCTGGTTTCGGTCCGAGGCGATTGTGGGCTTTGGCGGGCGCACGCCGGAGCAGATCGTCAAGGACCGCGAGTTTGACGCGCTGCGCGCCCACATCCGGGGCCACCTGGCCGGCGGCTACGCGTGACGAAAGGCGTGCCGCTTCGCACCATCGTCGTCCGCGGCGCCAATCCCTTCTTGGGGCCCTTTGCCTGCGTCCGGCGACGGCGCCGCAAGAAGCCCAAAGGACATCAGAGATGGTACGCTCCTTGTTCGAGCGTGCCATTGAACTTCCTGACATGATGATCGCGACAGGAGCACCCGAATGACGGAGATCATTTTTGTCGTCGAGGAGGCGCCGGAGGGCGGATATTCGGCGCGCGCCATCGGCGAGTCGATATTCACGCAAGCCGACACCGCTGCCGAGCTGCACGATCGCGTACGAGACGCCGTGCAGTGCCATTTCGACCCTGGTACGGCGCCGAAACTGATCAGGCTACATTTCGTGAGGGATGAAGTCATCGCCGCATGAAGCTGCCGCGCGACCTGTCCGGGTCCGACCTTGCAAGTTCGATTGAGACCCGCCGACATCGAGATTCGATACTGCCCAACGTCCGCTACGCCGCCACCCGCACCTTCAGCCGCGGCATGATCTCGGCGGCGAAGCGACGCATCTCGCGCTCGAAGGGCTGGAACTGCAGCAGCAGGGTCTCGATGCCGGCCTGGTGGAACTGGCGGATGCGCTCGGCGACAGTGTCGTAGCTGCCGACCAGGCCGGCGGCGGTGCCACCGTTGGTGCCGACCTTCTCGAACTTGGCCATGGTCTGCTTCATGACGACCTTGGTGTCGGTGTTGCGCTCCTGGATCACGCGGGCGTCGGCGTCGAGCGCCGCCAGCGCGAGCAGACGCTGGAATTCGTCCTGGGCCTCCGCCTCGGTGGGGCGGGCGATGACGAAGGCGGAGAGGCCGAAGCGCAGCGGGGCGCCGGGACGCGGCCTGCGCGCGACGTCGGCGATCAGGCGGGCGACGTCGCTGAGCGGCTGGCCGTTGATGAACCACACGTCGCCCAGGTCGGCCACCAGCTGGCGCGCCGGCTCCGACTCGCCGCCGACATAGATCCGCGGCCGCGGGCGGAAGGTGCGGTGCGGCCGCAGGATGTAGGCGCTGACGTCGAAGTACTTTCCTTTCCAGCTCACCCGCTCGCCGCGCATCAGCGGCTCCACCAGGGAGAGCCATTCGCGGCCGTAGGCGTAGCGCTCGTCGTGCTCGAGGAACGGGATGCCGGCCTTCTCGATCTCCGCCCGGTTCCAGGCGTTCACCAGGTTGATGGCGAAGCGGCCGCGCGCGATGTGCTCGATCTGCAGCGCCATCTTCGCCAGCACCACCGGGTGGTAGAGCATCGGCTTGATCGCCGTGATGATCTCGATGCGCGAGGTGAGCGCCGCCAGCGCCGCCGACGACGTCCAGGCCTCGAGCTGGTCGAGATCCTCGCGATGCGGGTTGGCGGTGTGCTGGGCGACGAGCGTGCAGTCGTAGCCGAGCTGCTCGGCCTCCAGGATCAGCTTGCGGTTCCGCTCCCACGACGCGTCGTAAGGCTCCTCCGGGTCATGCAGGGCGGCACGGTTGCCGTGGACCAGGGCCCAGATGCCGAACCTCAGAGGATGTTGCATGGCGATCCCGCTCACATCTTCACGAGCCTCGTCTATGCGCTGCCGGCACCCCGGCCGGCAAGCATTCGTGTCAAGCCTGTCCATTCCGGGGTGCTGTCCGATTCGGACAGGACCCCATCCCGGCAACGCGTCAGGGACCGCTCCGGAATGCAAGGCCGACATTGCTTCCCACCTCCCCGTCCTCGTCGTCTTCCGGGAAAGGGCTCCGCCAGGGCGGGGTTCAGCCCTGGGACTTGCCTACGACCGTTTCTGACGTATCGGCGTGCGACAAGGTCGGCAAGGGTTCGTGGAGGATGTGATGCGGTCTCGGTTGAGCTTCCACCAGAAGGCCGAGCAGATGGCCGATGGCGTTCGGCGACAGCAGCTCGGCTGGTACGCTCGCAACTGCGCCTGGAGCCCGGCGGCGGGCTTGCTGCGTGTCGTGTTGCTCGAATGGGGCAGCTGGCTCAAGTGCGAGAAGGAAGCCGCGCATCCGGATTTTTTCAGCAAGGAAGAGCTCTCGGAAGCGGAACGCCTCTTCCAGGAGCTGTCGTGCGTTCTCGAGCGATACGCCGCGATGCCTCCGAACGACAAGGACAACCTCGAGCGAACGGTCATCTTTGCACGGCATGAGCTGGGCCTGGACAGCGCCGATTCCGAGATCCTCCTGCTGCTCCTTCGCTACGAGTGGAATCGAGCCCTCGAGGAATTCGCCGACAACGTACTGCAGCATGTTCGATCGCCCGTTGCCGCGATGGCCGCCTTGACGGGAATCGACTTCGAGGAAGCCATCCGCCGCCTCTCCGTCGGCAGCACCTTGATCGACAGTGGCCTTGTCTGCCCCAGCGAATACAAAGGAGACCATCAAGGCCTGGCGGGACGGCATGGGCATTTCCAGCTGTCCCTTCCAGTGCGCAAGGTCATGCATGCGTCCTTCGTCTCCCACTCGGATTGGGTCGAGGCGCTGGTCGGCCTTCCACTCGCGTCATCCCTGAAGTGGGAAGACTTCGCCCATCTGGCGCCCCCGCAAGACCTGGCCGCGAAAGTCATGGCCAGTGCCGCGAGGACGGGAACGCGGGGTGCGAATCTTCTGCTCTACGGTGCCGTCGGAACCGGAAAGACGGAGTTCGCCAAGGTCCTTGCGTCCCACGCCGGCATGAGAGTTTGGTCCGTCGGCGAGACCGACGACGACAGCAACGAGCCGACCCGGACTCAACGTCTGGCGTCCCTGAAGCTCGCCCAACAGCTTCTCGGCAAGCGCAGCGACGCCCTCATTCTTCTCGATGAGGCGGACGACGTCCTGGCAGCGACAGCCCCCTCCTTCGGATTTCCGGGCCGCTCCCGCCTGCGGGACCACTCGAAGGCCTATCTCAATCGCCTCCTCGACCAGAACGCCGTCCCGATCGTCTGGACCTGCAACCTCATCGACGAGATCGATCCATCGGTTCTCCGACGCATGACATTGGCTGTCGAGTTTCGCCCGCCCGATCGCTCGGTGCGCGCGCGCATCTGGCGCCGGGTATCGGACGAGGCAGGGTTGACGCTCGGTGCCGGCACGATCGACCGCCTCGCCGGCCGCTACCAGGCGTCTCCGGCCGTCGCCGCCAACGCCGCGAGAGTAGCGGCACTCTCGGGTGGCGGCGAACCGGCGATCGAGCAGGCGATGGAGAGCATCCTGAGACTTCTCGGAACCAGCGTCCTGCCGGACGTCGAGCCCCGCCATTTCGATCCAGGGCTGGTGAACTGCCGGGACGATCTGGCAACGCTCGTGGAACGGCTGACCCGCCCGGGCGCATCGCGCCAATGGTCGCTCTGATCCGGCAAGCTGCCTCCGACCGTGGCCTCGATGACGCCGCCATCGCTCGCGCGAAGGAGAGCGTGGCCAATGTTGCGCCGCGACGCCATCGCGCCGAATCCGATTCTCGCCATCTGGCTGTTCTTTGGGCTACTCTTGCACGGGGCTTGGGACGTCCGTGACTGGTTCATCGGTACTCTGAGGAAAGCGTGTGGGGAGAACGTGCGCTACGAGAAGGCAGAGACGATCCTTCGGATCGCCCTGGGCATGCAGGGCACACTTGCCGCGCTACCTCGCCGAGTTCGATTTCCGCGCCAACACTCGCGACCTGACCGACGCCGAGCGCTTCAATGCGCTGATGGCCGGCGCCGCTGGCAAGCGCCTAACCTATCGACAGCCTGCGGGAGACAGCGAAGGCTAAGAAGATGGCGCGGGCTTTCTTGCGTTGGAGCGCTTCGCGTTCTTAGTTCCCGCTTTCTGCTCACGCTCCCTCTAGGGGCGCGGCTGGGGCGGCGTCTTGAGTAGCTTCAACAGCAAAGTGTCCCGTTGCTCGGATTCGCGTTTGGCGTCCGTGTCGGCGGGCTTGGGGGTCATCGGGGGAGGATAGCATGAGCGAAGTGGCTCCGGAACCGAAGCGGCTGAGCATCTTCAATGGCAGTACGCCAAAATCGGTAAAGACGCTCAGGCGCAAATTTCGAAGAGGCTTCAAGCTTCCGGACGGCGACAATATGCTGAAGGAGCAGACAGGCCAATCAGATAGGGCGGCCGTGCTGATAACAGCCGCCCTATTGGATGACCTGCTTGCTTTCAAGATTGGGACAGCCTTCAAGTTTGATTTCGATGAAGCGGAATTCGAGAAAATCTTTCGCTTCGAAGGTCCGCTTGGTTCGTTCTCGGCCCGGCTGGAGGTTGCGGTTCTTTTCGGTGTGATAGAGGACGAAACGTTTCAGCAATTGAACATCATTAGAGAACTACGAAATGCGTGCGCCCATTCAACCGAAAAAGTGAACCTGGAAGATTCGGAATTTGCAAACGTGATTCATAGGCTGATCGCGCCTCCAATCGGTTTTACAACACCCGACATCGTGTCGAGCACTCGAAACCAGTTCGTCCTTGAGGCCGCGTTTCTTGCAAGAGTTCTTGTGGCTAAAGGTCGCGAAGTCGCTCGGGCGGAGTACATGTTGGAAGTGAATAAGATCCGCGCGCAGCTGCACGATGCATCGCCCGATAAACCGCCTCAACCGTAGATCGATAGGAGTCCAAAGGATCGGCGAGAATGAGTTCACCAATGCCCGCCTCGATCATCACGGGCGTGATCTCGACTTCTGACAGGGGTTCACTGGTTGATGTATTCATCGGAGGAACCATGATGTTGGCTGGGATGGCCGGATTCGAACCGGCATTCTCTACCTTGACAGGGTGGCATCCTACCATTGGACGACATCGTGTCGACTATGCGCCCAATGACTGAAGAGGACAACTGGGACCCTCAGGCGATCTACGATTACCCCGCCGTAGGCCGGTGCATTTACTGCGGCGCCACGCGGTACGATGAGCACACGGTGACTCTTAGAGACGAACATATTGTTCCCTTGGGCATCCACGGACAAGAGTACCTGCCGGAGGCCTCATGTCGGAGCTGCGAGGGCATCACGGGACGCTGGGAGCAGATTTGGCAGCGCGGGAACATTGACCCCATACGCCAACATTTCGGACTTCAGGACAAACGAAGGCAGAAAAGGCGAGAGAAAGAGGGCAAGACATCAATGCCCGTCTATCATCCGAAGGGGCGTACTCTAATTCCATGGCAAGACTATCCGGCCATCCCAGTGTTTCCCGTTCTCGGCGCGCCCCGGCTCTTCAATCCACTTCCTCCGTTCCACCATCCAGAGTATCGGTACAACCTTGCCAAAGAGCAGATGTCGATCATGGCCAGCAGGTACAACTTGCACCAGTTCACCACCCTCAAGCTGGATACTTGGGCGTTCATGCGTGTCCTCGCCAAGATCGCGCACGCCTATACCGTAGCGATCCTTGGGTTAGGCAGTTTCATACCGTTACTCCCTAACTACATCATTGGCGACAACGATGGTGCGCGGCACTTCTACGTAGGTAGCGACCTCGATATTGAGCCTCAGACAGACCTTCTACACGATTTCAGATTCGAACCTGCGACTGTCGAACAATGGGAGTTTATCGTTCTTCGTATCCGACTATTCGCAAATCTGGGCGCCCCGACCTATCGTGTAGTTAGCGGCCTCTATCCAGCGCCAACCAAGCCTCTAGAATTGCAGCTTGCCGAAGCAGGTATCCTAAGCAGCCCCTTAGGTATAGGCGCTCCCTATCGGTCAGGTCTTCCCATTCCGGCTGGCTTGTGGGATCCAAACGCTCCATCTCTTCGTGGAGCGCCTGCGCAGCCGCCTCAACGATACACTCACGCAAAAATAACCCTGACGGTGAGGAACAAGTAGCGCGCGGTTCCATAATGGAGCGAACGCTACAGAATCGCTCGCCACTTGTCTTCCGAATGCGTGCACTGTTCCGCGTTGCCGCCTGTCACGCCTGATCTACGTACAGCGTACCGATTGGTACGTAAACCGGAATACTTCCCCATTAATACGACCACTCGACCGGCGTATCGGGCCGGAACACAACGACGCTCTTGTCCCCGTTCGCCAAGTCGATGCGCTCCGGCGCAACCAACGGCCCGGCACGCAGCGTCACCCGTTGCTCATTGACCGGTAGCCCGTAGAACCGCGGCCCGTTCAGCGAGGCGAACGCCTCCAGCCGGTCGAGCGCGCCTTCCTCGGCGAAGATCTGGGCATAGACCTGCATCGCCACCGGGGCGTTGAAGATGCCGGCGCAGCCGCAGGCGCATTCCTTGGTATCGGCGGTATGCGGCGCGGTATCCGTCCCGAGGAAGAATTGCGTCTGGCCCGGCGCCGTCGCCGCGCGGCGCAGCGCCAGTCGGTGCTCCTCGGCCTTGGCGATCGGCAGGCAGTAGAGGTGCGGGCGGATGCCGCCCTTGAACAGGGCGTTGCGGTTGTAGCTGAGATGATGCGGCGTGATCGTGCCGCCCACCCGAGCGCCGCCGGCCTCGACGAAGGCGACGCCTTCCCGGGTGGTGATGTGCTCGAGCACCACCTTCAGGCCCTGGTGACGTTTCAGCAGCGGCGCCAGCACGCGCTCGAGGAACACCGCCTCGCGGTCGAAGATGTCGACCTCGGCGTCGGTCACCTCTCCGTGCACCAGGAGCGGCATGCCGGCCTTCTCCATCGCCTCCAGGGCGGGCGCGATGCGGTCCATCGAGGTGACGCCGTGCGCGGAGTTGGTGGTGGCGTGCGCCGGGTAGAGCTTGGCCGCGACCCAAACGCCCTCGCGCTTGCCGCGCGCCAGCTCGGCGGGATCGGCACCGTCGGTCAGGTAGCAGGTCATCAGCGGCTCGAAGGCGATGTCGGCCGGGACCGCTCTGCGAATTCGGTCGCGGTACGATGCGGCCTCGGCGACGGTCGTCACCGGCGGCACCAGGTTGGGCATGATGATGGCGCGGGCGAACTGGCGCGCCGTATGGACGGCGCAGGCCTGCAGCATCGGTCCGTCGCGCAGATGGACGTGCCAGTCGTCGGGGCGGCGGAGCGTGATCGAGGTCGGCGGGGCCATGCGCGTTTCTACGCTTGCTCCCGGGCGGCCTCCAATGTTGATTGTGGGCACGAATGACTGTTGATTGCGGGCATGAAGGACCTGAAAGACGCGATAGCGTTCGCCAAATCGGCCGAATCCAAGTGGCCTGCCAGCATGCAGATGCCCGACGGCCAGTTCGTCATGACCTACGATTCGGGCGAGAAGGCGCCGGACAACGAGGTGCTGGGGCCGGTCACGCCGCGCGGCGGCCACGCCGGCATCGTCTATCGCGGCGGCAAGCTGCTGGCCGAATGGGGCGACGTCGGCCACACCGACATGACCTTCAGCGTCGCCAAGAGCTTCCTCGCCTTGCTGGCCGGCCTGGCGGTCGGCGACGGGCTGATCAGGAGCCTCGACGACAAGGTCGCGGGCTACAGGCTCGATGACGGCTTCACGAGCGACCAGAACAAGGACATCACCTGGCGCCACCTGCTGACCCAGACCAGCGAATGGCAGGGCACGCTGTTCGGCAAGGAGGACCGCATCGACCACAACCGCGTGGTCGGCATCGCCGTCGCCGACGCGCCCAAGGGCACGCGCCGCCCGCTGAAGCCGCCCGGTACCTTCTACGAATACAACGACGTGCGCGTGAACCGCCTGTCGCTCAGCCTGCTGCAGCTCTTCAAGGAGCCGCTGCCGTCGGTGCTGAAGCGGCGGATCATGGACCCGATCGGTGCCTCGTCGACCTGGAGATGGGACGGCTATCGCAACTCGGCGGTGACGATCGACGGCAGGGAGATGGTCTCTGTGCCGGGCGGCGGCCATTGGGGCGGCGGCATCGTCATCTCGGCGCGCGACCTCGCGCTGATGGGCCTGCTGGTGGCGCGCGGCGGCAGATGGGACGGCAAGGAGATCCTCCATCCGGGCTGGACGGACGAGCTGGTGAAGCCCTGCCCGGTGGCGCCGTTCTACGGCCTGATGTGGTGGCTCAACGCCAACCGGCGCCAGTTCGCGGCGGCCTCGGAGCGCAGCCATTTCGCGCTCGGCTGGGGCAGCCACATCGTCTGGATCGATCCCGACAACGATCTCGTCACCGTGCTGCGCTGGATCGACCGCAAGCAGGCGCCGCAGTTCGTCGAGCGTCTGCTGGGAGCGCTCCGCTGATGGCGCTCGACTTCTCCGCCGTCCCGCGCATGCCGGACGGCCGCACCGCCGCCGAGCACATCCAGGGGATCGAATCGACCGCCCGCGCGGTGCGCGTGCCGATGGGCAATGGCGGCCGCATGATGTGGCATATCTGGGGCGAGGGCTCGGGCAAGCCGATCCTGCTCTTGTTCCACGGCGGCTCGGGCTCGTGGATCCACTGGATCCGCAACGTCCAGCCGCTCTCCCGGCACTTCACGGTCTACGCCGCCGACGCGCCGGGGCTGGGCGACAGCGATCCGCCCGACGACGTGCGCGACATCTGGTCGGTGACCCATTGCGTGCAGGCGGCGATGCAGGCGCTGCTGCCGCCCGAGGAGACATTCGCCATCACCGGCTTCTCGTTCGGCGGTATGGTGGCCGGCCACATCGCCACGCTGTTCGAGCAGCGCATCCGCCGCATCGTCATGGTCGGCGCCGGCGGGCTCAAGGCGACGCGCAAGCCCGGCCCCAAGCTGCGCAAGCTGCTGCCCGAGATGCCGGCCGAGACGCTGGCCGCCGAGGCGCGGCGCAATCTCGAGATCCTGATGCTGCACGATCCGGCGAACGTCGACGGCGTCGCCATTCACATGCAGATGCTGAACACGACGCGGGCAAAGACGCGCAGCCGCGACATGGGCCAAGCCTTCAAGCTGAGCGAGGTCCTGCCGCGGGTGACGGTGCCGCTGACCGGCATCTGGGGCGAGTTCGATTCGACGACCTATCCCCACATCCAGGAACGCATCGACCTGTTCCGCGCCCACCAGCCCGATTTCGAGATGAACGTCATCCCGGGCGCCGGCCACTGGGTCGCCTACGAGGCCGCCGACGCATTCAATGCCAGGCTGATCGAGATTCTTGGATAGGAAAACTCATCGCTGGGAGCGCGCCACTCCGATGGCGCTCTTCCTGTCGATCACAAATCCAAAGAGCGCCATCGGAGTGGCGCGCTCCCAGCGCATAGGAGGACGCAATGAAGACCGAGGTCTCCGAGATCGCCGAGAGGATCTACCGTCTGTCCACCTTCTTGCCCGCCGTCGGGCCGACGGGATTCACCTTCAACCAGTTCCTGATCGATGCCGACGAGCCGCTGCTGTTCCACTACGGCCAGCGCTCGCTGTTCCCGCTGATCTCCGCCGCGGTGAAGAGCGTGATCCCGCTCGACAGGCTGCGCTGGACGACCTGCAGCCATGTCGAGGCCGACGAATCGGGCGCGCTCAACCAGTGGCTGGCCGCGGCGCCCAGGGCGACGCCGGCGCACGGCCAGGTCGGCTGCAACATCTGGCTGCGCGACATGGCCGACCGCGAGCCGCGCGTGCTCGCCAACGACGAGGTGCTCGATCTCGGCGGCAAACGCGTGCGCTGGCTCGACACGCCGCACGTGCCGCACAACTGGGACGCCGGCGTG
This sequence comes from Reyranella sp., assembly GCA_022844015.1. Classification (GTDB taxonomy): domain Bacteria; phylum Pseudomonadota; class Alphaproteobacteria; order Reyranellales; family Reyranellaceae; genus Reyranella. Next base: position 5,498 of record JALHMO010000139.1, on the reverse strand, counting down.
ATCTACGAGGAGACCACCGGCACGCTGTTCAGCAGCGACCTGTTCACCCAGTTCGGCCCGGCCGCGCCGACCACGGAGTCGGAGATCGTGGGGCCGGCGATCGCCACCGAGAAGGCGGTGCCCTACATGCCGGTGACCAAGCTCACCGAGCCGACGCTGCGCCGCCTGGCCGGGCTGAAGCCCACGACCATCGCCCTGATGCACGGCCCGGCCTTCAAGGGCGACGGCGCGGCCGCGCTGACGGCGCTGGCCGATCACTATCGGGATCGGCTGGCGGGCTGACGGTCGGGCAAGGCATTGAGGAGAGGTGACATGCCTCGAAAGAAGCTGGCAATCCATCGCGAAGCTCTCGTTGCAGGGAAAGTGGACCTGTCGGCCGAAAGCACTGGACGAATCCTAGCTTTTGTCACGCCTGGCGAGGTGCTCCGTGAAGAGCTCATGGTGCCAATGTCGCTTTCCGCCCGTGCGCTTGCTCGCGAGCTGGGTGTTCCTGCCAACCGGATCACCGCGATCCTCCATGGGGAGCGCGCGATCACTGCAGATACGGCCCTCCGCCTGTCGCGTCGCTTCGGCGTATCAGCAGAGTTCTGGATGAACCTTCAAACCGCACACGACCTGGAGAAAGCGCGGCAAGAATCGCCGATCGCTGCGCAGTGACTGGACGCCGTCCCGTCGCGCTTGCGGATAACGAACCGCCGAGGGCATTGACCGATTGCCATCACGACCGGTTGCGGCATGGCGTGCGCGTGCGCGTGCGCGGCCGGATCGGGCGCGATCCGCCGTCACCTCGGGGCCGCGCCGACGGAGTCGAGGTATTCGGCAACGGCCGACGACCACAAGCGCGGGTAGGCCATAACGAGATGGCCGTTGCCGCCCGGCACATCGAGCTCGCGAAACTCACCCTTCCCTCCAGCGTCGCGGAAGGCGGAGAAGCTCGATTGGCTGTGCCAGATCGAGTAGTACGGATCGTTCCTTCCATAGAGCCACAAGGTGGATCGATCGAAGCTGGCCGCCCGCGTGAACAGCGTCCGGTTGATGTGCGTGGTCGCAGAGCAGGCATCGCTTACCCAGCCCCCGACAAAGTTGATTACGCCCGATATCTGGTCGGGGTGTCGGCCGGCATGGACCATCGACAGCACACCGCCACGGGATTGGCCAGCGAGCAGCATGCGGGCGGACGCGACGTCGGGACGGCGGCGCAGGCTGGCGACGGCAGCCTCGACATCGCGCAATGCGCGATCGGCGCCGGCAATCGATTTCTCGGCCTGGCATACGTAGCCCTGGTTGCGGTCATCGGCTAACCCCTCGTCGTAGAGTCCGTCCGATCTGCCGCGACCCCGCCGCTGGGGAAAGGCGACGAGCCAACCCCGATCGGTCAGGAACGAGGCCAGGGCGCGGCTGTACCATGTCTGCTTGAAGAGGCTGGGATCGCGACCCGCACCCGTCGAGCCGTGGTTGATCACGGCCAGGGGGAACGGGCCTGCGCCCGACGGCCTGAAGATCACGGCCTCGAGCCGGACCGGCTTGCCGTTCTCGACAAGGTCTGTCTGCAGAAGCTCCGAGCGTCCGCCGGTCCAGTCGACCGTGGCGCCAGCGACGGTAAGCGCAGCCAGGTCCGCTCGCGCCATCGTCGCCGTGCTGCGACTGTCGCCACGAACGTAGCTCGCCTCGAGGGAATTCCGTCTCCAGGCCTCATAGGTGACGGAGAGCTGCCCTTCGGAAATCGCCAGGCTCTGCTCCGACACGGTCGCCTTGAAGCGGCGCCACTGAGGCCGAATACCGGCCGCGTTGCCGCCGATGGCGTAGACGACCTGAGCAACGCCATCGCTGCCGACCGATTCCACGAGCAGTATGTGCTTGAGGCTGCCGCCCCAGGCGCCCGTCCAGGGACCTGCCCATTGCCGTTGCAAGGCTGTCGCGGCGGGCGCCACGGCGGCGTCTTCAGGAAGCGGAACGCCGTCGACATCGCGGTCGGCCGCCACGCCAGGCTGCAAGAGCCCGAGAAGGACCAGCACGGCAAGCCCGATGAATTGCCAAAGGCTCATCCTGCGTTGCAGCTTCCGAACACCTCGCACCGGCATGGCCAACCTTACCATATCAGCGCGCGGTCGAGTGTTCATGGCAGGCTACAATCGGACGGCACGATCTCCATGAGAACCGGGAAGACCGGCCATCCAGGTGAGACGGGCTCATTCGCAGGACCCCGGTATTGTCATTGCAATGCCTGTACTCTACGTCCCATCCAGTCCCAAAAGCGCAACGAAGGCCAGCGTGGGAAAGACACCACGCGACCTGGTCCTCTGAGGAACACCGACATGGCACATACGCGGCTTCGCAAGTTCAACACCAAGGACACCTACCCCGAGCAGAAGCTCGACAACGACCTCTGCCAGGTCGTCGTCGCGGAGGGCAAGTTCGTGTTCGTGCGCGGACAGATCGGGCAAAATCTCGACACCACGGAAAGCGTCGGCATCGGCGATGTCGCGGCGCAGACCGAGCAGGCGATGGCCAACATCAAGATGCTGCTGGAGGAGGCCGGCTCGAAGCTCGAGCACGTCTGCAAGATCACCATCTACATCGTCGATCCGCGCTATCGCGAGACGGTCTATCGCGTCGTCGGCAAGTGGCTGAAGGGCGTGTTCCCGGTCTCGACCGGCATCGTCGTCTCCGCGCTGGCGCGGCCGGAATGGCTGGTCGAGGTCGACGCCATCGCGGTCATCCCGCCCGGCCACGCATGACCTTCTCGATCACCGCGCGCTGCCCGGCGACCGGGATGCTCGGCATCGCCATCTCCTCGTCGTCGCCGGCGGTCGCGGCGCGCTGCGCGCATCTGCGCGCCGGGGTGGGCGCGGTCGCCAGCCAGAACATCACCGATCCGCGGCTCGGCAGGCGCGGGCTCGATCTGATGGCGGCGGGCGCCTCGGCGGAAGAAACGCTTGCCGAGCTGAGCGCCTCGCCGTTCATCGACTTCCGCCAGCTGGCGCTGGTCGACACGGCGGGACGGACGGCGGCGCTCTCCGGCGCGGGCGCGCTCGGCATCCACGCCATCGTGCACGGCGATGATGCCGTGTGCGCCGGCAACCTGCTGGCCAGCCTCGATGTGCCGCGCGCGATGATGACGGCGTTCGAGGCTGCGCGGACGGCGTTGCCCGATCGCCTGCTCGCCGCGCTCGAAGCCGGGCTCGCAGCGGGCGGCGAAGCCGGCCCCGTGCGTTCCGCCGGGCTGGTCGTGGTCCGCGATGTCGAGTGGCCGGTCGTCGACCTGCGCGTCGACTGGAGCGACACGCCGATCGCCGACCTGCGCCGCGTCTGGGAGCTCTATGCGCCGCAGCTGGAGGACTACGTCTGGCGCGCCCTCGACCCGACGCGCGCCGCCAAGTTCGGCGTGCCCGGGGAGCGGTGATGGCTTTCCTCCCTGCGCGAAGCGCGGGGAGGTGCGTGCTGACTTGAACCGCTGGACGAAGGCTTCGTCTTTCCTCCCCGCGCTTCGCGCAGGGAGGACAAGGGCTGCGGTGTCGATCTCACGTGCGCCATCGCCGCACCTCCCTGCGCGAAGCGCGGGGAGGACAAGGGACAGCGTCGTCGGGGAAACGCCTACGGTTCGCCCTTCAGGCCGAGCGATTTCAGGTAGCTCCAGCGCACCACGCCGTTGGCGAGCTCGATTCCCGTGAGGTACTGCGCGATGGCGCGGTCGATCACGTCCTCGGGCGGCTTGTCCTTCCGCTTGCCGTCGGCGAAGGCCACGATCTCGTTCCAGCCGTCGGGGCGCGGGATCGAGACGATGGTCGAGGACGTGTCGAGGTTCTTGTAGGTCCAGAACGACCAGCCGATGCCGTGCCTCTCGTGCAGCAGGCGGAACTGCTCGTTCCACTCGTCGGTCAGCTCGCCGGTCTCGCCGAGGAACAGCGGCACGCCGTAGCGGCTGGCGAAGTTGAGATGGCGCTGGATCGAATCGCGCTTCGTGCTCGCCCAGAACGAATGATACGTGTAGGCGAGGTTGGGCGCGAAGGGCGGGCCGAACATGTCGAAGCTCGAGCTCCATTGCCCGGCGGCCAGGATGACGATGCGGCCGGGATCGACCTCGCGGATCGCCTCGGTCACCTTCCGGTAGAACGGCTCGAGCCGCATGTTGAGCGTCGCCACGTCGTGGTAGGGCGCGATCGGCTCGTTCAGGATGTCGTAGCCCAGGATCGCCGGGTTGCCGCGGTAGCGCTCGGCGATGGCGCGCCACAGCCTGATCGTGAGCGCACGATCGCGCGGCACGTAGAACATCAGCGGGTAGCCCGGCCCGTCGTCGTGGTTGATTCCGGTCTGGCCGCCCGGCGCGGCATGGAGATCGAGGATGACGAGCAGGCCAGCCTCGCCCGCCCAGCCGATCACGCGATCGAGCAGCGCCCAGCCCTCGCCTGCGATCTCGCCGTCGGCGGCCATGAACAGGCGCCAGTGCAGCGGGATGCGCACCATGTTGAAGCCGACCGACTTGATGAACCGGATGTCGGCCTCGGCGATGTAGCGGTCGCGATAGCGCCGCCAGAACCCGGCGGCGCGCTCGGCGCCGAGCAGGCGGTCGAAAGCGGCGTAGATCTGGCGCGGCGCCTTGGCGACCTCGAACTTGAACATGTAGCCCTCGGGCATCAGCCAGTTGCCGAGGCTGATGCCCTTGAGCTGCAGCGTGCGCCCGTCGGGCGTGACGAAGTTCCTGCCTTCGATCCGCACCAAGCCGGTGTCGGCGCGGGCCGGCAGGGCGAGGCAGACGATCGACAGCACGACGAGAAGCAGCTGCATCGCCAAGAGAGGTCCCTCGACTGCGCCGCCCTGCGGACGGCTCCGCTCGGGATGACGGACCATCCTGGTCATTAGTCGAAGGAAGGCGTAGCGGAGGGACACTTCCTGTTGCATCGCCAAGGGAGGTCCCTCGACTGCGCCGCCCTGCGGACGGCTCCGCTCGGGATGACGGACCATCCTGGTCATTAGTCGGAGGAAGGCGTAGCGGAGGGACACTTCCTGCTGCATCGCCAAGAGAGATCCCTCGACTGCGCCGCCCTGCGGACGGCTCCGCCCGGGATGACGGACCATACTGGTCATATGCGAGCTCCCCGGCTTCGCGGGGCAGAAAATGGCATGGGCGCCATGTCGGCGGAGGTTGCTCCGCCCGAAGTGGCGCACTCCCGGCCATGAGCGTCAGTCATCGGGGGCATCCCTTGTGGTGGCGACCCTAGCAGGCGATTAAGGTCGCGCCCATGTTTCTCGCCTCTCTCCTGGTGCCGATTGCCGTCCTGGCGATCGTGCTGCTGGTCCAGCGCCTGCGGCTGCCCGCGTTTCTCGCCCTCATGGCGACGATCGTGGTCTATGGGATCGCCGCCGACATGACCTTCCAGTCGGTCGGCAAGGCGTTCGGGCTGGGCTTCTCGGCGGCGCTCGAGCAGGTCGGCCTGCTGGTCGTCGCCGGCGCGCTGGCCGGCGCGGTGGCGCTGCGCCAACCGCTCGGCAGCGGCACC
>JALHMO010000138.1 GCA_022844015.1 Reyranella sp. | reverse complement strand
ATCGGCGACTTCATCGAGGTCTACAATGAGCACGCCGCTCCCTTCGTCTGGCGCAAGCGCGAGGTCAAAGGGGCGCAGCTCAGAAATACTATCGTTAATTTACGCAATTAGACACTAGATAAGCCCCAAGACGTACCTTTTCCTGTCCATCGAGCTGACGGTAGTACTTATGCTGTAGTTGCACGCAGGAGGCAAGAGGATACGAAAATGCATATCTACTGCAGCGTAACGGTAAGGCTGAACAGGGCGCCGGCTGCCCCAGTCGTGCCGACCGCTATCAGGTAGTCGCCGGCGGCCGGGATGGCGCCCATCCAGGCCTGTGCATTGTCCCCCGAACCGGCATCGGGCAGGGTCCGGCCGGTGATGAGAGGGCGTCCGTCGGCTGCGCGGGCGATGGTCGTATCCGGCCGATAAACCTGAAAAGCGAGGCCTGCCGCAGGATTCAGCGAGACCGTCATGGTCTGTCCGGCCTGTGCCGCCACGTAGTAGAGCGTGCGACCGCCCGGCTGCACCTGGCCGCTCACCGTCGCGGTCGACGATCCGGGGGCGAAGGTGATCGTCGTCATCGGCGGCAGGCTCGAGGGCTGCCCCGACAACGAGAGGGGCAGGATGGTTGCGCCTAGTGCGACAATAAGCGCCAGCCAGTGTGGCGCCAAGAATGGTCCGGCTTGATCTCTGTCAATGTGCGGCATTGCTCTCCTGGGCCCTGCGGGCGTCTTTCCTTCTTAACCCTCAGACCTTAAGATGCCTCGCTTTCCCGGCGTTTGGCACTCGGAAAGCATATGGCCCACATCAGACTGAACACCCACCCGGCGCAGGGCGGCCAAGCGGCCCCTGCAGTGGTCTGGGGCGCGCGAGACCCCCAGGTGCGGGGCCCTGTCGTCGGCACGGTGGCCGATCCGGCCCGGCGCAATGCCATCGGGGTCCATTCCGGCAGCTATGGCATCTATCGGGCGCTCGCCATTGCGGCCCATGAGCTGAAGGCCAGCCATCGCCCCGATTTCACGAACACGGCTCCCGCCGAGCCGATCGGGCCGTTCGAGAGCTGGTTCGATCCCAGGAAGATCGTGTCGCTCGATCCGTGGGGCCACATGGTGGCCGAGGTCTTCGCCGACAAGCTCGCCGCCGGCTGGGATATCCGGCCGACCATCGCCGTCACCAAGGCACACGTCCAGATGCCCGAGATCAGGGACGCGATCGCGGCCGGCCGCCTGCGGCCCGACAACGACCTGCTGATGCCGAACGGCGATGTTCGCGTGACCAAGGCGGCGATCGAGCCGGTGTGGTGGCTGCCCGGCATCGCCGAGCGTTTCGGCGTCAAGGAAAGCGATCTGCGCCGCACGCTCTTCGAGCATACCGGCGGCATGTACACCGAGCTGGTGACGCGGCCCGACCTCGAGCTGTTCCTGCCGCCGATCGGGGGCGCCACGATCTACTTCTTCGGCGACGTGCAGCAGTTGGGCAAGCCCGAGACGAGGATCGCCTGCCGCCTCCACGACGAGTGCAACGGCTCCGACGTGTTCGGCTCCGACATCTGCACCTGCCGGCCCTACCTGGCGCACGGCATCGAGATCTGCATCGACATGGCCCAGCGGGGCGGAGTCGGCGTCGTCATCTACAATCGCAAGGAAGGGCGGGCGCTGGGTGAGGTGACCAAGTTCCTGGTCTACAACGCGCGCAAGCGCCAGCCCGGCGGCGATTCGGCGGCGCAGTACTTCAATCGTACCGAATGCGTGGCCGGCGTCCAGGACATGCGCTTCCAGGAGTTGATGCCGGACCTGTTCCATTGGCTGGGCATCGCCCGCATCGACCGCTTCGCCTCGATGAGCAACATGAAGTCGGACGCCTTGCGCGAGCAGGGCATCGGCGTCGTCGAGCAGGTGCCGATTCCCGACGAGCTGATCCCGGCCGATGCCCAGGTCGAGATGGATGCCAAGAAGGCCGCCGGCTATTTCACGCCGAGCAAGCCGGCACCGGCGGACCTGGCCAAGGCCAAGGGGCGCGGCCTCGATGAGTAGTGCCGGGGGCGTGCCACTGACGTGGCGCGTCATGGTCTTCCGGAACGCGGGCCTCTGGCCCGCTCATGAGGCCAGGGCGTTCGCATATGGCAAAAAAGTTCCGTCATCCCGAGCGCAGCCGCCTGAAGGGGGGCGCAGTCGAGGGACCTTTCTTGCTGAAGCCGCGGCAAGAAAGGTCCCTCCACTACGCCACGCTACGCGCGGCTCCGGTCGGGATGACGTAGCTTTTCCCTATGCAAATGCCCCGCTCATGAGGCGGGCGGGACTCTTCGACAAGCACAGGGCGAGCAGCCCACGTCCTGACCATGACACGCCACGGGAGTGGCGCGCCCTCCGACATGAGTGACTCTCCGACGTATCTGCGCACGCCCGTGGCGATCCGCGAGCGTGCCGAAGCCATGCTGAAATATGTCGAAGATGGCCGCTCCGCCTGGTTCGCGGTCGATCCCAACGGGCTCGAAGCGGCGGTGCAGGCGACCCTTGCGGTCGCGCGCCGGCGCTTTCCCGACCCGGCAGCGATCCCGTTCCATTCGCGCTGGCGCCATTTCGAGGCCGGCGGCCGTGACCGCTGGGCCGAGCTGGCGCCGCGATTGGCCGGGTTGCCACGCGAGGAGGTCGCGCGGCGGCGCATCGATCTCGCCGTCGTCTCGGTGCTGCTCGACGCGGGCGCCGGACCGGGCTGGTCCTATCGCGAGCCCGGCAGCGGGGAGACTTTCGCCCGCTCGGAGGGGCTCGGCGTGGCGAGCTTTCACATGTTCGCTGCCGGCGCCTTCAGCCGCGATCGCAACGATCCACTGCGCGTCGATGCCGAGCGCCTCGCCAGCCTGACGCCAGCCGACATCGCGCTCGGCTTCCAGGTGCGGGCGCACAACCCCCTGACCGGCCTCGAGGGGCGCGCCGAGTTGCTGCGCAAGCTCGGCGGCACGGGCCTGGCGAGGCCCGGCGCCTTGTTCGACATCCTCGCGACCGCTGGCGACGTAAAGGCCGAATCGATCCTCGCAGCGGTGCTCGACAGGCTCTCGCCAATCTGGCCGCGGCCGATGGGCGATGTCTGGCCGCATCCGGCACTTGGGCTGGTGCCGTTCCACAAGCTGTCGCAGTGGCTGTCCTACTCGCTGGTCGAGCCTCTGGAAGGCGCCGGCCTCAAGGTCGTCGAGCTGGATCGCCTCACCGGCCTGCCCGAGTACCGCAATGGCGGGTTGCTGGTCGATGCCGGGGCGCTTTGGCCGAAGCAGGCAGCGCTGCTGCAGCAGACCTTCGCGCCCGGCGACGAGCCGATCGTCGAATGGCGCGCGCTGACGGTGGCGCTGCTGGATCGCATCGCCGGGCACGTGCGCGGCCATCTCGGTCTCGATGCTGCGCGCCTGCCGCTGGTAAAGGTCCTGGAAGCGGGCACCTGGTTCGCCGGACGCGCGCTAGCCGCCGAACGGCGCCAGGGCGGCGGGCCGCCGATTGCCGTCGCCAGCGACGGCACGGTCTTTTGAGAGAGCACTGTTGTCATCCCGAGCGTCGCGAGGGACCTTTGAAGCCGATGCTATGAGCAAAGGTCCCTCGATTACGACGCTTGCGACGCCAAGCGTCGGACTCGGGATGACAAGGTTTTTTGGGGAGAGCTGAATGTCCTTGCCGAAGTCGGTCCATGTCGTCAGCCATCCGCTGGTGCAGCACAAGCTCACCAAGATGCGCGACCGCCAGACCTCGAGCACCAACTTCCGCCGTCTGCTGCGCGAGATCGGCCTCCTGCTGGGCTACGACGCCACGCGCGACCTGCCGCTGGTCGAGACCGGCATCGAGACGCCGATCGCGGCAATGAAGGCGCCGCTGCTCGACGGCAAGAAGCTCGTGGTCGTGCCGATCCTGCGCGCCGGGCTGGGCCTGGCGGAAGGCATCATCGATCTCGTGCCGCTCGCCCGCGTGGGCCATGTCGGGCTGTATCGCGATCCGCGTACGCTGCAGGCGGTCGAGTACTACTTCAAGATCCCGCAGGATATTTCCGACCGCGACGTCATCGTCTGCGACCCCATGCTGGCGACCGCCCACTCCGCGATCGCCGCGGTCGATCGGCTGAAGGAATCGGGTGCCCGGCGGATCAAGTTCATCTGCGTGCTGGGCTCGGTGCAGGGTGCCAACGCCTTCGCCGAGGTTCACCCCGACGTGCCGGTCTTCACGGCGGCGGTCGATGCGGAGCTCAACGATCACGGGTATATTGTCCCCGGCCTGGGAGACGCGGGAGACCGCCTCTTCGGGACCAAGTAAAAAAACAGCGAGGGGGCACCGATGACTCCGGATCTCAAGTATCTCTTGTTCTCCACGATCCTGTGCTTCGTCCAGGTGCTGATCGCCGCTTCCGGCGCCAACAGCCAGGTCGGCTTGAACACGCTTGCCGGCAATCGCGACAGCATTCCCGCCGTCACGGGGTGGGCCGGCCGCGCCAAGCGGGCGCATCTCAACATGATCGAGAACCTGGTGCTGTTTGCCGCCCTGGTGCTGATTGCCGCCGCCGCCGGCAAGGCCAATGCGACGACGGCGATGGGCGCCATGATCTTCTTCTGGGCGCGGCTTGCCTACGCGATCATCTATGTGGCCGGCATTCCCTGGCTGCGCACCGTCGCCTGGTTCGTCTCGGTGATCGGCATGGCCATGATCGCCTGGACCCTGCTGCAGGCACTCTGACTTCGGTTTTCTTCCGGACCGCGAGCGTCCCGCTCGCTCAGATTCATGAGCGAGCGGGACGCTCGCGGTTCGGAAGACCATGAGCGTCGATCGACCACGAGCTTCAGCGGAGGGGTGCCATGCAGCGACTTGCCACCGGCTACGGCCTCATCGAGGGGCCGGTATGGGATCCGTCCCGCGGTCTCTATTTCAGCGATGTCCTGAATGGCGGCGTGTTCCTGCTCGACCGGGCCGACCAGGTATCGGTGGCGGTGCCCAAGCGGCGCGGCATCGGCGGCATGGCGCTGCACGCGGCGGGTGGCCTGGTCGTCGGTGGGCGCGACATCGCCGTCGTCGGCCGCGCCGACGGCACCACGCACCAGCTCCTCGCTCAGGACGCCATCCCGGGCGCCACCGGCTTCAACGATCTCACGACGGACCAGACGGGCCGCGTCTACGTCGGCTCGCTCGCCTTCCGCGTGTTTGGCGGCGATCCGCCCAAGCCCGGCCACCTGCACGTGATCGATCTCGACCGCAGCATGCGCACGGTGTCGGATGGCGTCATGCTGACCAACGGCCTCGGATTCTCGGCCGACGGCAAGCTCCTCTACCATTGCGATGCACGCTCGGGCCTGGTGCGCGTCTACGACGCGAAGCCGGACGGCAGCGTCGGCCCGTGGCGGACCTTCGCCACGCTCGCCGCCGGCGGCGTCCCCGACGGCCTGAAGGTGGCGAGCGACGGCTCGGTGTGGGTGGCCGACGCCCATGGCGGCCGGGTCGTCGTGTTCAACCCGGACGGCACGCATCGGCGCGACGTGCCGGTGCCCTTGCCGATGGTCACCAGCCTGTGCTTCGGCGGCGATGACCTTCACGATCTCTATGTCGTCACCGGATCGCGCGGCGGCCCGTCGGAGAATTGCGGCAGCGTGTTCCGCACGAAGGTCGAGGTCCCTGGACTGGCGCTGCATCCGGCGCGCGTGGCGGTGTGATTGTCGGGATCATGCTCCTGCGGATCCCGCGCAGCCTGCCCTGAGCTTGCCAAAGGGTCCCGCTCGCTCCGCTTCATGAGCGAGCGGGACCCTCGCGCTCCGCAAGACAAGAGGCCTGAGTCTATCACCGCCCGTGCTGTGGTGGAGCAGTCGTGCCCATCGCCTCGACGGTGAGCTCGACAGCAATGCTGCCGGCCTTCTCGAACACCAGCGTCGCCGGCACCTTGGTGTCCCGCGCGAACGGTGCCTTCAGCCCCATGAACATCAGGTGCAGGCCACCCGGCTTCAGCGTCACCGTGGCGCCGGGTGGGAGCTCGATGCCCTTCGGCAGCTCGCGCATGCGCATGATGTTGCCCTCCATCGTCATCTCGTGCAGCTCGACCTTGCCGGCGCTGGCGCTGGTGGCGGCAATCAGGCGATCGGGAGTCGTGCCGGTGTTGACGAGGACGAGGTAGCCGCCGCCCGACGGCGCCGTGGGCGGTGTTGCCCGCGTCCACGGCTGCTTGATCTCGATGGCGCCAAGCCTGTAGTCGGCGGCCTCGGCGCTGACGGCGAGCAGAGCCAGGACGCCGGCCAGTACGGTGCGAAAAATCGACATGGGAAGACCTCAGGGACGGGAAGAGCGTTGGGTGTCGAGCCAGGCGCGAACCCGGGCGATATCCGCGACGCCGGGCAGGACGGTTACCTCGCCCTTGGCGTCGATCATAACGGTGCGCGGCAACTCGCCGGCCCACGCCGGATCGATCTCGTAGCGCAGGCGTTCGTAGAACCGGTCGGTGAAGCTCCAGCTCTCGGCCTTGCCGAGCCCGGCACGCGTCAGCACGTCGGCAAGGCGCTTCGGATCCTGCGGCACGGGATCGGCGGCGACCAGCACGAGTGCGAGATCGGGCCGCTCGGCCGCGAGCTTGCCCCAATGCGGAAGCTCGACCAGGCACGGCGCACATGTCAGGCCCCACAAGTGGATCACGGTCGGCCGGCCGGCGTGCGCTTGGCTGAGCTTCGCCCAGCTGCCGCGCCCGAAGGGCAGCGGATCGGCTGCCGTCGCCGCGAACGACGTCAGGCTCAGCACCACGGCGAGGAAGGCTGTCGCCCTCACGGCTGGTCCCCGAGCGGGATCAGGCGATAGCCCTCGGCCTTGGTGAGCCACGAGAGGTAGGCGCGCTGCTTGTCCGCCACGAGCAGCGGATGGTCGGAGGCGTCCGCCGTCTCGGCGACGGTGCGAGGATCGCTCCAGTGACGCCCGCTGTCATGGCTCACCTGCCAGCGCACGGCGACCTTGTCGCCGTCGAACTCCTTCCACACGAGGTGCAGGTCGGGGCCGTGCGCCAGCAGGTAAGGCCGTGCCGGCTGGCGGTCCGGTCGCGACAGCGCCCGTGGCGCCGTGAACGGCGAGTCGGCCGACTCCGCGCGGGCGTAAAACAGGCCCTTGCGTCGCGCGCCGTCGGTGAACCACGCGACATGGTACGAGCCGTCGGCCGCGACGGCGATGCTGGGCCCGTGATGCGGGCACGCCTCGATCTTCCAGTCGTCGACGCTGACGCGGCGAACCGGACCCGGCGTGCGCGGATCGTGGAAGGTGATGACGCCATGGTCGCGCACGGACCCGGGGAAGATGTTGCGGAACACCACCGCCGGCCGGCCGGCGCCGGCAAAGGCCAGACCGAGACGGCAGCATTCGCAGGTGTTGTCGAGCGCGATCGACGTGTCGCCAAAGCCCGCCTCGCCGTCCTCCCAGGCAAAGGCGAGGGCGGCGCCGGCATAAGCCTTGCCGGCGGCGCGCGCCTTGGCGACGTTGCGCTTGTCGAGCCAGGTCGCGAACACCCGACCGGCCGGATCGACGCCGGCGATCTCGAAGCGCTGGCTGGTTGCATTCGCCGTGATCGGGCGGGGCCTGGTGAAGGAGGCGCCGCCGTCGCCGGAGCGGGCGAAGAAGGCGCGGCCGTTGAAGTTCTTGTCCTGGAAGATGCCGAAGGTGACGATCAGGTCACCCCACGGATCGACCGTGATGCGCGCGCGCGCATCGGGTCCCCAGTCGAGGTTCATCGGCTCGGGCGTCACCGTCACGGGCGCCGAGAAGCTCTTGCCGAGGTCGGTCGAGCGCAGCACGACGATGCGGTCGACCATCGGCCGCGCCAGCCACAGCGTGCCGTCCGGTGCGAACGCCGGCGCGGCCGTGAAGGCCTCGGGCGTGCTGCCCGGCTTGCCGTGCGAATGGTGCTGGGCGACAGCGGCGGAGACGGACAGGACGAGCGTGGTGAGGGCGATCAGGAGGCGCATCAGAACTTCACTCTCAAGCCGGCGATCGCCGTCAGCGGCATGCCGAGCTGCGGGATGGCGGAGGCGTTGACGGTCGAGCCTTCGAACGACGTCAGCGTGTAGCCCTGCGCCAGGTATTGGACGTTCGTCAAGTTCTGGATGCTGCCGTAGATGTCGACGTCCTTGGCGGGCGACCAGCGCACGCCGAGGTCGATCAGGGTGGCGCCGTCGTTCAAGGTCGTATGGCCGGTGTCGTTCCAGTAGGGCGGAAACGCCTTCAGGGACGCCGTCAGGACGAGGGTCTCGATCGGCCGCCATTCGACCCCGGCCGTGAACATGTAGGTCGGCACCTGGCCGAGCTGGACGCCGGTCCGCACCAGCGTCGGATTGATCGAGCTGGTGAGGTAGGCGTTCGTGCTGGTGAAGCTTCCCATGACCCGGAGCTGCTCGAGCGGCTGCCACGTGGCGATCAGCTCGATTCCCTGGAACCTGGCGTTGCCGATGTTCTGGTACTGGCGGACCGTCGTGAAGGCGGGGCTGAGCCCCGCCGCCGAGACGAACGGCGCGGCGCAGAGCGGGTTGGTGTTGCACACCGTCACGAGGTCGATGAAGTTTTCGAGGTTGTTGTTGAACCAGGTGCCCGACAGGGTGAATCCCTTCCACTCGAAGTCGAAGCCGACCTCCTGGCCGAAGTTCGTCATCGGCTGCAGGTTGGGGTTGATCGTCGTGTAGCCGGTGCCGGCGGCGAAGACCCGGTACATCTGATTCATGCCCGGGGCGGAGAAGTTGCGGTAGATCGCGCCGCGCAAGGTCAGCTCGTCGGTGGCGTAGAGCTTCAGGCCGACCCGCGGATCGAAGCTCGAGGCGCTGGCATTGGGCACCACGTTGAGGGTGCGGGAGTTCGTGGTCAGGACGCTGGCGTTCATCGCCTGCCAGAAGTCGCCGCGCACGCCGACGGTGACGTCGAGCGGCAGCCCGCCGAAGCGGTAAGTGCCCTGCCCGAACACGCCCTGAAACCGATGCTCGCCGTTGACCACGAAGGTCGTCGGGTTTGCGCTCACGCCGGCATAGAGGTTGTTGTAGTCGGTGATCAGCGTGCGGCGGGTATCGACGCCGATCTTGACGTCGCGCAAGGGGCCGAAGCTCGCTTCGTAGAAGATCGAGCCGCCCTGGTCGGCATTGGGGGCGGCCTCGATCTGGCTGACGAACTGGTTGAGGGCGCCGGTGTTGTTCAGCGTGTAGCTGCCGCTGCCCACGTTGATGGTGCCGAACGAGCCGCCGCTCAGCCAGCCGCTGAAGTTGATCGAGGATTTGTCGTCGATCTGGTAGCTGCCGCCCGCCAGCAGGCGGTAGGTCGACCAGTTGTTGTGGGCGAACGTCCAGACCAGCCCATCCTCGTAGGTCTGGTTCCAGTAGGCCTTGGCGAAGACTTTCAGCTTGTCGGTCGGCGCGAGGAAGACGCTGGCGGCGATGTTGTCGGCCTTGGAGGCGGTCGGCACCAGGTTGGCGTTCCGGTATTGCGCGGGCGTGAGGTTGTAGCCCGAGCTCTGGGCATGGTTGTAGCTCGCCCCGACCTTGACCTTGTCGTTGACGACATAGCTGCCGGCGACCTCCGCGGTGGCGGTGTTGTAGCTGCCATAGCTCGTGTCCGCGGCGACGCCGGTCTTGGTCGGCTCGCGGGTGACAATGTTGATCACGCCGCCCATCGCCATGTTGCCCCACAGGCTGGTGGCGCCGCCGCCGCGAATGACCTCTATGCGCTCGACCGAGTTCTTCGGGATGGTGCTCCAGTTTATGGTGCGGAAATAGGGATCGTTGATCGGCACGCCGTCGACCATGACCAGTGTGTTGATGGTCGTGCTGGTGCCGAAGCCGCGAATGTTGACCGGCTGGGCCGTCGGATGGAGCTGCCCGGTCGGGATGTTGGGCAGCCAGACGCCCGGGATCCGGTTCACGATCTGGTCGACACCGGTTTCCGGCAGGGCCTGGATCTGCTCTCGCGTCAGCAGCGTGGTGCTGACGTCGAGCTTGTCGAGCGCCGATCCGCGGCCGGCGGTCACGGTGATGGGCGGCAGGTCGATGGCCGGGGCGGATGGCACGGGCGGATCGACAGTCGGTGGCTGCTGCGCTTCGGCGAGCGCAGGAACGAGGGCCAGTAGCCCCAGAGCGGCGCACGTCGCCGCCCGAACGGAAAACATGAAGACTCTCCCCAACTGACAAACGAATGCCGCGCGTGGGCACGCGCGGCGGGTTCATGGGTCAGACGGGGAGGGGTGGTGCTCGCGGTTGACGGGGTCCGTCGCGGATGCCGACCGGCGCCATCGCCTCTTCGGCGAGGACGGGTCGCTCGACGGAGGCGGCCGGCAGGCCGACGATGACGAAGATCGACGGTGGCTCGCTCACCTGGGTCGCGTGGGCGAGCCCGAGGCAGCATTCGTGCAGCGTGCCCGCAACCGGCGTCGCGCCGTCGCGATCACTTTCGGCGGAGGCGCCCGGCAGGCACATCGCCGCCCACGGGGCGCCGCCGCCGTCGCGCATCAGCGCGGCATGGACGAGCGGCTGAAGGAAGTCGAGGGTGACCGCAAACAACGCCACGGCGAGTGCCGCCGCGCGCCAACCCGATGCGGGGTGTCTGCGAACCATACCTCCAGCTACGCACGAATGCCGGCGAAACGGAAGAGGCGGGTTGTCGCTCGGGGCATTCCTCCTCCGCTCTTCTTATCCTCTCTGGCTTCATAGTCTCCAACTTCCGCCAGTCGCACGCCGCGGCGCGCCTACAGGGCGTGATCATCGCTGGGAGCGCGCCACTCCAGTGGCGCTCAAGGGACGTATGATCGACAGGAAGAGCGCCACAGGAGTGGCGCGCTCCCAGCGCATGACCGCCGGCCGCGCCTCCGCGCCTTGGTTCTTGCCAAGGCTAACGCCTATAAGGGAGACGCTCTGCCGTTCTACAGCTCCAGCGCCGCCAGCCGCGGATCGCCGGTGGCCTGGGCGAAGGTCTTGAGCTGCCAGAGGGCGGCGAGGTGCAGGCCGGGGATCTCGAGCCGGCCGTCGCCCAGCTCGGCGATGAACTGGCGCCAGGGAATCACGTGCGGGCGGATGACCTCGCCGGGATCGAGCGTCTGGTCGGCGATACGGCGTGCGTCGAGCGCCAGGAAGGTGTGCACGCGATTGTTCTGGCGCGCGGTGTTGGCGGTCGACGAGCCGAGAGCGTGCCACTCATCCGCGGCGTAGCCTGTCTCCTCGAGAAGCTCGCGCTGCATGGCGGTGAGCAGGTCCTCGCCGTCGTGATCGGGGGCGCCGCACGGCAGCTCGATCGAAAGCCGGCCGACGCCGTGGCGGTATTCCTCGATCAAGACAATGTGTCGATCAGGGGTGAGCGCCACGGCGCAGATCCATTCGGGGAACTCGATGGTGTGGTAGGGCGACAGGATGGTACCGTTGGGCACGCGTACCGTGTCGCTGCGCAGCGCCAGCCAGCGATCGCGGTAGCTGTACTTCGTGTCGAGCACCTGCCAGGGCTCGATCGCAGCGGCCTTCCTGTCGCCGGCCATCACACCGTTCCGCCGTTCGCCATCACACCGCTGTCCATCCGCCGTCGACGACCAGCTCAGCGCCGGTGACGTAGGACGATTCGTCCGACGCCAGGAACAGGATTGCGTAGGCCACCTCGTCGACCTCGCCGGCGCGGCCGAGCGGTACGCCCTTCAGGGTTTTGGCGCGCGTCGCGGGGTCGGCAGTGCGGCCCGACGTGCGCATCGGCGGCATCAGGCCGGGATGCACCGAGTTGATGCGGATGCCGTCGCGGCCGTGTTGGGCGGCGGCCGCCTTGGTGATCAGGCGAACGGCGCCCTTGGAGGCGTTGTAGCCGACATGGATGTTGCCTTGGCCGACGATGCCGGAGACCGAAGAGAGGTTGATCACCGAGCCGCGGCCCGCCTTCTTCATCGCCGCGATGGCGTGCTTCATGCCGAGGAAAACGCCGGTCGCATTGATGCCCATCAGCCGGTTCCAGGCCGCCGTGTCATAGAGATCCTGCTCGGCCGAGCCCGAGATGCCGGCATTGTTGACCAGCACGTCGAGCTGGCCGTGGTCGGCCAGGATGCGGTCGATCACGCCCTTCCACTGCGCCTCGTCGGTGACGTCGAGATGGGCATAGCTCGCCCGGCCGCCCGCCTTGGCGATGTCGGCGACAACCGCTTCGCCTTCCTTGTCGAGCAGGTCGGCGACGATGACTGCCTTGGCCCCTTCGCGGGCAAGCAGGCGGGCCGTCGCGGCGCCCATGCCGCCGGCCGCGCCGCTGAGCAGAGCAACCTTGTCCTTCATGCGCATCGTTTCTCTCCCTCGGGGTGATTGATCAGGTTGACTGATGACGCCATTCGGATGGGGCCATCGGGCTCAGGCCAGCTTGAGGCCTACGATCCCGGCCACGATGAGCCCGATCGACACCATTCGCAGGGTGGATGTCGAATCGCCGAAGGCCAGGATACCGACGACGAAGGCACCGACCGCGCCGATCCCGGTCCAAACGGCATAGGCCGTGCCCATCGGGATGAAGCGCTGTGCCCACAAAAGCAGCGCGCCGCTCGCCGTCATGGCAAGGACGGCAAAGGCGATCCATCCCCAGCGGGGGCCCTGGTCGGTCCAGCCGAGCTTCAGGCCGACCGGCCAGCCGATTTCGCATATGCCCGCCAGCACAAGATAGAGCCACGCCATCCTTCTCCTCCTCGTTAGCGGCCGCAGCGTCGTTGACGACGGCGTTCTGGCCTGTTCTGATCCCAGCCTTGCACGCATCTTGCAGGATAGCGAGAGCGTCGGATGGCAATGGATTGTCACAGGGTGACGGGAGCGGGAACTATGAACGAACGTGAACTGCGCCGCCTGATCGGGGCGGTGAAGACCGGCAAGCTGTCTCGACGCGGCTTCGTGCAGCGAATGATGGCGGTGGGACTGGCGGCGCCGATGGCGACCCAGCTGCTGGCCTACTCGGGAGTGGCGATGGCCCAATCCCGTGCGCCCTACAAGCCGACCAAGCGCGGTGGCGGCGGTCTCCTGAAAGTTCTCTGGTGGCAGGGCTCGACCTTGCTCAACCCGCATTTCGCGGTCGGCACCAAGGACCAGGACGGCTCGCGCTGGTTTTACGAGCCGCTGGCCAACTGGGACGCCGACGGCAATCTCCAGCCGGTGCTGGCGGCATCCATCCCGGGCCGCGAGGACGGCACCCTGGCGGCCGACGGCAAGTCGGTGACCTGGAAGCTGAAACAGGGCGTCAAGTGGCACGACGGCAAGCCGTTCACTGCCGACGATGTCGTCTTCAACTGGGCGTATGCCAAGAACCCGGCAACCGCCGCCACCACCAGCGGATCCTACAACGACGTCGTTGCCGAGAAGGTCGACGACTACACGGTCAAGGTGAGCTTCAGCAAGCCGACGCCGTTCTGGGCCGACGCCTTCGTCGGGCCGCGCGGCATGATCATTCCCAAGCATTTGTTCGAGACCTTCACCGGCGACAAGTCGCGCGACGCGCCGACCAATCTCAAGCCGGTCGGGACCGGCCCTTACATGTTCAAGGACTTCAAGCCGGGCGACATGGTAGCGGGCGTGATCAACCCCAACTACCACATGCCCAATCGGCCCTATTTCGATGGCTTCGAGATGAAGGGCGGCGGCGACGCCGTCTCGGCGGCACGCGCCGTGCTGCAGACCGGCGAGTTCGATTTCGGCTGGAACATGCAGGTCGAGGACGAGATCCTGCAGCGTCTCGAGAAGGGCGGCAAGGGCAGGGTCATCATCTCCCAGGGCGGCAACATCGAGCATATCCAGGTCAACACCACCGATCCGTGGACCGAGGTCGACGGCGAGCGCTCGAGTCTCAAGACCACGCATCCGACGCTGTCCGACCCGGCCGTGCGCCAGGCCCTGTCGATGCTGGTCGACAAGGTCTCGGTCGAGAAGTTCATCTATGGCCGCACCGGCACCGCCACGGCCAACTTCGTCAACAATCCGGAGAAGTTCCGCTCCAAGGACACGACGTTCGAGTTCAACGTCGACAAGGCCAGCGACATCCTCGAGAAGGCGGGCTGGAAGAAGGGTGCCGACGGCATTCGTGCCAAGGATGGCAAGAAGCTCAAGTTCGTCTACCAGACCTCGATCAACCAGCCGCGCCAGAAGACCCAGGCGATCGTCAAGCAGGCCTGCCAGAAGGCCGGCATCGACATCGAGGTCAAGGCGGTGACCGCGTCGGTGTACTTCTCGTCGGATGTCGCCAATCCCGACACCTACACCAAATTCTACACCGACCTGCAGATGTACACGACGACCATGACACAGCCGGATCCGGAAGTGTTCATGCTGCAGTTCACGTCGGCCGAGGCGGCGACCAAGGCGAACAAGTGGCAGGGCCGCAACATCACCCGTTGGCGCAACAAGGAGTACGACGACATCTTCAAGGCGGCCCAGGTCGAGGTCGACCCGGTCAAGCGCGCCGCCATGTTCATCAAGCTGAACGACATGGTCATCAAGGACGTGGTCGTGATCCCCGTGGTGGCCCGCCCCACCGTGACGGCCGTCAGCAACCAGATGGTGGTCAACCTGAGCGGCTGGGACAACAACACCTCTGACATCCACAACTGGTACAAGGAGGGCTGAGGCGCGCGTCGTGACCGTGAAGCAGCGGAGGCTGTGAGTGTCCCGACAGTGGATTCTTCGTCGAATATTGCTCGTGATCCCGGCCATGCTCGGGATCAGCGTCCTCCTGTACACGGTTCTCGCGCTGGCTCCGGGTGATCCATTCTCGGAGCTGGCGCAGAATCCCGCGGTACCGCCGGAGGTGGCGGCGGCCCTGCGGGCCAAGTTCGGCCTCGATGATCCCGTGTGGGTGCGCTACGGCCACTGGTTCACTTCCATGATGCGGGGCGACTGGGGGTTCTCCTTCGTCAGCCGCATGGACGTCGACACACTGATCCTGCAGCGCCTGCCGACGACCCTGATCGTGATCGGCGCCGCCCAGCTGATGGCCATCCTGGTGGCGCTGCCGGTCGGCGTTCTGGCCGGCATCCGGCCCTACTCGGTGTTCGACCAGATCGCCAACACGCTGGCCTTCATCGGCTTCTCGCTGCCGACCTTCTTCACCGGCCTGCTGCTGATCCTGGTGTTCTCGATCCAGCTCGACTGGCTGCCCTTCGTCTACCGGGCCGACATCAACGCCACCGGCTGGAAGTTCTACTGGGAGCACATCAGGCAGTCGATCATGCCGGTCATGGTGCTCGGCCTGTTCCAGGGTGCCTCGCTGGTGCGCTACGTGCGCTCCTCGGTGCTCGACGTCGTGAAGCTCGACTACGTCATCACGGCCCGGTCCAAGGGTATCGGCGAGCGCAAGGTGGTCACCAAGCACGTGGTGCGCAACGCGCTGATCCCGGTCGTCACCCTGGTCATGCTGCAGATGCCGGTCGTGTTCGGCGGCGCCATCGTCACCGAGCAGATCTTCCGCGTTCCCGGCATCGGCTCGCTGCTGATCTCGGCCATGCTGGCCAACGACACGCCGGTGGTGATGGCCGTCACCTTCGTGTTCTCCTGCCTCGTCGTCCTCTGCAACCTCATCGCCGATGTGCTCTATGCCTGGCTCGACCCCCGCATCTCCTACCGCTGAGGCGCGCCCATGACCGTTACCCAGAGCGCGCCGACGGGCGTCCCCGCGCCAGCCGCGGCGGCAACCGCGACGACACGCAAGAAGCAGCATTTCTCGCCCTGGCAGGAAGTGTGGCGCCGCTTCCGGCGGCACCGCCTGGCGCTTGCCAGCTCGATCGTGCTGGGACTGATCATCGTCACCGTCGTGTTCGGGCCGCTGGTCTGGACGGTGCCGATCAACGAGATCGACTTCGCCGCCAAGCTCCAGGGACCGAGCTGGGCCCATCCGCTGGGCACCGACGATCTCGGCCAGGACGTACTGGCCCGCATGATCTATGGCGGCCGAATTTCGCTCGCGGTCGGCCTGGCGGCGATGGTCGTCGCCATCTTCGTCGGCGTGCTGGTCGGGGCGATCGCGGGCATGGCGAGCGGCAAGGTCGACGCCGCGCTGATGTGGCTCTCCGACCTGTTCCTGTCGCTGCCGACGCTGCCGCTGCTGCTGCTGATCATCTACCTGTTCCGCGATTCGCTGAAGGCGGTATTCGGCGTCGAAGGTGGCATCTTCATCATGATCGTGGTCGTGATCGGCGGCCTGCGCTGGATGCCGGCGGCCCGCCTGGTGCGTGCCCAGTTCCTGTCGCTGCGCGAGAAGGAGTTCGTCGAGGCGGCGCGGGCGCTCGGCGCCTCGCGCACCCGGCAGGTCGTCCAGCACATCCTGCCCAACGCTCTGGGGCCGGTGATCGTCGCCGCCACCATCGACGTCGCGGCCGCCATCATCCAGGAATCGACCCTGTCTTTCCTCGGGCTGGGCTTCCCGCCCGACATCCCGACCTGGGGCCGCCTGCTGGCCGACGCCAAGGATTATCTCGACATCGCGCCGCACTGGGCACTGGCATCCGGTGCCGCGATCTTCCTCACCGTGCTGTCCATCAATTTCATCGGCGATGGGCTGCGCGACGCGCTCGACCCGCGCCGCGTCATCTGAGGGGTCCGTGGTCGAAACGCTGCTCGAGATTCACGGACTGAAAACCTGGTTCAAGACCGACGACGGCATGGTTCGTGCCGTCGACGGCGTCGACCTGCGGATCGATCACGGCGAGACCCTGGGCGTGGTGGGTGAGTCGGGCTGCGGCAAAACCGTGACCGCGCGCTCGGTGCTGAAGCTGATCGACATGCCGCCCGGCCGCTTCGAGGGCGGCAGGATCCTGTGGCGCGGCCGCGACCTGATCCCGCTCGACGACCAGGAGATGAACAAGATCCGCGCCCGCGAGATCGCCATCATCTTCCAGGAGCCGATGACCTCGCTCAACCCGGTCTACACGGTGGGCGACCAGATTGCCGAGGTAATCGCGCTGCACCAGAAATTGGGACGCAAGCAGGCCATGGAGGGCGCGGCCGAGATGCTGCGCCTGGTCAACATCCCCAATCCGCAGCACCGCGTGCACGACTACCCGCACCAGTTCTCCGGCGGCATGCGGCAGCGCGTCATGATCGCGATGGCGCTTTCCTGCCAGCCCAAGCTCCTGATCGCCGACGAGCCGACCACGGCGCTCGACGTCACCATCCAGGCACAGATCCTGGAGCTGATGCACGAGATGAAGGATCGCTTCGGCATGGCGATCATGCTGATCACCCATGCCATGGGGGTGGTCGCCGAGACCTGCCAGCGGGTGACGGTGATGTACGCCGGCAAGGTGGTGGAGGAGGCGCCGGTCGGCGAGCTGTTCGGCCAGCCGCGCCATCCCTATACCCAGGGCCTGATCCGCTCGATCCCGCGCGTCGACCGGGCGGCCGAGAAGAAGCAGCGACTGGAGGCGATCTCGGGCACGGTGCCGAGCCTGCTCGATCCGCCGCCGGGCTGCCGCTTCGCCGCCCGCTGCCGCTATGCCAGCGACATCTGCGTTCGCGAGATGCCGCCCCTCAAGGAGGTGGCGCCCGGCCACTTCGTGCGGTGCGTGCTGTGAGCGGCGCGGCGGCGGGCGCGGGCGACGCGCTCCTCTCGGTGCGCGATTTGCGCAAGCACTTCGCCGTCAAGGGCGGCGTGTTCGTGCGCGAGATCGATCGCGTGCACGCCGTCGACGGCGTGAGCTTCGACATCGCCGACGGCGAGACGCTGGGGCTGGTCGGTGAATCGGGCTGCGGCAAGTCGACGACCGGCCGCTGCATCCTGCGGCTGATCGAGCCCAGCTCGGGCGAGATATCGTTCAAGGGCGCCGACGTCACGCGCATGGACGCCACGGCGCTGCGCTCGCTCAGGCGCGACATGCAGATCATCTTCCAGGACCCGTACGCCTCGCTCAACCCGCGGCTCACGGTGGGCGCCATCATTGGCGAGGCGCTGACGATCCACAAGCTGGCCGGCTCGCGCCAGGCCCAGGAGGATCGCGTCGTCCAGCTGCTCGAGACGGTCGGCCTGCAGGCCGACCACATGCGCCGCTTCCCGCACGAGTTCTCGGGCGGTCAGCGCCAGCGCATCGGCATCGCCCGCGCGCTCGCCGTCGAGCCCAAGCTGATCGTCTGCGACGAGCCGGTGTCGGCGCTCGACGTGTCGATCCAGGCCCAGGTGATCAATCTCCTGGAGGATCTGCAGGAGCAGTTCGGCCTCACCTACCTGTTCATCGCGCACGACCTCAGCGTGGTCGAGCACATCTCGAACCGGGTGGCGGTGATGTATCTCGGCCGCGTGGTCGAGATCGCGCCGTCGCGCGAGCTCTACGAGGGACCGCTGCATCCCTATACAGAGGCGTTGCTGTCGGCCGTGCCGATTCCCGACCCCACGGTCAAGCGCAAGCGCATCATGCTGCAGGGCGACGTGCCCAATCCCATCCGGCCGCCCTCGGGTTGCCATTTCCACACGCGCTGCCCGATCGCCAAGCCCGACTGCTCCCAGCGCGTGCCCGAGCTGCGCGAAAGCCGCCCCGGCCACTGGGTGTCCTGCCACTACAGGGGGTGAGCTCATCGCCGGGAGCGTGCCACTCATGCGCGCGAACTTTGGCCGGACCAACAAAGGTCTCATCCTGAGGAGGCCGCGTAGCGGCCGTCTCGAAGGATGGGCTGCGCACGAGATCGCTTGAAAAGCGGTGTCGCAGCACCCGATCTGTTGCCGACCCTTCGAGACGACACGCTTCGCGTGGCTCCTCAGGGTGAGGTTTCCCGGTAGGTCAGCTCGTATGAGTGCGCCACTCCTGTGGCGCTCATGCTCGCGGTCCGCAAGCCCATGACCCCTCCGTCGCCGAGGCATTTTGGCCGGAGAACGGCCAAAAGCCCTTAGACGGCGACACCTCCCCTGCGAAGAAGCCGGGGAGGATGGAACGCCTCATCCCTTCGGCGTGAAGAGGTCGAGGTCGCCGAGGCCGATCGACCTCTCGATCTCGTGCACCGTCCTGGCGACCGTCTCGAAGCCGTCGGCGCCGAAAGCCTGGCGCTCGTTCCTCGACATCTGACCGGCCATCTCCTGGAGCTCGTCAGGGGTCACGAGGTGGCGCAGGGTGGGGTAGATGTCGGTTGCCTCGCGGGCCATGTGCGGTCGGTAGAGGGTGACGAAGGCCTGGATGTCCGGCGCCATGGCCTCGCGCGGCTGCCGATTGCGCGCCTGCGGGGCGGCAGCCACGATGCGCTCGGTGAGCTTGCGGCCAGCGCTGTGCTGGACGACGAGGACGTTGACCAGCTCGACCATGCGCCCGGCCGTCTTGAACCGCGGGAACACCAGCTCCTCTTCCTGCTTCTCGTGATGGCGGTGGATGAAATCGACGACGATCTGCGCCGACGCCTCGAGCACCGCCGGGTCGATGTCCTCGCCCTGGCCGAGGCGGCGCATGGCGCTTTCGTAGATCAGCAGGATGCGGGCCAGCACCGCGTTCTCGCGCATCAGCATCTCGGCCGGCGAGGCGGTCTCGTCGGACCGCTTCTTCCGGGCTTCCTGCGCCTGGCCCGGCAAAGCCAGCGTCGCGCCCGCCAGGCCCGCTCCCATACCCGCACGCAGCAGCTTGCGCCGCCCCGATGTTCCAACCATGACGCCACTCCTGTTCCCGATGCCGGGAAACGGGCGGCGGCAGGAGGGGTTCCCTCTCATCCTCCTCGCGCTGCGCGCAGGGCGGACGACGACTGGGAGACGGGGTCACCTCTCCCGCGCTTTGGCCGTGGAATGCGCACATCATATTGCCCTCCCTGCGCGCAGCGCGCGGAGGTGCCCCCGGAGGGGGCGGAGGGGTCATGAGCCAAGGGTCTCGGGATGGGTCGCCGA
>JALHMO010000137.1 GCA_022844015.1 Reyranella sp. | reverse complement strand
GTCCACGGCCAGTCGGGCGCGAATGTCGGCACCCTTACCTGCAATGTCGCCGGTGGTGTCGGATTCGTGTTCGGCTCCTCCAAGGAGCTCAGCTGCCTGTTCACGCGAACCGACGGCAAGGCCGAGCGCTACACCGGCTCGATCAAGAAGTTCGGCATCGACATCGGGTTCACGAAGGAAGCCCAGATCGTCTGGCTGGTCTTCGCGCCGGGCAACATCGCGCCGGGCGCTCTCGCCGGGTCATACGGCGGCGCCACCGCGTCCGGGACGGTCGGTGTCGGGGTCGGGGCGAACGTGCTGCTCGGCGGCAGCACCAAGCAGGTGACCTTGCAACCAGTGAGCGTCGAGGGCAGCAAAGGGCTGAACGTCGCCGCCGGCATCGGCGCGGTCGACCTGAATTACGTCAAGTAGTCGTCGCAATCGCTGGTCGCAGCCGGTGCCGGTGGGCATCGGCTGCGCCGGGCTACGCTCCCGGCGATGACACCGACCGGGGTGGCGGAATTGTGCCACAGGCCTGTCGCCGAGCTATCGATCCAGTCGCGACGACAGTGCTGTCATCTCGAGCGTAGCGCCGGATCCGAAGCTTCCCACTCTCGGCGTGCTCGGGACGACAGATGTTCGGTATCGAAGACTTGGTGACAGGCCCTTGCGTCAGCCGCGTCGCGAAGACCCGCAAGGGCGTTCGCGACGCGCGGTTGCCAGGCGGCCTGGGCGCTCCGCCGCTATTCGGCCTTGATGCCCGCGAACTTGATCACCTTCGCCCACTTCTCGGTGGCGTCCGCGATGACCTTGCCGAACTCCGCAGGGGTGCCTCCCATCACCGTGCCGCCCAGCTCGACGAGGCGTCCCCTGATCTTGGGATCGACGAGGGCCGCGTTGAGCTCCTTGTTCAGGAGAGCGATGATCTCGGGCGGGGTGGCCTTGGGCACGCCGATGCCGCCGAAGCCGCTGGCCTCGTAACCGGGCACGAACTCCGCCACTGTCGGAACGTCGGGCAACACTTCCAGCCGGGCCACGGGCGTTACCGCGAGCGCGCGCAGCTTGCCGGACTTGACGTGCTGGATCGCCTCCGACACGGGGGCGAAGATCACCTGCACGTGGCCGGCGACCAGATCGGCGACCGCAGGCGCGCCGCCCTTGTACGGGACGTGGACCAGGTTGAGCCCGGTCATCATCTTGAAGAGCTCGGCACAGATGTTCTGCGGCGTGCCGGCGCCGGCCGATCCGTAGTTGACCTTGCCCGGGTTGGCCTTGGCATAGGCGATGAGCTCGGGCAGCGTCGCGGCGGGAACCGACGGATGCACGACGACGACGTAGGCCAGCCGGGCGATGTAGATGACCGGTGCGATGTCGCGCATGAAGTCGAAGGGGAGATTGCTGTAGAGCGCAGGATTGATCGCAGCCGGGGTAACGACCTGCAGCAGCGAGTAGCCGTCGGCGGGCGACTTGGCGACATTGTCGGTGCCGATGTTGCCGCTGACGCCGGGCCGGTTCTCGACGATGAATTGCTGGCCGAGGCGCTGCGTCAGCCATTCGCCCATCAGGCGCGCCATGATGTCAGTCGCCCCGCCGGCGGGAAAGCCGACGACGATGCGAGCGGTCCGTGAAGGATAGGCTTGCGCAAGCGCGCCACCGGACAGGGCCGGCACTGCAGCCGCGCCCGCGGCCAGATGCACGAATGTGCGACGGGAAAATCTCATAGGCGTCCTCCTCTGTGTGCGATACCTCGTGGACACATGCACTCCAGCGGGACGCACTTAGGAGACAGATTACACCCGTTCTGCGACGAGGTCCCCGCATCCGTCGTGACTGTTCTGCACGGCGACTTGGCGCAAGCGGTCCGTTGCTGAGAGCCTGTGACGTTGTCGATTGTCGTTCTCTGGCGGTGGATGAGTTCGCCGCAGCGGACCCTTCTGTCGTCCTGAGCAAAGCGAAGGACCTCATCGCCCGCCTGGTACGAAAGTAATCTGGAATTTCTGGCGAGGAGATCCTTCGCTTTGCTCAGGATGACAAGAGAGGGTGACAGCGTCCTATACAGTCAGTCGCTCTGAGGTCCTCGGCACGTCTTCAGCTCATCGTCTCGCGCAGGTCGTCGCAAAGCTGGTCGGCGGCGGCGGCGCACGCGGGCGAGATCGCCGTGTAGCTGAAGAAGCCGTGATTGAGGGTCGGGAACTCGCGCCAGGTCAGCGGCACCCTGGCGGCGCGCAGCGCCTCGGCGTACGCGAGATTGTCCCTGTAGAGGAAGTCGTGCGGGCCGACGCCCAGGATCACCGGGGCGATGCCATCCAGCCTGGCGAAGCGGGGCGAAGCCTTGGGGTTGCGGCAGTCGCGCTCGAAGTGCTGGCCGAAATAGGCCTGGCGGATGTCGGGGTCGCCGATGCCCGTCATGTCGGTCGCCGGGTAGATCAGAAGCTGGGCGGCGAGCGCAATGCCCTGGTCGCGGCAGGCGATGGCGGCGACGGCGGCGAAGTTGCCACCGGCGCTGTCGCCGCCCACCGCCAGCGGTTTGCCGGCGCCGCCGAGGCGGTCGAGGTTGCGGGCTGCCCATGCGACGGCGGCGAGGGCGTCGTCGACGCCCTGCGGGAAGGGATGCTCGGGCGCGAGGCGGTAGTCGACATTGAGGACGGCTACGCGGGTGCGGTTGGCGATGCGGATGGCGTGCGCCTGGTGGCTGTCGATATCGCCGATGATCCAGCCGCCGCCGTGACAGTAGACCAGCGTCCCGATGGCCTCGCCATCGACCGGCCAGACGGTCTCGACGGTGATCGGCCCGTTCGGGCCGGCGATCGTCGAGCGCTCGATGCGTCCTTTCGGCAGGTCGGGCTTGGGATAGAGCAGCGAGCGGATGTTGCGGGCGCGCTCGCGGCTCACCGGGCCGTTGCCGCCGGCATAGAGGCCGGGGATGCCGCTGTCGCGCCAGCGTCGCTCCATCTCGGCGACCGCCGCGTCGAGCGGGGGGACCTGCGTCAGGGCGTCCATGCGGGCCTCCTTTGGTTTCGCAAGGTGGTGCGCCGATGATAGCAGCTTCGCGGAGAGCGGGCCGCCAGCGATTCTAACGTGAATTAGACAACGGATGACAAGCCGACCGTATCGGCTATCTTGGGCAATGCCTCGGTCTTCGGGAAAACGGGAGCGTCGGATGGACTACGAAGTCATCGTGATCGGGGCCGGCGTGGCCGGTATCTACCAGATCAAGCGACTGGCCGATCTCGGCATCAACGCCACCGTCCTCGAGGCAGGCGCCGATCTCGGCGGCACCTGGTACTGGAACCGCTATCCCGGCGCCCGCTTCGATTCGGAGAGCTACACCTACGGCTACTCGTTCTCGCGCGAGCTGCTCGACGAATGGCACTGGAAGGAGAAGTTCTCCGGCCAGCCGGAGAACCTGCGCTACCTGAACTTCGTCGCCGACAAGTTCGGCCTGCGCCGTTTCATGCAGTTCAATTGCCGGGTCGACGCCGCGCACTTCGACGAGGCGGCCAACCTGTGGCGCCTCGAGATCGCCGACGGCCGCACGCTCACCTGCCGCTTCGTCATCATGGCGCTGGGGCTGCTGTCGATACCGACCCCGCCGCGACTCGAGGGCATGGACTCGTTCAGGGGCCGCTCGTTCCACACCTTTCACTGGCCGCACGAGCCGGTCGAGCTGGCCGGCAAGAAGGTCGCCGTCATCGGCACCGGCGCGACCGGCATCCAGGTGATCGGCGAGATCGCCGACAAGGTGGGCGAGCTGGTGGTCTTCCAGCGGCGGCCGAACTGGAGCGCGCCGCTCAACAACAGCGAGATCTCGAACGACGAGATGGCCGACATCCGCGCCCGCTACGACGAGATCTTCGCGACCTGCCTGCGCACGCCGGGCGGCTTCGAGCACGAGCCCGACCGGCGCGGCTTCTTCGAGGTGTCGCGCGAGGAGCGCCTGGCTCTGTGGGACCGGCTGTACGACGGGCCCGGCTTCGGCATCTGGCTCGGGAACTTCCGCGAGATCTTCACCAACGAGGAGGCCAATGCCGAGTTCTCCGAGTACATCGCCGAGCGCATCCGCCGGCGAGTCAAGGACCCGGCGACCGCCGAGAAGCTGATTCCGCGCGACCACGGCTTCGGCGTCCAGCGCGTGCCGATGGAGACCAACTACTTCGAGGCCTACAATCGCGAGAACGTCTCGCTGGTCGACATCAGCGAGACGCCGATCGAGCGCGTCACCGAGACCGGCCTGCGCACCAGCGCGCGCGACTACGAGTTCGACATCATCGTCTACGCTACCGGCTTCGATGCCATCACGGGCGCGTTCGATCATATCGACATCAGGGGTACGGACGGCGTGACCTTGCGCGAGAAGTGGGCGGACGGGCCGTCGACCTTCCTCGGCATGATGATCCATGGCTTCCCCAACCTCCTGATGCCGGCCGGCCCGCAAAGCGGCTCGGCGTCGACCAACTACCCGCGCGGCATCGAGACCGGCGTCGACTGGTGCACCGACCTGCTCGAATACATGTGGGCGCACGGCCATGTCCGGGCCGATGCGACCGCGGCAGCAGAGAAGCGCTGGACCGACCACGTCGTGCGCATGTACGCGATGATGCTGATGCGCAAGGCCAAGTCGTGGTTCACCGGCTACAACTCCAACGTCCCCGGCCACGAGCAGGGCCGCATCCGCTACTTCGTCTACAACGGCGGCGCGCCCAAGTACGTCGCCACCATCAACGACGTCGCCGCCAAGGACTACGAGGGCATCGCGTTCGGCGGCAGCGCGCAGGCGACGCCGCGTAGCCTCGCCCCAGGCGCGTCGCGCGCGGCGGAGTGAGGCGGGCCCTTTCGAAGACCGGCGCGAGCGGAGCTGCCCGCATTAAATACCGAGATCCTCATCCTGAGGAGCGCCCGAAGGGCGCGTCTCGAAGGATGGCGTCGGACACCGTGCTGGTAGCCCATGCTTCGAGACGCCGCGCTTTGCGCGGCTCCTCAGCATGAGGTGGATGCGGTAGCCGGACCGAGACAGCGGCGACCGCAGGTGCCGTGCGCGCAAAACGGACAGGCTGTGCATCTCCGATAGGCAGGCTGATCGTTTTCGGCCAGGGCGGCCTTGGCGCGCAAGGTAGTCAACGCCGGGCTTTGGCCCGGCGGAAGCTTGGCACACCGATTGCACCCTGTGCGCCCAGCCAACGAAGGCTGCACCCACCGGATCGACGCGGCCAACGATGGTCGTGAACAGGGGGACGAGCGAGGCTTCCTCGACGGGAGCCCTTGCGAGTCAACGCGTGCCGCCTCGATGCTTGGCTTGCGTCCCCTTCATCCGGTCCACTCGGTTGGATGACAGGATATCGGATGACGCAGGCAGCAGGATCGCCCCGACGGAAGCTGGTCGTTCTCGGCAACGGGATGGCGGCCGGCCGCGTGCTGGAAGAGCTGTTCGCCCGGGCGCCGGAGCGCTACGACGTGACGGTTTTCGGCGCCGAGCCGCGCGTCAATTACGACCGCATCATGCTCTCGCCCGTGCTGGCGGGCGACAAGAGCTTCGAGGACATCGTCGTCCACGACGACGCCTGGTACCGGCGGCACGCCGTCGACCTGCGCCGCGGCGAGACGGTCGTCGGCATCGACCGCACGGCGCGCACCGTGCGGACGCAGGCGGGAGCGCTCGAGGCCTACGACGCGCTCGTCATCGCCGTCGGCTCGCGGCCGATCCTGATCCCGGTGCCCGGCCACGACCTGCCGGGCGTCGTGACGTTCCGCGACCTCGACGACGTCAATGCGATGCTGGCGGCGAGCGCGCGCGGCGGCAACGCGGTCGTGATCGGCGGCGGCCTGCTCGGCCTCGAGGCGGCGGCCGGCCTCGCGCTGCGCGGCATGACGACGACGGTCATCCACCTGATGCCGACGCTGATGGAACGGCAGCTCGATCCCAATGCCGCCTACCTCCTGCAGAAGGCGATCGAGAAGCGCGGCATCGAGATCCTGACCAGTGCCAACACCAGCGCCATCCTGGGCGACGGCAAGGTCGAGGCGGTCCGCCTCGACGACGGCCGCACGCTGCCGGCTGACCTGGTGGTGATGGCGGTCGGTATCCGCCCGCATGTTGCGCTCGCCAAGGACGCCGGCCTCGAGGTCAGGCGCGGCGTGGTGGTCGACGATTTTCTGCGCACCAGCGATCCGAGAATCTTTGCCGTCGGCGAGTGCGTCGAGCACCGCGGCAACTGCTATGGCCTGGTGGCACCGCTCTACGAGATGGCGAGGACGCTGGCGGCGAGCCTCGCCGGCGACGCGACAGCTGCCGGCTACACCGGCTCGGCGCTGTCGACCAAGCTCAAGGTCACCGGCGTCGATCTGTTCTCGGCCGGCGATTTCTCCGAGGGCGACGAGCGTGACGAGATCGTCCTGCGCGACCCCGCGCGCGGCGTCTACAAGCGCGTCGTGCTGCGCGACAACCGCATCGTCGGCGCGGTGCTGTACGGCGATACTGCCGACGGCTCCTGGTACTTCGATCTCTTGAAGAAGGGCACTGACGTCGCAAGCCTGCGCGACACGCTGATCTTCGGCCAGGCGTATCAAGGCGGCGGCGTGCTCGACCCCAAGGCGGCGGTCGCCGCCCTGTCGGACGATGCCGAGATCTGCGGCTGCAACGGCGTCTGCAAGGGCGTCATCACCCGGGCGATCGTCGCCAAGGGTCTCTCGTCGCTCGACGACGTCCGGGCGCAGACCAAGGCGTCGGCGTCGTGCGGGCAGTGCACGTCCAAGGTCGAGGCGCTGCTCGCCGCCACCTTGGGCGAGGGCTACGCCGGCAGCGCCCGCAAGCCGCTGTGCAAGTGCGTCGACCTCACCCACGAGGAGGTGCGCGGCTTCATCCTGTCGAAGGCGCTGAAGTCGTTGCCGGCGACGATGCAGGAGCTGGGCTGGAAAACGTCGTGCGGCTGCCCGACCTGCCGGCCAGCGCTCAACTACTACCTGCTGTGTGCCTGGCCGGGCGAGTATCGCGACGACGCGCAGTCGCGCTTCATCAACGAGCGCGTGCACGCCAACATCCAGAAGGACGGCACCTTCTCCGTCGTGCCGCGCATGTGGGGCGGGCTGACGACGCCCGCAGAGCTGCGCGCCATCGCCGACGTCGCCGAGCGCTTCAAGATACCGACGGTCAAGGTGACCGGCGGCCAGCGCATCGACCTGCTGGGCGTGCGCAAGGAGGATTTGCCCGCGGTGTGGGCCGAGCTCAATGCCGCCGGCATGGTGTCGGGCCAAGCCTACGCCAAGGGCCTGCGCACGGTGAAGACCTGCGTCGGCAGCGAATGGTGCCGCTTCGGCACGCAGGATTCGACCGGCCTCGGCGTCAAGCTCGAGCGCTTCCTGTGCGGCTCATGGACGCCGCACAAGGTCAAGCTCGCGGTGTCGGGGTGCCCGCGCAACTGCGCCGAGGCGACAGTCAAGGATTTCGGCGTCGTCTGCGTCGAGTCGGGCTACGACCTGCATATCGGCGGCGCGGCGGGATTGCATGTCCGCGCCACCGAGCTGCTGGGCCATGTCGAGACCGAGGAGGAAGCGATCGAGCACATCGCCGCCGCAATGCAGCTCTATCGCGAGCAGGCCGCCTACCTCGACCGCGTCTACAAATGGGTGGAGAAGACCGGCATGGAGAAGATCCGGGCGGCGATCGTGGACGACCCGGAGAACCGGCGATCCCTGTTCGAGCGGTTCAAGCGATCGCAGCGGGCGGTTCAGCGCGACCCGTGGGCCGAGCGCGCGGCCGGCCGCGAAGCGAACGAATTCACGCCGCTTGCCGTGCTCACGCCGGTCAGGCGCCGGATGGCCGCGGAATGAGCGCCGCCACCATGGAAGCTCCGGGAGAGCAGCTCGACACCTGGTGGTTCGATGTCGGGCCATTGCAGGCCATCCCGGTGCGCGGCGCGCGCATCGTCCGCACGCCGCGCCGCGACATCGCCGTCTTCCGGACGGCCAACGACGAGGTCTTCGCCCTCGACAACCGCTGCCCGCACAAGGGCGGGCCGCTCAGCGAAGGCATCGTGCACGGCCGCAAGGTGGCGTGCCCGCTGCACAACTGGATCATCGACCTCGAAACCGGTCAGGCGACCGGCGCCGACAAGGGCTGCACGCGGAGTTTCCCCGTAAAGCTCGAGAACGGCCGCGTCTATCTCGACATGGGCGTCGCCGCCGCGCCCTGAGCGGAGCCGGCGTTCGACCGATCTTCGTTTGACAGGGCGACTCCTCCGATGGCGGCCAGCGCTTTCGCTTCAGGACTCCGTCATCCCGACCGAAGCCGAGCGTAGCGAGGCGTAGTGGAGGGACCTTTCTTGTCGCAGCGACGGCGATGAAGGGTCCCTCCGCTACGCCTCGCTACGCTCGGCTCCCAGGGCATTCGCCGATGGCAAAATATCCCGTCATCCCGAGCGAAGCCGCGCGAAGAGCGGCGCAGCCGAGGGACCTTTCTTGCTGACGCTGCAACAAGAAAGGTCCCTCCACTCCGCCTCGCTACGCTCGGCTCCGGTCGGGATGACGGCATCTATGCGAATGCCCTGGATGCCAGGGAGATTGAAGATGTGCCCACTTACGATCAGGCTGAGAGGGGAGGGCGATGAAGAGCGCCTGCATGGGCAACGACAGGAGGCGGCCGGCAGCGATGAACCGCAAGCAAAGACGGGCGCAACAGAAGCAGCAAGGTTCGCCGCCATCCGCTCCGACCCCGGTCTCCGTTTCTGTTCCGCTGCTTCTGCGCGAGGCGCTGGGCCATCACCAGGCGGGGCGCCTTTCCGACGCCGAGCGGCTCTATCGCCAGGTCCTCACGGGCGAGCCGCGCCAGGCCGACGCGCTGCACCTGCTCGGCGTCCTTGCCCACCAGGTGGGGCGCCACGAGGTCGCCGTCGACCTGATCGGCCAGGCGATCGCCGTCAAGAGCGACGAGCCGAACTTCCATGGCCACCTCGGCGTGGCCCTCAAGCACCTCGGAAGATTCGACGAGGCAGTGGCGAGCTACGATCGATCGCTGGCGTCGCGGCCCGATCACGCCGAGACGCACAACAACAGGGGCATGGCGCTGCACGCCGCCGGCCGGCTCGCCGAGGCGCTGGCGGCCTTCGATCGCGCGCTCGCCCTGCGGGCGGACTACGCCGAGGCCGCGAACCATCGCGGCACCATCCTGTCGGCGCTGGGCAGGCACGACGAGGCGGTGGCGAGCTTCGACCGGGCGCTCGCGACCAGGCCCGACCTTGTCGAGGCCTACGGCAATCGCGGCATCGCCTTGATGGCGCAGGGCAGGGCGGGCGATGCCGTGGCGAGCTACGACCGCGCCCTCGCGCTGCAGCCCGCGCAGGCGTCCACCCACAACAATCGCGGCATCGCGCTCGCCGCGCTGAACAGGGCCGACGAGGCGCTGGCGAGCTACGATCGCGCCCTGGCGCTGCAGCCCGAGGCGCCCGAGATCCACAACAATCGCGGCAACATCCTGGGGGTGCTCGGCCGGCTCGAGGAGGCACTGGCCTGCTTCGATCGCGCCCTCGAGCTGCGGCCGCACTATCGCGAGGCCCTCACCAACCGGGGCAACGCCCTCAACAACCTGCAGCGTTACTCCGAGGCGGTCGCGAGCTACGATCGTGCGCTGGCGCTCGCGCCGGGCGACGCCGAGCTGCACGCCAACCGCGGCGTCGCGCTCGCCGGACAGGGCTACGTGGACGCGGCGCGGGAAGAATTCGCCCAGGCGCTCGCGCTGGCGCCCGGCTCGCTGCGCTACACCGGCCTGTCGACGCTGTGGCTGCCGGCCATCCTGCCCTCGGCCGCCGCCCTGGCACCGCTGCGCCGGCGATACCGCGACGGTATCGACGCGCTGATGGCGATGCCCGGGACGCTCGCCTCGGTGGAGAGAATCAACCTCCCGTCGGTATTCTATCTCGCCTATCACAATTGCGACGACCGGGAGACCCTCGAGGCGCTCGGACGGCTGTATCGGGCGAAGGCGCCGAGCCTCGGCTTCGCATCGCCCCACCTCGGCACCTGGCAGGCGCCGCGCGAGGGCCGACGCATCCGGATCGGCTTCCTGTCGGAGTTCCTCGGCGATCACACGATCGGCCGGCTCTATCTCGGCATGGTTCGTCAACTCGATCGCCGCCGTTTCGAGGTGGTCGTCATCCATGCCTCGCGGGCGGCGCGCGACGTTGCCGCCGAAGCATTCGACCGGCTGGCCGACAAGGCGCTGTGGCTGCCGCCGGCGCTCGACCAGCAGCAGCGCCTGGTGGCCGGCGAGGCTCTCGATGTCCTGTTCTATCCCGACATCGGCATGAGCCGGGACACCTATCTGCTGGCCTATGCACGGCTGGCGCCCGTCCAGGCGGTGAGCTGGGGCCATCCGGACACGACCGGCCTGGACACGATCGACTACTTCGTCTCGGCGAGCGGCATCGAGCCGTCCGAGGCCGACCGGCTTTACAGCGAGCGGCTGGTTCGCCTCGATCGGTTGCCGTGCTTCTACGACCCGCCCGGCGCGCCGGCGGCGGACCTGGCCCGCGGCGCCTTCGGCCTGCCCGCGACCGGCACGCTCTACGCCTGCCCGCAGAGCCTGTTCAAGCTGCATCCCGACTTCGATTCGATCCTCGCCGGCATCGCCGACGGCGATCCCGACGGGCACGTCGTCGTTCTCGAGGCCGCCCAGCCGAGCTGGAACGACCTGCTGCGCAAGCGCTGGGCGGAGCACGGCCATCGCGCGCTCGAGCGTGTCCACTTCGTGCCGCGCCAGCCCTATGGCCGCTTCCTGGCGCTGTTGGCGCATGTCGACGTGCTGCTCGATCCGATTCATTTCGGCAGCGGCAACACGCTGTACGAGGCCATGGTCCACGGCACGCCGATCGTCACCTGGCCCGGGCGGTTCATGCGAGGCCGCATCGTCGCCGGCGCCTACCGGCAGATGGGACTCGCCGATGCGCCGGTCGCCGCAGCGCTCGAGGACTATGCGCCGCTGGCACTGGCTCTCGGCCGCGATCCGGCCCGCCGCGCCGCCCTGCGCCGCGCCGCGCAGGCGAGAGCCGCCGAGTTGTTCTCCGACCATCGGGCGGTGCGCGAATTCGAAGCGTTCGTGGCGGAGGCCGTCGCGGCCGCCGGCCGCAACGAGAAGCTGCCCGAGGGCTGGCGGCCGGGTGCGGCTCGAACCATTCTGTCATCCTGAACGACGTGAAGGATTTCATCGCCACGTGCCAGGAGCGCACTTTGAGACTTCCGGCGCTGAGATCCTTCGCTACGCTCAGGATGACAAGAGAACGCTCGCCTGTCGGCTTCGCGATCTAAGGTCTCTTCACCGCCTGCTTCAACCGGTCGGCCATCTTCTCGGCGATCATCACCGTGGTCAGGTGGGTGTTGGCGCGCACGACGGTGGGCATGATCGAGGCGTCGATGACGCGGAGGCCGGTGCAGCCGATCACGCGGCACTCGGGGTCGACGACCGACCGGGGATCGTCGGCGGCGCCCATGCGGCAGGTGCCGCTCGCGTGCTGGGCGTCGGAGCACTCGGCGAGCATCCAGTCGTCGAGCGCCCGGGCGTCGAACGGATCGTCGATCGAGCGGCCTGTCGCGCCATACTCGACGCGGGTCGCGATCGCCCGCATCTCGGGATGGCGGCCGATCTCGCACAATCGCCGCACGCCGTCGCGCATGCGCACGAGGTCGCTGTCGTCGGACAGCATGCGCTCGTCGACACGCGGGTCGGTCGCCGGATCGCGCGTCGTGATGCGCACGCTGCCTTCGCTGAATGCCTGGAAGGCCGAGACGGCGATGCGCGCCCGCGCCGTGCCGCCTTCCTCCTCCGGGCGAAGGTTGCCGGCGATCATGATCATGTCGTTGACGCCGGCATTGCCGAGGGTCGAGCTGTAGCGCAGGCAGCAATTGGTGTGGCGATGCGCCAAGGTGCCGACCCGCGCATTCTCCCTGAGGTCGAGCACGAGGCCGAGAATGGGATGGTCGAGGAGATGCTCGCCGACCGGCCGGTCGGCGACGACGGCGATCCCCAGGCCGTTCAGCAGCGCGCGCGGCCCGATGCCGGTGCGCTGCAGGATGGCCGGCGAATGGATGGCGCCGGCCGACAGCACGACCTCGCGGCGCGCGCGCACGGTGCGCCGCGCACCGCCCACCAGCACGTGGACGCCGCTCACGTGCGCGCGGTTGCCCTCGACCTGCAGCGAATCGACGAGGGCCTGGCCCGCGATCGTCAGGTTGGAGCGGCCGCGAGCCGGCTCGAGATAGGCGTCGTTGGTCGAGATGCGCAGCCCTTGCCGGCTGTTGATGGCGTAGGGCGACACGCCGCTGCCCTCGGGCGCGTTGTGATCGGCGCACCAGCCATAGCCCAGCGCCAGCGCCGACCTCATCAGGGCGCGGTCGACATGGCCCCAGGCCTCGACCGGCGCGCGGTAGACCGGGATGGGTCCATCGGCGCCGTGCCAGGCGGCGTCGCCGAAATCGACATCGGTCTCGAGCCGGCGGAAATAGGGCAGGACGTCCTGCCATCCCCAGCCCGCGCAGCCGAGAGTGGCCCAATCGGCGAAATCGTCGGGCACGCCACGGATGGCGATCTGGCCGTTGATGGTCGAGCTGCCGCCGATCGCGCGTCCGCGCCACAGCAGCTTCGGCTCCTGGCGCTCGGTGCGGCGGGCGAGCAGCTTCGGCCAGCGGTAGTTGTCGTCGGCGATGGCGCGCAGCGGGTTGGGAATGCGCAGGTGATGGGGCGTCTCGCTGGTGCGGAAGTCCAAGCCGGCCTCCAGCAGCAGGACGCGAAGGCTCGGGTCCTCGCTCAGCCTGGCCGCCAGGACGGCGCCCGCCGAGCCGCCGCCGATGATGATGTAGTCGTACTCGTCGTTCATCGCCCTTCCCGCAGATCGCTTCATCGAGGTGCGAAGGATAGGGCGGTCGGCCGACAAGTCATCCGCCAGCGAAGCGTCCGGGGAGAGGCATAGCGTCCACTTTCGCGGTCGCTTGTCGAGCCACCAGCCGGAACGGGCTGAGCAGAGGGTGTGGTCCGCCCTACGCTGCCGCGGATTCTGGACTACGATGGTCGGTCTGAGCGCTCGACGCGAACGCAGGTCCTCGAAGGGGAGAACTCATGCTGGCCGAACCTGGACACTACGACTACGCGCCCTACACCGGGCGCCCGCGCATCGTCTGGCCGGGCGGCGCGCGCATCGCGGTGTGGCTCGCCCCCAACATAGAGCATTACGAGCTCGAGCCTCCCGACAACCCGCGCAAGACGCCGTGGCCGCGGCCGGTGCCCGACATCCTCAACTACTCCCATCGCGACTACGGCAACCGGACCGGCTTCTGGCGCATGGCCGATGTCATGGCGAAGCACGGCGTGCGCGGCAGCGTCTCGCTCAACGTCGCCGTCTGCGACCACTTTCCCGAGATCATCGAGCGCTGCTGCGCGCTCGGCTGGGAGCTGTTCAGCCACGGCACCTACAACACGCGCTACTTCTACGATCTGACGGAGGACCAGCAGCGCGCCCTGATCGCTGACAGCCGCGAGACCATCCGCAGGGCGAGCGGCCAGTCGCTCGACGGCTGGCTGACGCCCGCCATCACCAACGACGAGACCACCCAGCACGTGCTGGCGGAGGAGGGCATCAAGTACACCCTCGACATGGTGCACGACGATCAGCCGATGCCGGTCAAGGTGCGCAACGGCCGGCTGATCAGCGTGCCCTATTCGCTCGAGGTCAACGACGTGCCGCTGTTCCAGAACCGCAACACGCCGGTCGAGCGCTACACCGCGATGGTCAAGGCGCAGTTCGACCAGCTCTACGCCGAGGGTGCGGAAAACGGCACGGTGATGTGCCTGCCGCTGCATCCCTACCTGATCGGCCAGCCGCAGCGCATCGCGGCGCTCGACGCCGCTCTCGCGCACATCGTGGCGCACGACGGTGTCTGGCTGGCGACGGGTCGCGAGATCGCCGCCTGGTATACCGAGCACTACTACGAGAAGGTCTCGGGCTGGCTGGCGTCTGGTACGCCGGGAGGCCGGCGATGAGCGGCCCCGGAATCCCGAACTACCTCGACTACAAGTGGCGCCGGCGCGGGCTCGATCACGACCGCTTCCCGCACCGCAACCTGCCGCAGGCCAAGCCCATCGTGTGGCCGGGCAAGGCGCGGGTGGCACTCTGGGTCGCCGTCCATGTCGGCCACTTCCCGATGGACATGCCGCGCACGCCGTTCGTGGCGCCGGGCGGCGTCGACCGGCCCTATCCCAGCTACTGGGACTACACCCAGCGCGACTATGGCAACAGGATCGGAATCTATCGCCTGATGCGGGCGCTCGATGCCCGCAGCCTGCGCGCAACGGCGCTGCTGAGCAGCGCCGTCGCGGCGCGCTACCCGGCCCTGGTCAGGGAGATCGCCGCCAGCCGATGGGAGGTCGCCGCAGCCGGCTTCGACATGGGCAAGCTGCACCATGGCGGGCTGGCGGAGGCGGAGGAAAGGGCGCTGGTGAAGGAGGCGGTGGGTACCCTGCGCGGTGCCTTCGCGACGCCGATCCGCGGCTGGCACTCGCCGGCCCATTCCGAATCGATGCGCACGCTCGATCTCGTCGCCGAGGCCGGCCTCGACTGGGTCGCCGACTGGATCAACGACGACATGCCCTATCCGGTGACGACGTCGGCGGGCCCGCTGACGGCGATGCCGCTCGCCTGGGACCTGTCCGATCAGCGGCTGCTGTTCCAGCAGCACATGGATACGGCCGAGCTCGTCGAGCAGGTGCTGCGCGCCTTCGCGACGCTTTACGCCGAGGCGGCGCGGTCCGGAAGCGGCCGCATCCTGACCCTCACCATCACCCCATGGCTGATGGGTCAGCCCCATCGCATCCGCGCGCTCGGCGGCCTGCTCGATCGCATCCTCGACCATGCCGGCGTATGGCCGGCGACCGGCGCGGAGATCGTCGACGCCTGGCGGGCCGGTGGGTGAGGGATGGCGCGAGTCTGATCCATCCTGTGAGGATCGGGGCGGGGACTGCCCCGAGCCTCACAGCGTCGTGGTGCGCACCGGCGTGCCGGGGGTCTCCCCGCATTTTTTTGGCCCCTGAAACGAGGTTTGCACATCATGCTGTCCTCCCTGCGCGAAGCGCGGGGAGGTGCCCCCGCAGGGGGCGGAGGGGTCGAGAGATACACACGTTTTGCTAGAACGTTCGTCATACTGTCGCGACTAGTTGTCGATCGGCGAGGCCTTGAACCGCAAGAACATGGATGGACGTTTCGATTGAGGCTCCTGACCCCTCCGCCCCCTTCGGGGGCACCTCCCCGCGCTTCGCGCAGGGAGGTCAACAGAGAGAAGCGCTTTGAACCGGCCGGGTGAAATTGCATGCCGCGCATGTGAAACGAATCCTTCCCCCGGGTCGGCGCCGAGTCGAAGCTCGCGGCCGAACGCGCCCTCCTACCGGTTGCCAGGCGCGACGAGGGAACAGCGTGATGGATGGATCCGCGAGCCGCGCCGTCGCGGATCAGCAGAGCGAGAGCAGCGAGATCGACAGCCGTGCTGCCTGGCGGGTGGCGTGGATCACGCTCGCGCTGCTGTCGGTATCGTACGGCTCGCCGCTCCTGATCGTGGTCGGCATGCGGACGATGCAGGAATCGCTCGGCACGGACCGCTCGGTGATCGCCCTGGCGGGCTCCCTGGTGTGGGTCGGCACGGGTGCCGGCGGCATCCTGATGGGATGGCTGGCCGATCGCATCGGGCTGCGCACGACGGTGACCTTCGGCGCCTTCATGATCGCCGGCGGCCTCGCGCTCTCGGCCACCGGATCGGTGTGGGCGGTCTATGTCGGTCACGGGCTGATGATGGGCCTGCTCGGCAACGGCGCCGTCTATCCGCCGCTGCTGGTCTATGTCTCGCGATGGTTCCAGCGCCGCCGCGGCTCGGCGATCGCCCTCATCTCGTCGGGCCAGTACGTTGCCGGCGTGCTGTGGCCATCCCTGATCGAGCTGGGGATCGCCGAGGTCGGCTGGCAATGGGTGATGCTGGGCTTTGGCGCCGTGGTGCTCGTCCTCGTCGTGCCGATGACGTTCTTCCTGCGGCCGGCGCCCGGCATGGCAGCCGGGACGCAGGGAACTCCGGGCGGCAGCCCGAGCCGGCGTGTTGCCGGCCTGCCGGCCAACCTCGTGCAGGCGCTGCTGTGCGTGGCGGGCTTCTGCTGCTGCATCCCGATGTCGATCCCGCAGGCCCATCTGGTCGCCTTCTGCGGCGACATCGGAATTCGCGCGACCCATGGCGCGGCGATGCTCTCGGTCATGCTGGCTGCGGCCTTCCTGTCCCGCCAGGCCTGGGGCGCTCTCGCCGACCGGATCGGCGGCCTGCGCACCGTGCTCGCCGGATCGGTCTGCCAGATGGTCGCCATCGCGAGCTTCCTGCTCACCCAGGACGAGGCCGGCCTGTTCGCCGTCGCCGCCATCTTCGGCCTGGGATTCAGCGGCATCATCCCGGCCTACGCGGTGACGATCCGCGACCTGTTCCCCTCGGCCGAGGCGTCATGGCGCGTGCCGCTGACGCTCTTCACCGCGATGAGCGGCATGGCCTTCGGCAGCTGGTTCGCCGGCGCCCTCTACGATCATTTCGGCTATTACGCGCCGGCCTTCGCCTCCGGCGTCGGCTTCAACATCCTCAACCTGCTGATCATCGGCTTCCTGGTCCATCGCACGACGTCGTTGCGACGGAGCGGGCTGTGGTCTCTCGTCAAGTGACCGACGGCTAACCGGACTGCAGGCAGGCGGCATCGAACAGGCGCCTGCCATGCCGGGTGGCCAGCTCGAGATCGGTCACCAGCTCGGAGATGATCCATCCGTCGCGCAAGCCGGCGCGCGTGCTGGCGTTGACCTCGGCCAGGGCCGCGTGGATGGCGTCGATGCCCTGCTCCTCGCCCGCGAGGCCGTCGGCGGCGGCATCGGAATAGAGTCGCTCGGCGCGCTCGAGATTGAGCGCCAGGCGGTTCCTGACAGTCTCGGGCGCGCACTGCGAGCATTGGTCGACGCAGGCCAGCGCAAGCAGGTAGTTCTCGAGCAGGAGATCGACACGCGCCCTCGACGACACGACCATCCCGGCCTCCTCGTGCACGCGCTTCTGCAATCGCACCGTCACCTCTCCTCTCCTCTCCCGGGTCGCGCCAGTCTCGACAAGCTGCCGGCCTGGGTCGGTGACATTTCACACAGAATTTCATGTGCTGGCCGGCCGGACGGACCTCACCGCTC
The DNA here is from genome assembly GCA_022844015.1 of Reyranella sp. Classification (GTDB taxonomy): domain Bacteria; phylum Pseudomonadota; class Alphaproteobacteria; order Reyranellales; family Reyranellaceae; genus Reyranella. Next base: position 2,754 of record JALHMO010000137.1, on the reverse strand, counting down.
CCGGCTGCGGGCTTGCGGGTGATGATCCGGGGCATCCGGGTCCGCTTCGGCGCGCGGGTGCGTGAAATTGGACCAGCGTGCTTACCGGCTGCCCAGGGTTCGAAAGCGCCGCCGCTTCGAGAAGGCTAGCGCGGCGAGTCGCTCTCGTCTCGCCCGGCCGAGTCCGGTATGAGCCACCAGGCGGCGGCCGCGCCCAACACCGACGCGGCGGCGGCAACCGCGAAGGCGAGCGGCACGGAGACCGTCACGACCATGCCGCCGATCGCGGAGCCGATCGGAAGACCGGACATGTTGAAGCTCATCGAGACGGCGAGAACCCTGCCCAGCCATGACGGGTCAGTGCGCCGTTGCCGCATCGATAGCACGCCGACATCGATGGGGCCCTCGAGCAGCCCGGCGACCAGGAGTGCCGCAACGAGGCTTGCGAGCCCGAATGCGGGGCCGATCGGATAGAAGGCGAACGCCGACACGAGCATGCCCAGGACGAGGATCGCCTTCTCGCGGCTGTCCGTCCGCAGGTGCCCGGCACAGAGCGCGCCTGCTCCCCCGGCGACGCCTGCCGCCGCCCACAGGGCGCCCGTGACGGCGTCGGCCCGGGCACCCGAGCCCAGCTGCCCGATCACGACCACCGGCACGGCGACCACGAGAACGCCCCAACTGACCTGGTAGAGTGCATAGGCGACCGCGAGGCTGCGAAGCGATCGATGGCGGAGGAGATGGATCACTCCGTCGACCGAGTCGGCGATCAGCGACGACGACGTGGCCCGTCGCCCCGCGAGCGCCAGCCTCACGAGCGGGACAAGGCCGAGAGCGGCCGCCGCGTAGAACGCGACGATCGCAAGCAGGCTCGCCTGTGGTCCCGCCAGGGCGAAGAGCAAGCCCGCGGCAGCCGGGCCGGCGACATTGATGAGCGCATAGCTGCTCGTATCCAGTGCGTTCGCGAGGTCGAGCGCTTCGGTCGGCACGAGCCGGGGAATGAGCACGCGAATGCCCGCCGTCGTGAGGGGGCGGGTCAGGGAATACAGCGCCACGAAAGTCAGCAACAGCGCAGCGGTCACGGCGCCTGCGATATCCGTCGCCGCCAGGAACAGGAGTATCGCTGCGCTCGCCGCCATGTCGATCGCCATCGCCGTCGCGGCGCCCAGGCGATCGAGCAGGGCGCCGGCCAGCGGGCTGATGACGAGACCAGGCGCCACTGCGGCGAAGGCGACCCAGCCCGCGAGCGCCGGCGAGTCGAAGCGGTCCAGCACGTATAGGACCACGACGAGCGTGAACATGCCGCTCGCCAGCCGGGACAGGCATGCCGCCAGCAGCAGGTGACGCATGCCGGGCAAGCGAAGCAGCGTGCGATAGGTGTATGCGTCGGCCATCCGGCGTGTCAGACCTGTTCGGCGACCGAGCTCGGAGCGGACATGCGCACCGTTCTAGGCGACGACTTGGCGTGAATCCACCGATTGCCGATTCGTCCGGCGCGACCACGTTCCTGGTTGCAGATGAAATGCAACCTGCCATGCTCGCCCGTGGGACTCTATCTCTTGGGGATTTCGCGTGGATCGCGTGCCGGCACTTCGCCTGATCGCGCTGTTCGAAGGCCTGTCGGACGCCGATCTGGTGCCTATCATGGAGGCGTGCACGATCCGCTCCTTTCCCCGCAACGCCCAGATCCTGAGCGAGCAGGAGCAGACGACCGATATTTTCTTCATTCTGTCCGGCACAGTACGCTTCAGCAGCTACACCGCGAACGGCCGCGAGGTCATCTTCAACGAGATTTCCACGGGCGACATCTTCGGCGAGTTCTCGGCGGTCGATCGACTGCCGCGCTCGTCCAACGTCACGGCCATGTCCGACTGCGTCGTGGCCCGCATGTCGGCGGAACAGTTCCATCGGGTGCTGTTGGGCAATGCCGCCATCGCCACCCGCCTGGTCGAGCTGCTGGTCGCCAAGATCAGGCAGATGAGCGAACGCGTCTTCGAGGTCAGCGCGCTCGCGGTGCGCGAGCGCGTTCGTCGCGAGCTGATGCGCCTCGCGGCGAGCGGCACCCGGTTCGGCAACAGCGTGGTGATCCGGCCGGCGCCGACGCACTACGACATCGCCGCCCGCATCGGCTCGCATCGCGAAGCGGTGACGCGCGAGTTCATGCGACTCGAGGTCGAGCGCCTCATCGAGGTTCGCCGGCGCCAGATCCGCATCGTCGACATCGACCGCCTCGCCGAAGCCACCGACGATCAGGTGCCAGGGACGCGGCGCGGCGATCCCGAGCTGCAATGAGACTGCGCCGGAACGTCACTGGCGGTGCGTTCCCGACCATGAGCCCCCTTCGCAAGTGATGAAGGCGGCTCGGGGCCTGGCACGAGACAAGCCCTCGCTTCATCAAGGCCCGCACTGTGACTTTTCGCACATCCGCCCGGCGCGCCGCGGCGCGAGGATGGCGGGCAAGACCCTTGGGGAACCCACCATGGCCACGACGAAGCGCAAGGCCGGGCGAGCGCCTGCCCGCCGATCAGGTGGGCCGTCAGGCCGCTACGCCTTTCGCTTCAGTGGCTTCACGCGCGTGGCGAGCGATGCACGTGACCGCAACGGCGTTCCTTACCACGTCGTCGGTGTCGGCCATGTCGTGCTCCAACGGAATGGCGACGTCAACGGGCGCCAGCGCTCGACCGTGATCGCGATCTCGGGCGCCGGCCCGACGCTCCAGCACACGGTCTTCGAGTTGACGGGGAGCTACCTGACGCGCGCCGATCAGACTGGCGCACT